>NZ_JAOANA010000010.1:0-164034 GCF_032335535.1 Alkalihalobacillus sp. MEB130
CTGACGCAAGTAGCAACAAAGCTTGACTAGTAGAGGAAAGAACAGGTATACGAACGAAGCGACACATCGTCCGTAATCATCATGAGTTACTTCATTTGAATAAACAGCAAGAGCCATTAGCTCAGTTACGAGCAAAGCTTCTTGAAATGCTACGAGTTGTTCTGACGCAAGTAGCAACAAAGCTTGACTAGTAGAGGAAAGAACAGGTATACGAACGAAGCGACACATCGTCCGTAATCATCATGAGTTACTTCATTTGAATAAACAGCAAGAGCCATTAGCTCAGTTGGTAGAGCATCTGACTTTTAATCAGAGGGTCGAAGGTTCGAGTCCTTCATGGCTCACCAGATACTTTGCGGGTGTGGCGGAATTGGCAGACGCGCTAGACTTAGGATCTAGTGTCTTATGACGTGGGGGTTCGACTCCCTTCACCCGCACCATTTTTATGCGCCCTTAGCTCAGCTGGATAGAGCAACGGCCTTCTAAGCCGTCGGTCGGAGGTTCGAATCCTCTAGGGTGCGCCACATTAAAATGTCGATTAGATAGTTTCATACTTCATTACATATTGCAAATATGAATAAACTAGGTGGGGGGATATAAACTTTCTTCACCTAGTTTTATATATATAGGATTTTTACGAGAGAGTGCGTTCCTGCAATAAAGCGGGGGCGCCTTTTTCTTTAAGCCATGTGAAAGGAAATGAATGTTAAAATAAAAAAGTGGTTATTTGAAGAAGAGATAATGAAGGGAGTGTTAATAAGCTTTGAAAGAGTTGAGTATTGAGAGTAAACCTGAGAGTGCACGCATAACTTTTTATTTGCTATCAGTTGGCGCAGCACTTATGACACTTGTTACAGAAGGTGCGTCTTTTCTCTTTGCGCTATTAGCATTGGCATTGATAGCTAAATCTGGGGTTGAACAAGTACACAACAAGTATTTAAAATTTGCTGGAATGGTTACATACGGAATTTACTTTGCTTGGTTTGCCTACAAAGTGGTTTTGTGGTTCTATACAAATTTTATTGCGTAAATATCTATTGAGAGCGTTCCTACTAGAGATGAAACTGAGTTTACTAACGGAATAGATTTATGGACTAATTACATATATTTTTGAGTAAAGTTAGAAAATTTGTTACGAACAAACAGGAGCATTCCTTTAAAAAGGGATGCTTATTCCTATGTTAATGAATTGGTAATGAATGTTAAACTGAAGAGGTATTATAATCTGAGAGGCGGAATTGGTAAAGTTGAATCATTTACTTAGCTTATTAGGGATAGTCATCATATTAGTTCTATCAGGTTGTAATAACCAGATAGATGCTCCCCATTTCATCTGGAACGATATTCTATATATTGCGACATATGAACCTATTTCAGATGAAGAGATTATAGAAGAGATTGGGATAATTTCAGAAGTGGTAGGAGGTACAGCAGAGGAAAGTGGAGAGGCTAAAGGAATTGCTCAAGGTACGAGACTATATCGAATAAAAGGGAGAGAGGTCTCTTCTGGTAAATTGGTTTTATTGCATATGAAATAGATGACAAATTTTATATTGCAAGTAAATATAATCAATAGTTAAAATGTAATTCAACTGCAGGGTAGATGTTAACTAAAGCTTTTCGATTAAAGAGTAAAAGAGTTCTAGAACGTAGAAAAAAGCAAAGGATGAATGGGTATGATTGACGCTGGTTGGCTTAATGTAGGTAGCCTCCTACTTGGATTAGTTGCTTGGATCCTTCCTTTTATTAGTTTAACAAAAAATAAGAAACAGGCTAATCAAAATTGGGTAACCTTGTCTTTTGTTAGTTTCACTGCTTGTGCGATTTCGCTGTGTTTCCAAATTTTTTATACATACCACCTTGTAATGGTTGAGGATTGGAGTGCGCTTATGGACACCATGTATGCTGTAGCATTTGCCTCAGCCGTTCTTCTCATCGTTACCATAGTATTAAATACAATAATTTTGAATGTATATTGTAGTAAAAAGAGTAGGCTATAGAGGAGGACACCTTAATGATTATCGGATTACATCACGCTCAGATTACGATCCCAAAAGGAGCGGAAGAACAAGGTAAAGATTTTTACTGTCATGTATTAGGATTAACAGAAATTGAAAAGCCTGATTCTCTTAAAGGGAGAGGGGGATTCTGGTTACAAGTCGGAGACAAAGAGGTTCATGTAGGTACAGAAGAGGGCTTCAATAGGGAAACAACGAAAGCACATTTAGCCTATCAAGTAGAAGATGTTTCTTACTGGAAAGAAGTATTAGAAAAGAACAATATAAAAATATTAGACTCCGTTCCAATTCCAAATTACGAACGTTTTGAATTTAGAGACCCATTTGGTAACAGAGTAGAAATGATAAAAGTCATATAACATCTTTAACTAACAGTAGCGGATCTACATCTGTTTTTAATCATCAAAAATTGTAATCATACTGAAGTAAGGGGAAATTCCCAGTGTTCGTTCAGGAATGATCCTTACTTCAATAGTCAGTTAAAGGGTATCACAAGGTTCTATTCCCTATCTAATTTTAATTTAGTAAAGATCTTTCCATTATTCAACTCGCACCATTCAAATTCGGGATAAGTTTCTTTCACTCCATGTTTTTCATAGAAAGCTTCCTTATCTTTGAATACTTCCATTACCCCTTTATCTAGTAAGGTCAGCATTCGATAAGAATTTATTTCGAAAAACTTAGAAATAGCTATTAATTCACCTATTTGGAGATTGTGAGTCGTATCATTCATTATTTCCTCTCCTTTATAGGAAAGATTTCATATGCATCAAACGTAGCTCTGGTTGCTGCGGTGGTGTTTACTAAGGATAACCCATAATTGTCATATTGCAATGAACACTTTTTAAAGTGTGTACCAAAAGTGTTTAAGTTATTGATTATTGTCACAAATTTAATTTAGAAAAAGGCGTTTTTTTAATCAAAGGTTTATTTATGCCCAACTATTTGATGTGGTATATATGGTTCTTCTAGAAATGCAATTTCTTCAGCTGTTAGGTTAACCGCTGAAGCACCGATGGCATCTTCGATATGGGATAGTTTCGTAGCACCAATAATAGGGGCTGTTACTGTTTCTTGCCGCAATAACCAAGCAAGTGCAACATGGATGCGGGGAACACCATGTCTCTCTGCAAGTGCTGCAACCCGATCTACAACTAATCGGTCTGCATCGGCAGTCGTATCATATTTTGATTTTTGGATTTGGTCCGTCTCGGAACGATGCGTGGTTTCCGACCAATCACGAGTCAATCTTCCTGATGCAAGCGGGCTGTATGGAGTCACACCGATTTTTTCTTCCTTACAAAGAGGAAGCATTTCCCTCTCTTCTTCACGGTAGATGAGGTTGTAATGATTCTGCATCGACACAAAGCGAGTCCATCCATTGCTCTTTGCTACATGTAATGCTTTTTGAAACTGCCATGCGTACATAGCTGAAGCACCAATATATCTTGCCTTTCCAGCCTTCACTACATCATGCAATGCTTCCATCGTTTCTTCAATAGGCGTATGGTAATCCCAGCGATGGATAATATAAAGATCTACATAATCCGTTCCCAGTCTTTTCAAACTCTTATCGATTTGACTCATAATGGCTTTTCGAGAAAGCCCCGCGCCATTAGGGCCTTCATGCATGCGACCGTGAACCTTAGTTGCAAGTACAACTTCATCTCGACTGGCATAATCTTTTAGAGCCCGTCCAAGGAATTCTTCGCTCGTTCCCATTGAATACACGTTTGCTGTATCAAAAAAATTGATACCAAGATCAAGAGCTTTTCTGATAATAGAGCGACTTTGCTCTTCATTAAGAACCCATTGATGTATCCATTTTTCTGCTTCACCAAAACTCATGCAGCCAAGACAAAATCTAGAGACATCCAATCCAGTATTACCTAGTTTCACATACTCCATTTATGATTCCTCACTCTCATTATTAGCAAAGTTGTTGGTTATACCCAGATTCAGTATGACACAAAGATTTAATAAACCCTTATCCCATTCGTATCAAATTTTTGCCTAATCCTATCAAAGACCTTTCACGCTTAGAGATTATTAAGTAAAATGAAACCATCGATAATGAAAAGAATAAGGAGAAAAAGAGATGTCTAAGAAAATCGATAATCAGCATGAACTGGGCAAACTTATTGAGCGTTATACAGGGCAAGATGGTGTTCATCCCACCTCTATTCCGTCATTATTTCTTATCCGTGAATCCATTATTACTGAACCCATCTCTAGAGTGAACGAGCCTTCTTTTTGCATAATCATCCAAGGAGAGAAAGAGGTGTGGTTAGGAGAGGAATGCTTTAGGTATGGCCCTGGTCATTACATTGTGGCGGCCGTTGATTTACCGGTCACAGGGCAAGTGATCAAAGCTTCATTCGACTCTCCATACTTGGCACTTAAACTGGAATTCACACCAAGCGAAGTATTAGAGGTTTTACATGATAAGGATATTCAACCTGTCCAAAGAAAAAATGCGAAACGAGCGATGTTTATTAGTGAAGTAGAGCCATCATTGTTGGATGCAGTAATTAGATTAGTTAGTCTGTTAGATGTTCCGAAACATATTTCAATACTAGCTCCTTTATTTAAGAAAGAAATACTTTATTGGGTGTTACAAGGTCCGCGCGGGGAAGCACTGGAGCAAATTGCGTTAGAAGGTAGCAATGCCCTCCGAATTAGAAACGTAATCGATCATATCATTCAGAACTATGAAACGTCTTTTCGAGTAGAGGATCTAGCGGAAATAGCGAATATGAGCGGGGCTTCGCTTCATCGGCATTTTAAAGAAATAACAGCTATGAGCCCGATTCAGTTTCAAAAACAATTGAGATTGCAGGAAGCGCGACGTTTGCTAGTAGCAGAGTCATCGGATGTAGCTGATGTCGCATTTAGGGTGGGCTATGAAAGTCAATCGCAATTTAGTCGAGAGTATTCTCGCATGTTTGGTTTATCACCAAAAGCGGATATGAGCCGAATGAGAGAGAGTTATAGTTCAATTCCATGAAGTTGAACCCCTCTAAAAAAAGGTATAAAAACTATGTCATTGGTAAAAAAATGAAGGAGGAATTATTTTGACAGCAGAAAAAGCAAGGATTTGTGAAAAGGGACATACATACTACAAAAGTAGTGAGTGTCCAAGTTGCCCTATTTGTGATAAAGAGAGGAAGCCTTCTAGTGGATTCCTTTCGAAACTAAGTTCACCTGCAAGAAATGCACTAGTTCATGAAGGAATTGACACTTTGCAGGAACTATCAAAGTATACGGAAAAAGAAATATTGAAAATTCATGGCATTGGACCAGCTTCCTTACCTATTATGAGAACTTTATTAGAAGAAGAAGGCTTAGTATTTAAAAATAAATAATCTAAAGATGTATTGTATTTTGAAGATACGAGTATCTCGAAATCAATGGATGAGATGTCCAAACGTATAGAAAGTTGTTGCTGTTGGTACAGAACAAGCGTCATTGAACCCAAGAAATCTCCTCTTTCATTGACAAAAGTTGATAAGATGAGCAAAGAATTAAGCAAATATGTGTCAGAGTCTAACCAAAATAGCGTACTAAGTCGTAATGATTTAGTACGCTATTTTTGTTTTTACACTGATGCACGTGGTGTCCTTAGGGACTATGGGAATACAGTTGCCGGGAAGATTTAGCTCGTAATTTAATATTGGCAACAATGAACGAACAAAACCGTATTTTCTATTTGTGGTTTCTTCATTCTTCTTTGCTTAGGATTATGTTTATAGGTTGTTTATAACTAGTAAAACATCAAGTTGCACAAAAGGCAGACAATAAATGTGTATGAAAGCGTAATCAACTAATGTCAATTTGCTGTTAATATAAACTTAAGTAAGGGGGAGCAGCTTATGTATCTAGATGAAAGAAGCAACTTAATATTAAAAGAAGTAGTTGCGAATCCGGATATTTCCAATAAGGATTTGGAGAATAAGTTTCAATTGTCCCGAAGACAAATTAGCTATAGCTTTACAAAAATCAATGATTGGTTAAAAGAAAAGAATTACCCAGTTATATCTCGTACAAACGGTGGCAAATTCATCGTGAATTCCGTTTTAATAGATTTATTTGCAGAAAAAACAAATGATTCTTCCTCTGCGACGTATATCCCATCTGAAAAAGAGCGGGCTGAATTTATTATTTTAATGTTATTAAGTGGTGAAGAAGAATTATCACTCGTTCACTTCTCTAGTGCCTTACAAGTGAGTAAAAACACGATTTTAAGAGATATGAAACTTTCTCATACTATTGTAAGCGAGTACAAATTAGAGATTGTCTATTCAAGAATGCACGGTTACGAAGTAAGTGGCAGTGAATGGGATAAGCGAAGATTATTTATTGATGTTTTGAGAAAAGTTTATGAGATTTATAAAGGTGAAAGCTACATTCAGAAACTTGCGAACATATCTGTAGCCGATATTGAAAAGCTAAAAACGCAAATGGAAGAAGTAGAAAATCGTTTAAACCTTAAGTTTATTGATGAACGAATTAAGATTCTCCCTTACATTATAGCGGCCCTTCTAAAAAGAATTAAAAAAGGCAACTTACTCACAGGCTCATACCATATTGATTACGATGAGTTGTCGGATACAAAAGAATTTGAAGCAGCTGAAATCTTAATTCAAGATATAAAAGATATTCCTAAGGAAGAGCGACTATTTATCACGTTGCAGCTCCTTACATCAAATGTACTTAGTTCACAATTTTTGACTGAAACGGAATTGCCGCAACTAAAGGAATCTTTGAAATCTAGTTTAGAACTATTTGAGAAAAAAGCATGTATTCTTTTTAAAGAAAAAGAGGCGTTGTTAGAAAGATTAGTTTTGCATATGAAACCCGCCTATTATCGAATTAAATATTCGTTAACGACTAATTATTCCATTCTCGAGAAGGTTAGTGAAGAATTTGAGGCGATTCATTTCATTGTGAAAGATTCAATAAAACCGTTTGAAGACTACATTGGGAGTCCTGTTCCAGAAAGTGAAATTATGTTTATCACGATCTTCATTGGTGGACATCTTATTAATAGCGGAGAGACGATTTCTTTTAAGAAAAGAGCTGCTGTTGTATGTCCAAACGGTGTTTCGATCTCAAGATTAATGGAAAATACCCTACGTGATCTATTTCCAGAATTTTATTTTTATGAAGCCTTTTCCATTCGAGAGTTTGAACGACAAACAGATTTGGAATTTGATATTGTTTTTTCGCCAGTTGCTTTGCAAACAGAGAAACACTTATTTATCGTAGACCAATTTATTAGTGATTTTGAAAAAACACAACTACGCCAACGTGTTATGCAAGCGATCTTTGGATTGAATTCATCTGTCGTGAAAATTGATCAGCTTCTATCCGTCATTGATAAACATGCAAAAATTGAGAATAAGATAGCGTTAGAGAAGGCGTTGCAGGATTATTTTTCTATTCAATTCTCTGGTGAATCGAAGCAGAAAAAGGATTATGGCTTAACGGATTTCATTATCCCTGAAACGGTAATTCTTGAAGAATCTGTTGAAAACTGGCAGGATGCATTATCGATAGCTTCTCAGCCGCTATTAGATAGAGGAAATATCACGGAAACCTATGTGGAAGCCATGAAAAGTCAGTATTCAGAAATGACACCAAACATTGTTTTGCGACTCAATATTGCTATTCCACACGCCCGCCCTATTGATGGAGTCAATAAAGTAGGGATGAGCATATTAAGGATCAAAGACGGACTCACGTTTAAAGATCAAGAAAAAGTTCACTTTGTCGTTGTGATCGCAGCCATTGATAAAAACCAACACTTAAATGCTTTGTTACAGTTAATGAAATTAGCTGAAATGAATGATGTGTTAGAAGAGATGCTCCATGCTCCTAACTCAAATGAACTTGTAAATCTTGTCGCGAACTCTGTAAAATAAGTTGTTTTTCTTAAAAAGGAGAGAGTGAAATGAACATCCCAACAGTACTGGTTGCATGTGGGGCAGGTATCGCAACATCTACAATTGTTTGTAACCGTGTAGAAAATCTATTAAAAGAAAACAATGTAAGAGCTCAAGTAGTTCAATGTATGATTTCTGAAGTTTCCTCCCTTCAAGATGGAGCAAGTTTCATTATTTCAACAACCATTCTACCAACAAAATATAGGATCCCAAGTATTGTTGCTACTTCTTACATTACAGGGGTTGGAATGGAAGAGTTAGATCAAGAAATTCTTACATTGTTAAGAAAATAATGACCTTTAGGAGGGCTTATGAAGGCAGCTGTTTTACATTCTGAAAATCATTTTATTTATCAGGACATGGAAAGTGTCGAGTGTCAGGACGATGAAGTGAAAATAAAAGTGATGGCTGCAGGGATTTGCGGATCAGACACACACAAGATGGTTAGCAAATGGAAGTATCCGCTACCTGCGATCATGGGTCATGAATTTTCTGGTTATGTCGTTGAGAAAGGAAGCGATGTAGCAAATGTTGAGGTAGGGGATCGGGTAGTAGCTATTCCCTTTCTCCCTTGCTACACCTGTGAATATTGTAAAAGTGGTGTGTACTCATTATGTGAAGACCATGGAATGGTAGGATCGAAATCGTACGGTGGGTTTGCGGAGTATGTCAATTTGAAAGCAACAAACGTCTTGCCCATTGGGAACATGGATTTTGAGGAAGCCGCTATGATTGAGCCGCTCGCAGTTGCATTACACGGGGTATTACATATTCAGCCTAGATTAGGAGATGTAGCTGCAGTATTTGGAGTTGGGACGATTGGAATGTTAGCGATACAATGGTTGAAAATTGCTGGCGTGAAAGAAATTATTGCCATCGACATTTCTGATGAAAAGTTAGCGGAAGCAAAGGCTATGGGCTGTGAAAGAACGATTAATCCTTTACAAGACAATTTAAATGAGAAGGTTCATGAGTATACAAATGGTTTAGGTGTTGACGTAGCTTTAGAATGTGCAGGATCGAAAATTACACAAGAACAATGTTTGTTAATAACACGCAAAAAAGGAAAAATTGGCTATTTGGGAATTGCCTACTCAGATGTTGTTCTCTCTCAACAAGCCTTTGAAAATATATTCAGAAAAGAACTGACGTTAAAAGGATTTTGGAACTGCTATTCTGCTCCATTTCCAGGTGAAGAGTGGACAAAAAGCATAGATTTTATTTTAAAAGGTCGAATCAAACTAAAAGAATTGATTTCTCACCGTTTTCCTTTAGAAGAAACTCAAAAAGCATTCGATTTAATGATCAATCGTAAGGAAACTTACGGAAAAGTAATGATAATCCCAAACAAGGAGTGAAGTACAAGTGAAAGCAGTAATGAAGTTGAATCCAGGTCATGACAATATGTCATTAGAAACCATTACCGAACCAGAAGTTACAGGAGATTTAGTGAAAATAAAGGTAGCCTATACAGGGATTTGTGGTACAGATATTCATACATTCACAGGAGAATATGCAAATTCTAAAACTCCTGTTGTACTAGGACATGAATTTTCTGGAACTGTGACAGAAGTTGGCCCTAATGTACAAAATGTAAAAGTAGGAGATCGCGTGACAAGTGAAACCACTTTTACAACTTGCGGAGAATGTGAATATTGTCTAGAAAAAGATTATAATCTATGTTCAAATCGAAAAGGAATCGGAACTCAAGTTAATGGAAGTATGGCTGAGTTTGTTATTTCAAGAGAAGAGAGTGTTCATGTTTTAGCTGATTCTATTAGTCTAAAAGCGGCTGCTCTAGCAGAACCACTTGCATGTTGTGTTCACGCTGGATTAGAGAAAACAACAATTGAAAAAGAAGATAAAGTACTTGTTTTCGGACCAGGACCAATTGGTTTATTGCAATGTCAAGTAGCGAAAGCTCAAGGAGCGTTTGTCATTTTAGCAGGTATTACAAAAGATAAAGAACGGTTAGAATTAGCGAAGTCGATAGGTGTAGATGTCATTGTTGACGTATTAGAAGAAGATCTTACAGAAGTTGTTATGAAACACACAGATGGATACGGAGTCGACAAAGTATTCGAGTGTTCTGGGGCTGTACCTGCTCTAAACCAAGGGTTACCATTGGTTAAGAAAAAAGGAACATTCGTTCAAGTTGGAATCTTTGCTAATAAAATGAACCCGTTAGATCAAGAATCCATTGTTCAACGAGAAATTAACTACATTGGAACACGATCTCAAAAACCTAGCTCTTGGCATCTGGCCTTGAAACTATTAGAGGATCAAAAGATTGATGTAGATAAGATGATTACAAAGGTGGTTCCTTTAGATGAATGGCGTCAAGGTTTCGAGGCTGTAATGGGTGGAAATGAGATAAAAGTAATCATTGAGTCTTAATAGTTTTGCCAATATTCATAATATTAAAAACACTCTACTGAGATAGAGTGTTTTTTTGTTGTTTTTTTTCATCACTAGGGCGCACAACACTATTTACATTAACTGGGATGGAAGCGCATTAAAACATGCAAGTAATAGTGATAAAATAAAGTAGTAGATGAAATCAATAATCCTCAGGAAAGAAAAAGTTAGCCATAATTAACTTTAGAAAGAGTGAGGAACATGAAAGTAGCTATTAGCTGTGACCATGGTGGTCTTGTTTTAAAAGAAGAAGTAAAAAAGGTTATGGAAGAGCTTCAAATTGATTTTGTTGACTTAGGCTGTGACTGTAATGGGTCTGTAGATTACCCTGATTACGCAATTCCCGTTGCAGAACAGGTTAGGGATGGCAAAGTAGATCGTGGCATTTTAATTTGTGGAACAGGCATTGGCATGTCAATCGCAGCTAACAAAGTCAAAGGAATTCGCTGTGCTCTTGTGCATGATGTATTTAGTGCAAAAGCTACTCGGCTTCATAATAATTCAAATGTGTTAGCGATGGGAGAGCGAGTCATCGGTCCAGGACTTGCTAGTGAAATTGTAAAGGCATGGCTTTTAACGGAGTTCGAAGGTGGACGTCATCTTAATCGAGTGAATAAATTAGTAGAATACGAAGAAAACACTATTTTACGTTGAGGAGGAAAAGATGACGAGAATAGGATTACTAAATTTAGATGTTTCTCCTTCAGGACTTAATCAAATGGTTCATGCTATTATTTCAGAAGTCGAAGATTATAATGTAATGGGAATAGAAATGGACCGGTTCAAAAATGAGTTTCATGTAAGAGATTTAAGAGAAGCGTGTGATGCCTATCATTACCCAATTTTGAAGCCAATACCATCAAGAAATACCTTAGCATTTCAGCAAGTTCTTTCAGGGTTTGATGCAGTTGTTATGATTGGTACTGGTAATTCCTATCACTTTGTAAAAGAAATTACGAAGCAAATTAGTGAGACTCGTTTTTTGTTTGTACCTGTCTCTATTCATAATGACATTGAAGGTTCGGACATTTCTTTAGGGTATGATACTGCTATTAACGCCATCATTGAAAATACGTTGAAAGTTCGAGATACGATTCAATCATTAAAATATGATAGTCCAAGATTATTTGGTGTTCAACTCCCAGGTCAAGTACCAACGGAAATGTTAGAGGAACTTTCTCTCGCTGTTGAAGGATACTTTCTTCCTTATAACTGGAATAGATTACATCAAATCCAACTTGAACAAGCGTTAAGGAATGACTTTTCGAGTGGTAAGACATTTTCGTTCTTGTTTTTTGATGATCGTATTGAGCCCTCACAGTTACCAAATACGATCCTGCCTACTTTAGACTTTGACTGGAAAGTAATCAAACTAGATGAAGCTATATGTATGGGACAGAATCCAACAGCCCTTGATCGAATTTTGGCTATGAAGTTTGCAAGTCAAGTTGTCAATTGGATCCATAGTGATTGGCAATCTGGCAGTTTGAACATATTTAGAAGAAATGTATTCTTCGAGGAAATGACAGCTAAAACTAGTATCTGAAAGGACGGCCTCAGCATGTAAAGCTGAGCCGTCTTTTTTTAGGTTTGTAAAAGATATACTAAGAAAATGATCATCACAATGTTGTACAAAGCGCAATCAATGAATGGGGATGAAAACGGATACATTTAGGCGGTTTTCGATGGTACTATTAATTTATAGAAAAGAGATAAAAACCCTGCTAGATAATCAAAAAAGGATTGTTGATTTCATCTACGACTGTCAATAATCATGAAACGATTATCGAAGCAATTTTTATCACTCATTCTTTCCATATTAAAATGATATGAACGAATTAGATAAAAGGCTAGATGAACTTAGGAGGATTTCCAAAATGTTACTTGATGAAAATTTAATCTTGAAAGATGTAGAAGCAACTAGTGCTGAAGAAGCAATCCGCTTAATGGCAGGAAATTTATTTGAAAAAGGAATTGTGAAAGAAAGCTACATCGAAGCAATTGTAGAACGTGAAAAGAATTTTGCAACCGGGTTGCCAACGAAAGGATATTCCGTTGCTATTCCTCATACAGACAAAGAGCATGTGAACGAGAAGGCAATTAGTGTTGCTATCTTAAAGGAACCAGTTGATTTTGTCATTATGGGTGAAGAAAGTGAAACGACACCAGTTAAACTAGTTTTTATGCTAGCCATGAACGAAAGTCATTCACAGTTAGAATTGTTACAAAGGTTGATGCAAATCTTCCAAGATGATGAAGTTTTGCACTCGTTAGCACATGAGGAATCGAAAACAAAGATAAAAGATTCTCTCTTACAATTATTAAACTTTCAATTGAAAGGAGGTGAATAAGATGAAAAAGAAACAAATTCTAATCGCTTGTGGAGCTGGAATTGCAACATCTACAATCGTAAATGATGCAATTGAATCTATGTGTAAAGAAAATGGCATTGCGGCGAACTTAGTACAAATTAAAATCACTGAAGTTGGTGGTTATGTCGATACAGCTGATTTATTAGTCAGCACTACGATTGTTCAAAAAGAGTATCCATTCCCAGTAATTAATGCAAGAGCATTTTTAACAGGAATCGGTCTAGATGAAGCAAAAGCTGAAATTCTAGAGCAACTTAAAAAATAACGAAGAAGATGAAGAAATAGAGAGTCTTCTAATGAAAAACAACATTCTCGATTCCGAGTTCGAAAGTTTCTTTTGAAATGAGGAATCGAGAAAAAATGAAGTAAAGGGGAATCCGATTATGGATCGTATGGTTGAATTTTTACAATCATTTTTGGCACTAGGCCCAACGGTTATTTTGCCAGTTGCAATCTTCTTAATAGGTTTAGCTTTCGGACAAAAGATTGGAAAGGCTTTCCGATCAGGTATTACAATTGGAGTTGCCTTCGTAGGGATTTTCCTTGTTGTAGATCTACTAGTTAGTAACCTAGGACCTGCAGCAAATGGAATGGTTGATCGATTTGGGATTGAGTTAAACGTCATTGATGTTGGGTGGCCAGGTGCTGCATCGATGTCATGGGCTTCGCCAATTGCCGCATTCATTATTCCATTAGGATTATTAGTGAACGTAATCATGCTAGCAACAAATACGACAAGAACGATGAACGTTGATATTTGGAACTTCTGGCATTTTACGTTTACAGGTGCGATTGTCTACACAATCTCAGGCAGTATGATTCAAGGTTTAATCGCAGCCGTTCTTTTCCAAATTGCGTGTTTGAAAATTGCGGACTGGACTGCGCCGATGTTACGAGATTATTTTGATTTACCAGGTATATCTGTTGCAACGGGTAGTACCGTATCGTATGCACCACTAGGTATTCCATTAGTGAAATTATTACAAAAAACACCAGTAGTGAAAAATTGGAACGCCGATCCTGAATCGATTCAAAGACGATTTGGAGTGTTTGGAGAATCCATTTTTATGGGATTATTCTTAGGTATTGGTTTAGGTCTATTAGCAGGCTATCCATTTGGAGAGACAATTCAAATTGGGATGGCAATGGCTGGGGTAATGGTTCTAATGCCACGTATGGTTAAGATTTTAATGGAAGGATTAACACCAGTTTCTGAATCTGCTCGTGAATTTTTAAAGAAAAAATTTGGTCAAAAAGATATTTATATTGGGTTAGATGCAGCTGTAGCTATAGGACATCCATCCGTTATTTCAACAGCTTTAATCTTAGTACCAATTACAGTTTTATTAGCTGTTATTTTACCAGGAAACAATGTATTACCGTTTGGTGACTTAGCAACGATTCCATTTATCGTAGCTTTTATCGTTGGAGCTGCAAGAGGAAATATTGTTCATTCTGTAATTGTAGGATCTATTCTAATTGCATTAACGTTATATATGGCAACGGATATTGCAGTTATTCATACTGAAATGGCAGTAAATGGTCAATTTAATTTGCCAGAAGGTACAAATCTAGTATCTAGTCTTGACCAAGGTGGAAACTTAATTAACTGGGTAATTTGGAAAGTATTTGCAATTTTTAACTAAAAAAAAACGAGTAAAAAAAGAAAAATGACCCTCTGCCAAGAAGTTATTCTCTTTCTTACTCGATACACATACTAAAACTGTATTATAGTGAGCTAAACTTTTCAATAAGAAAAATATGAAAATAGGGTGATCATATGGTAGAACAATTTGTAGATTATGCGTTAGGTCCACATGGAAGGTTTTTGAGCGATTTTTATTTACAGTATCAATTCCCCATTAATACGTTAGTAGTGGCAGTTGCTGTATATAAATTGTTTTCTGGAAAAAGAAAAAAAGAAGCGGAAACCAATTAATCTCCGATAACTCAATATGCGGATACTACTATTCTAAAATGTAAGCATATGTTTACTCTAGTACTATTTTTCTTTTGAGAATTAAAGAAGATAGCAATAGCAAGGGGGATTAATCTACTAGTTTAATCCTCGTTTGCTTATAACAAATAAAAGAATCGTCTATATGAATAAAATAATAAAGGGGCGGTATTCATGAGTACTTTAGTCAATCAAAATGTTTCTCAATTAGCAGTGAATGCGATTCGAACACTATCCATAGATGCAATTGAAAAAGCAAACTCTGGTCATCCAGGTATGCCGATGGGGGCAGCCCCGATGGCTTATACGTTATGGGCAAAAGAAATGAATCATAATCCATATAATCCGAATTGGTTTAATCGTGATCGTTTTGTGTTATCTGCTGGCCATGGTTCAATGCTTCTATATAGTCTTTTACATTTATTTGGGTATGATGTTTCCATTGATGACTTGAAAAACTTCCGCCAGTGGGGGAGCAAAACGCCTGGACATCCTGAATATGGCCATACACCTGGAGTAGAAGCCACAACAGGACCTTTAGGACAAGGGGTTGCAATGGCTGTTGGTATGGCAATGGCTGAACGTCATATGGCAGAAACGTATAATCAAGATCAGTTCAATCTTGTGGATCATTTTACTTACAGCATTTGTGGGGATGGAGATCTGATGGAAGGGATCTCTGCAGAAGCAGCCTCTTTAGCAGGTCACCTGAAATTAGGACGTTTAGTTGTTATGTACGATTCAAATGATATATCACTAGATGGTGATTTGCACTTATCCTTTTCCGAAAGTGTAGAAAATCGTTTTAAAGCATATGGTTGGCAGGTTATCCGTGTCGAAGACGGAAATGATATCGATGAGCTACATAAGGCTATTCAAGCAGCAAAATTAGATACAGAGCGCCCAACATTAATTGAAGTTAAGACGACCATTGGTTTTGGTTCACCAAGTAAATCTGGGAAATCAGCATCACATGGCGCCCCACTTGGTCTAGAAGAAACAAAGCTAACGAAAGAAGCATATGGTTGGACTTATGAAGAAGAATTTTACGTACCAGAAGAAGTAGCCAATCATTTTAATGAACTAGCTGAACAAGGAGCAAAAAAAGAGGCAGAATGGAATCAGTTGTTTGAACAATATAAAACAGCACATCCAGAGTTAGCAAGGAAGTTTGAGGAAGCTGTAAATGGAGTTCTTCCTAAAGAGTGGGAAGATAGCTTGCCAGAATTTTCAGCGACTGAAGGGTTAGCGACAAGAGCTTCATCTGGAAAAACGTTAAATGCAGCAGCTAATGCTATTCCGCAGTTAATTGGTGGTTCAGCTGACTTGGCTGGTTCAAATAAGACTCTTATATCATCTGAACAAAATTACGGAATTGACAGTTACTCAGCGAGAAATATTTGGTTTGGTGTTCGCGAATTTGCCATGGGTTCAGCGTTAAATGGAATGGCTTTACATGGTGGAGTGAAAGTTTTCGGAGCTACATTCTTTGTCTTTTCTGACTACCTGCGACCTGCTATAAGGCTCGCTGCTCTTATGAAGCTTCCTGTAACGTATGTATTTACTCATGATAGTGTTGCGGTTGGAGAAGACGGTCCAACTCATGAACCGATCGAACAATTGGCTTCATTACGTGCTATGCCAGGCTTGTCGGTTATTCGTCCAGCTGATGCGAAAGAAACGGTTGCTGCATGGAGATTAGCTCTTGAAAGTACGGACACCCCAACAGCATTAGTGTTGACGCGTCAAGACTTACCAACATTAGACGTCGATCAGGAAACAGTGTATGAAGGTGTTAAAAAGGGAGCTTATGTAGTATCTCAAGCAAAAGAAGAAGCGACAGGTTTGCTTCTAGCAACTGGTTCTGAAGTGTCTCTTGCCATTGCCGCACAAAAGGAATTAGAAAAGGAAAAGATTTTCGTTTCTGTTGTAAGTATGCCAAGTTGGGATCGCTTTGAACAGCAATCAGCTGAGTACCGCAGAAGCGTTCTCCCAAGCCATTTAACGAATCGTTTAGCGATTGAATTAGGAGCTTCCCTTGGGTGGAGAGAGTATATTGGGGATCGTGGTGACAAACTAACAATTGATCATTTTGGAGCCTCCGCTCCAGCAAGTAAACTCTTTGAGGAATATGGATTTACAGTAGAAAATGTTGTTGCGAGATACAAGGCATTAACAAAGTAAAAGATTGAAACAAATTCATGGAAAGAGGAGAGTAAATATGCCACAAAAAACATTTACCGTCATTGATAAAACAGGAATCCATGCACGTCCAGCGACCGTTTTAGTTAAAGAAGCTGGAAATTTTGAGGCGGCAGTTGAACTAGAGTATAACGGAAAAAGTGTAAATCTTAAATCGATTATGGGTGTTATGTCTCTAGGAATACCAGAAGGTGCTGAGATAAAAATCACTACGTCAGGTAAAGATGAGAATGAAGCATTAGAAGCAATGACGGAAACTATCACGAGTCAAGGATTAGCTAAATAAAAAGTTCGACTTAATTTGAGAAGGAGTTAGGTTGAAAAACGAAAAGGATGTACCTTTCAAATTTGAAGGGACATCCTTTTTTATTTTTTATAAGAGGCTCTAATAAGAGAAGGTATAATAACTAGGGCGAAGTGGACAATAAACACATTACTGTTATTTATACGAAGCGAAATGATATAGTACATAAAAAGTCAAATAGATGAAAGGGAGTAAACATGGAAAACAAAACAAAAGTAGGTTGGAATTTTGACAACAGTTATGCACGACTGCCAGAAGTCTTCTTTTCTAACACCGAACCCACTTCTGTACGTTCACCGAAGTTGATTATTTTAAACGATTCTTTGGCTGCTTCATTAGGATTGGATGTGGAAACTCTCAAGAGTGAAGAAGGAGTAGCGGTACAAGCAGGAAATCAGCTTCCTGAAGGTGCAATGCCTCTAGCTCAAGCATATGCAGGACATCAATTTGGACATTTTACGATGTTAGGTGATGGCAGAGCGGTATTGCTTGGGGAGCAGATCACTTCTTCAGGTGAACGATTTGATATTCAGCTAAAAGGTTCAGGAAGAACGCCATACTCCCGTGGTGGAGACGGGAGAGCAACAGTGGGACCTATGCTACGTGAATACATTATTAGTGAAGCGATGCATGGTCTAGGTATACCAACGACAAGAAGCTTAGCGGTTGTATCAACAGGGGAGCCGGTGATGCGGGAGAAAGAGCTTCCTGGAGCAGTTTTAACCCGGGTTGCCGCGAGTCATATTCGTTTCGGCACATTCCAATACGTAGCTAAGTGGGGTTCAGTAGAGGAACTAAAGACATTGGCTGATTATACGATTGAGCGTCATTATCCTGATATTAAAGATGATGGAAATCGATATTTGACCCTTTTACAACAAGTTGTTCAGAGAAAGGCGATGCTAATAGCGAAATGGCAGCAGGTTGGCTTTATTCACGGGGTTATGAACACAGACAATATGACACTTAGTGGAGAAACGATTGATTATGGACCGTGTGCTTTTATGGACACATATGATCCAGAAACCGTTTTTAGTTCCATTGATCGACAAGGTCGTTATGCATTTGGAAATCAACCTAAAATTGCGGCATGGAATTTAGCAAGGTTTGCCGAAGCTCTCTTAGCGCTTATCCATGAGGATCAAGATGAGGCAGTTACATTGGCCCAAAATGAGATCTCTAGATTCGCAGATCATTTCCGTATTCACTGGCTTACGGGCATGAGAGCAAAGCTTGGAATTTTTCATGAAGAAGAGCAAGACGAACAATTAATTGAAAATTTACTTCAACTGATGGATAAGTATCATGCTGACTATACAAATACATTTCTTGCATTAACGTTTTCCAAACAGGAGGGCGAACTATTTGCTAGTGAGGAATTTGCTGACTGGCAGAAACGGTGGCATGCAAGAAGAGAACGACAGCAAGAATCGAAGGACGCTTCAATTGATTTAATGAAGCAGTCTAATCCAGCTGTTATTCCTCGTAATCACAGGGTAGAAGAGGCATTGGCTGCTGCTGTTGAACATGAGGACTATAGTGTAATGAATCAGCTGCTTGCCGTTCTTGCTAACCCTTATGCCCACTCAGATGAACAAGCAATGTATTCTACATTGCCTGAGTCGACAACTCAACCTTATCAAACGTTCTGTGGAACATAAACACTTTATAAAAAAGGCAAAGAACCAAAGGTTTTTTGCTTTTTTATTTATGCAAATCATGTACAAATTATATATGTATATTGTACAATGTATACTAGTTAAAAAGAACTAGTTAAATAGAATGGTATGTAGAGGAGAAGAAAATGAACATGATAATCTCAAATGCAAATGTAAATAGTGGCGAGATGAGTATCATATCAGCATATAAACAGGTGATTCCGGTTATCCAAGCTATGTTACCTGATATTGCGATAGGGCTCACCAATTGTGAAGAATGGATAGCTTATTACCCTGGACGCAAAATTGACTTAGGAATAAGAGCAGGGAGCAAAATCAATCCAGAAGAGCCGTTAGCGGAATGCATTACGTTTAATAAGAAAATAAGAACAGAAGTGGACGCACAATTTTTTGGGTTTCCTTTTACGGGTTTAGCAACACCTATACTAGAAGGCAATACCGTTGTGGGTGCCATTGCGATTCAGCTTCAAGAGCAAAATGAAAAACGTTTGTTAGGAATATCTGAGACAATGGTAGCTGCCCTTTCGCAAGCAAATGAAGGTGTGGCAACGATTGCCGAAGGAGCAGAAGGGTTAGCTGATGCAACAGATACACTGCTTGATCAATCTCAGAAGGCTTCGGAATATGTAAAAAATACAGATGAAGTTTTAAATTTCATCAAAAAAATTGCCGATCAAACCAATATCTTAGGTTTGAATGCGTCCATTGAAGCTGCGCGTGCGGGAGATAAGGGCAAGGGCTTTAAGGTCGTAGCTGAAGAAATACGAAAACTGTCCCATAATACGGTTTCTTCGACTGAGAAGATACGGAACACACTGATGAATATTCAAAAATCAATGGATGAGATATCCCTATCCATTGAAAAGGTAGTCGCAGTTGGAACCGAACAAGCCTCATCAACACAAGAGATTTCATCATTCATTGATGAAATTGAAAAAATGAGTAAAGAATTAAATACATATGCTTCAGAGCTTCTATAAGTGACAACCTGTCTATAAAAAGGAAGAAGCTAGGACTAATTAAAGGGTTTAACTGAGAATGCGAACGATGCACAACCTTAGCGGAGGAAATATACGTATACTCCTGCGGGATCAAAGGGAAGCCACTGAAAAAGTGCTCGTTTATTTCGGACTTGAAAAGGAGCTTCGACCCGCTCCCGGGATGGGGGGCACGCTTTCCGCAGGCGGGCGTTGAACTAACCGGCTGCGCCGGTGGATTTCAACCTGCCCTTCCCTCCTGCAGGAGTCGGCCCTCCCATCCCGTCCGCTTTGTTGAGAGGAAAGATAGAAATTTCCTACTCTCAACGATCGAAAATAATAGGAGAAGTAGCGTAAAAAAGGCCTTTGAGAAATGAAACTCAAAGGCCTTTTGTCTAGTCTGAAGTTTAATTTTCAACAAACATTTCACTATCTTTTTATTTTATAATTTAGATAGTACATAGATGAGAGGACTCTTCCTTCTTTGGGTTCAAAACACACATCTCGCCATGACGAACGGAGAACGAATTATTACAGCGGCAGTCCACACATTGCGTAAGCGCGAGGAGGCTCAACAGCCGCTCGCGGAAAGCGAAGTGTATTTCCGGAGCGATTACATGCATTAACTATTGTTGCGTTCGATTTCTCATTAATAAACTCTTTTGTCCCAGCTTCTTTTTTTGATTATTATAGTTTGAACGAACTTTTTAACGAAACAATTAAGTTGAAAACAAGGTTTTCTTTCGTTGTTTCTTTAGGATCAACATTGAAATAACCATGTCTAAAAAATTGAAACTTTTCTTGTGTAGCAACATCTTTCATATTTGGTTCAACAAACCCTTGTAATATCTCAAGAGAATTAGGGTTTACTTGATCAAGAAATGTTTTTTCCACAGCTGAATCTGTTTCTTCTTCTTCTAACTCTTCTGGATCATCTGTTTTCAGTAATGGTTCATATAATCTAAACTCAGCAGGAACAGCTTGTGTTGCTTCAACCCAATGTAATGTTCCTTTTACTTTACGACCCGTAAATCCACTTCCGCTTTTGGTCTCAGGATCATACGTACAATGAATTTCAACTACATTTCCTTCTTCGTCTTTAATAACATCCTCACATTTGATGAAATAAGCATGTTTGAGACGAACTTCGTTTCCAGGGAAGAGGCGGAAGTATTTCTTTGGAGGATCTTCCATGAAATCTTCTTGTTCAATGTAAATTTCTCTTGAAAACGGAATTTGCCTTGTACCCATTTCAGGATTTTCAGGATTAATTTCCGCATCAAGCATTTCTACTTGGCCTTCTGGATAGTTCGTAATCACCACTTTTAGTGGGCGAAGAATACCCATTGTCCGCGGTGCTTTTAATTTCAAATCTTCTCGTACAAAGTAATCAAGCATTTGTGAATCTACCGTTCCAGATCCTTTCGATACACCTGTTTCTCTAACAAAAGCACGAATGGCCTCAGGAGTATACCCTCGTCTTCGTAACCCTGAGATCGTCGGCATGCGCGGGTCATCCCACCCGTCAACGAACCCTTCATCAACTAACTGTTTCAATTTTCGTTTACTCATAACAGCATTGGTAATGTTAAGACGGCCAAATTCGTATTGTTTCGGAACACTCGACGTTTCACATTCTTCAATGATCCAATTGTACAAAGGACGTTGATCTTCAAACTCCGTCGTGCAAATAGAATGTGTCACATCCTCGATAGCATCCTCTAATGGATGAGCAAAGGCGTACATCGGATAAATGCACCACTCGTCGCCTGTATTATGGTGAGTTGCATGAGAAATTCGGTAAATGACCGGGTCACGCATGTTAATATTAGGCGATTTCATATCGATTTTTGCTCGTAACACTTTTTCTCCATTATTAAATTCACCTTTACGCATACGTTCAAACAAATCTAAATTTTCCTCAATAGAACGATTGCGATAAGGGCTGTCTTTTCCTGGTTCCGTTAATGTACCACGGTATTCGCGGATTTCATCTGGAGAAAGATCATCAACATACGCTTTCCCTTTGTTAATAAGAAGAACTGCTCGCTCATACATCTCTTGAAAATAATCGGAAGCAAAAAATAACCCATCCCAGTCATATCCAAGCCACTGTACATCTTCTTTAATAGCATGAACATACTCTGAGTCTTCCTTTAATGGGTTGGTGTCATCAAAGCGTAAGTTTGTTTTGCCATTAAACTCATCTGCTAAGTCAAAGTTTATGACAATTGATTTGGCATGGCCAATATGTAAATATCCATTAGGTTCTGGTGGGAAACGAGTAATGACATGGTTTCGTTTACCAGATTCTAGATCTTCTTTAATAATGTTACGTATAAAGTTCGAATTATGATCCACGTTATTCACCCTTTCTTGGTTTGTTCTGTGTATTATATTTTTTCCCAAAATACACATGTAATAGACAATATTGTATCATAAGTCATTGTTTGTACAAATGCTATTATATTACGATGAACTTCTTAAGATGAATTTCATTAGTTTCTTTGATTTGTATGTAAAAACAATGAAAGGAATGTAGTACAAAATTAGAATTTGAAGGTGTAGAGATGAATGTGAAAAAAGTACCCCTAAGGACAAAGATTATCTTCCTTACTTGTACTGTGGTCATAGTAGCCTTGCTAGTAAATAATTTTTTAACGAGTAAAAGTATTGAAAAGGCAACCATTCAAAATATCGAGGAAAAAGCGTCAACTATTTCAAAAATGGTAGCACTTTCTCCTGTTGTGATTCAAACGTTAAGCAATAATGAAGATACAACATATTTACAGGAATACGTGGAAGAGCTGAGAGAAGCAACAAATGTCTTATTTATTGTCATTTTAAATATGGACCGAATTCGAATCACTCATCCGCTTTCAGAAATGATAGGCGAGAAGTTTGTTGGAGGAGATGAAGAGATTGTTTTTGAAGGTGTGGAAAGTCTATCAATAGCTGAAGGAACATTGGGATATTCGCTAAGGTACTTCACCCCTATTTTTGATGACAATGGTGTTCAAATCGGAGCGGCAGTTGCAGGTTTTTTATTAGAAGATGTTGAGACAGCCATTTATGAAAATCGGATTATTCTTTTTATTGGGACGTTTTTGAGTTTACTTATTGGAGTACTAGGAGCTGTATTTCTATCAAACAAAATAAAAAACATTTTGTTTGGCATGGAACCACCCCAAGTAGCCAAGCTGTTAGAAGAACGAAGTGCCATGCTTCATTATGCAAGAGAAGGAATCGTAGCTGTCGATGTGAATCAAAACATTACGTTAATTAATGGTGAAGGGAAGAGGTTGTTTAACAAAGTAGCGAAAGGCAATCAAGAATATATCGGGATGAACTTATCGCATATCATACCATTTTCTGAAATGGAACATGTGTTAACGAATGGGATTTCTACGTTAGACCAGGAAATATCATTACCCAACATCGCTCTTGTTGTGAATCAAGTTCCTCTTTATGTTGACAATCATATTGTTGGAGCGGTTGCGACATTTAGGGATAAAACAGAGTTGAAAAAGCTAGCTGAGGAACTGACGGGATTTAAGTTGTATACAGAGGCTTTACGGGCTCAAACACACGAGTTTATGAACAAGATGCACGTTATTTTAGGAATGGTACAACTGAAGCGTTATAACGAGCTAGTTGTTTATGTGAAGAAGGCAACGAATATTTTACAAGATGAGATTCGTTTTATTACAAAGCATGTGAAGGACCCTGTTTTAGCTGGTTTTCTATTAGGGAAAGTTAGCTATGCGCGTGAAAGAGGAGCAGAGCTTGTTTTTAAAGAAGAATTCATCATTCCGCTGCCCCAAAATAGGGATGTTTCTCATGACTTAATTACCATTTTAGGTAACTTAATTGATAATGGACTGGATGCTGTGCAAAGTTGTACAAGAAAGCAGTTGAAGGTTTCGTCCTTCTATGAGGATCATTATCTCTATATCTCTGTCCAAGATACCGGAGTAGGGATGGATGAACAACTACTCAATGTCATATTTGATAAGGAAACTAGTACAAAAGGTGAAAAAAGAGGATTCGGTTTATATTTAGTGCATCAAAGTGTTCGTCAATTAGATGGAAACATCGATGTTATTTCTGAAGAGGGACTAGGTACAACATTTATAGTGGAGATCCCATACACGATCCAGGAGTGATAAATATGATACAAGTCTTAATTGTTGAAGATGATCCGATGGTAGCAGAATTTAATCGACGATATTTAGAAAAAGTAGTAGGGTATCAGCTTCATTCTATCGTTGCCTCAGTCGAAGAGGCATTTGAAATAGTGAAAAGCAATGAAATTGATTTAATTTTATTAGATATTTATATGCCTCAAAAAAACGGCTGGGACTTGTTAAATATGGTTCGTAGAAAAGAAGTGGAAGTTGATATTATTGTGATTTCAGCTTCTTGTGACACGGAAAGCATTAAAAAGGCGCTTAGGTATGGGGTTATTGATTATTTAATTAAACCGTTTGAATTTGATCGTTTTTATACAGCATTATGTGAATATAGAACTGAACGAAATATGATTGAATTGAAAAACAAATTTCATCAAAAGGATTTAGATAGTCAATTTTTTCAAAAACATTCTAAGAAAATCGAAATAGCCGAACTACCAAAGGGGTTAACAAGGAACACTCTTAGTCTAGTTTGGACCAACGTAAAAAATAGAAAAGTAAAACCATTTTCCACAGATGAGTTGGCAATGGACATAGGTATTTCAAGAGTTTCCCTACGTAAATATTTACAGTTTCTAAATGAAATTCACATCATTAAAACAGAGGTTGTTTATGGGAAGATAGGAAGACCTGTCTATAAACACATTGTCACTGGAAATGATGACGGCATTAGTGGATATTTATAAAAATAGCCTCTCACTGAACTGCACCCCATTTATTAGAATGGTGGTGCAATTTTTTGTTTGTAAATAAATAACAATCTTCCATTTTGTAATGTTTGAAGTGATGAAAGAGGGAAGTTGCTTTTTAAAGTTACAAAACGTTTGCATAACTTTTATTACCTTTTTATCTTCTAGAAGATCATTTATATTAAAAGTAGATTGAATGTGAAGTTATTCACAAGTGAACAACCCAATACAATTGATGGTGTGTTTACTAGTTTAAAATAACAAAAGAAATCGCAATTTTTTTTAATACGAATTGTGAATAATTTCACAAATTAAATTAAGGTAAAAAGGAGTGAGTAAAAATGGCAATACCTTTAGCAAAAGTTAAAAACATGCAACACGAATCAAAAGATTTCACCCCGCCAGAAAATAAGAAAAAAAGAGAAGTGAAAATGATTCCCTTACTAATAACAGTAGCGATTGGGGTTATTATTTGGAACATTAATCCTCCTGCTGGGTTAGAGCCTGAAGCGTGGCAGCTATTTGCCATATTCGTTGCAACCATTATTGGTCTGATTATTAAACCAGCACCTATGGGAGTCGTTGCTATATTAGGGTTAACCGCAACGGTTCTAACACAGACGTTGACGATGGGAGAAGCTTTAAGCGGTTTTAGTAATAGTGTTATTTGGCTAATTGTTATAGCATTCTTTATTTCTCGTGGCTTTATTAAAACAGGCTTAGGAACTCGTGTGGCTTACTTCTTTGTTATGAAATTTGGAAAGAAAACGTTAGGGCTATCATACGCATTGCTTTTAAGTGATTTGTTGTTAGCGCCTGCCATGCCGTCTAATACGGCAAGAGCTGGAGGAATCATTCTTCCCATTATTCGATCTCTATCTGAAACATATGGTTCACGAGCTGGTGATGGAACGGAGCGCAAGGTAGGAGCCTTTTTAACAAAAGTGGCTTTTCAAGGAGATATGGTCACCTCTGCTATGTTTTTAACCGCTATGGCCGCTAATCCACTTGCGATGAGTTTAACAGCAGAAATTACAGGAGAGACGATTACATGGACAGGATGGATGATTGCGGCGTCCGTTCCAGGTCTCATTAGTTTAATTATCATTCCGCTTGTCATTTACAAACTGTATCCACCGGAAATTAAAGAAACACCGGGGGCTGCTGAATTATCGAGACAAAAACTAAAAGATATGGGTCCGTTAAAGATATCAGAGTGGTACATGGTTGGAGTATTTTTCTTGATTTTATCGTTATGGATTTTTGGCCCGAATATGGGTATTGATGCGACAACAACGGCATTCATTGGTCTTGGAGCTCTTTTATTATTACAAGTGTTAACTTGGGATGATGTGAAAAATGAGCAAGGGGCTTGGGATACACTTGTCTGGTTTGCTGCGTTAGTTATGATGGCAACGTTCTTAAACAGTCTTGGCATGATTCCTTGGTTCAGTGGTTTGATGGAAGGTACGGTATCAGGGATGTCTTGGATCGTTGCATTAATCGTATTAGCAATTGTCTATTTCTATTCACACTATTTCTTTGCCAGTAACACGGCTCATGTAAGTGCAATGTATGGTGCCTTTTTGGCTGTATTAGTCGCTGTAGGAGCACCACCGTTACTGTCAGCTTTGTTGCTTGCTTTTTTCAGTAACTTGTTCTCTTGTACAACTCACTATGGATCAGGACCAGCGCCTGCCTTTTTTGGAACGGGTTATGTATCACAAAATAAGTGGTGGTCCATAGGTTTTGTGATCTCCATTATTCATATTGTTGTGTGGCTAGGAATTGGAGGACTATGGTGGAAGTTGTTAGGACTTTGGTAAAACAATGGGGAGGAAACGAATATGACAACTATTTCAGAAAATAAAACAAAGGTAAGAGAAATCTCGACGGAATCTATAACTCAATCTGTGAGAGCTCTTTGTATCAATGCAGCCTGTGATTTGCCTGAAGATGTGGAGGCTCTACTACATCAAGCTTTAGAAAAGGAAGAGTCACAGTTTGGTCAATATAGCTTAGAAAAAATTATAAAAAATGTGAAGTTGGCAAGGGAAGAGAAAGCTCCTATGTGCCAAGATACGGGAATGACGGTCATTCTTATAGAGCTTGGTCAGGATGTTCATATTGTTGGAGGTAGTTTAATAGAAGCAATTAATGAAGGGGTACGCCAAGGGTATGAGGATGGTTTTTTACGGAAATCAGTCGTAGCAGATCCTGTTTTGAACAGAAAAAATACAGGTGATAATACACCCGCTGTCATTCATACAGAAATCGTACCGGGCAATCATTTGAAAATTCAAGTATTGCCTAAAGGAGCAGGTAGTGAAAATATGGGTGCAGTTAAAATGTGTAAACCGTCAGATGGATTGGAGGGAGTAAAGGATTTTATCGTAAACACCATTACACAAGCAGGTGGGAATCCTTGTCCACCAGTAATTGTTGGTGTAGGGATTGGAGGAACGATGGATCAATGTACTCTACTTGCGAAGAAAGCTCTTGCTAGACATGCGGGGCAACCGAATCAAAATCCTGAATACGCTGCGCTAGAAAACGAATTACTTAAAAAGATTAATAAGTTAGGAATTGGTCCTCAAGGCTTTGGGGGGAAAGTAACAGCTCTTGCTGTTCATATTGAAACATATCCAACTCATATAGCGATGATGCCTGTTTGTGTGACATTAAATTGTCATGCAGCACGTCACAAAGAAGTGATTTTGTAAGGAGGAGATGACATGTCAGAAATGAAGCAAATCACAACGCCATTAACATATGAAAAAGTAAAAGAGTTGCAAGCCGGTGATCTCGTTTCTATTACTGGAACCATCTATTCAGCTAGAGATGCTGCTCACAAAAATTTAGTAGAGTCGTTACAAGCTGGGGAGGACTTACCTATTGATCTAGTTGATCAAGTCATTTATTATGCCGGACCAACTCCTGCTAAGCCAGGGAAGGTTATTGGATCTTGTGGACCAACTACAAGTGGTCGAATGGATGCTTACTCTCCTACTCTCATAGCGCAAGGACTAAGAGGGATGATCGGAAAAGGGTCAAGAAGCAAAGAAGTGATAGAAGCGATGAAAGAGCATGGAGCTGTTTATTTTGCGGCAATTGGGGGAGCGGCAGCATTAATAGCAGACACGATTAAGAGTGTCGATATTGTGGCCTTTCCTGAATTAGGTCCTGAAGCAATTCGCCGGATGAAAGTAGAAAGTTACCCTTGTATCGTTGCGGTTGATTGCAATGGAAATGATCTATACAAAATGGGTGTGGAGCGTTATAAAGACGAAGAGGATGAGGTGAAATGTAATGCTAACGTATGATGTTGTCATTGTAGGTGCAGGAGGAGCAGGGATGATGGCTGCCCTTTCTGCAAGTGAAGATAAGAGTTTACGAGTGGCCTGTATTTCGAAAATCTTTCCAACACGTTCTCACACGGGAGCTGCTCAAGGAGGCATTAATGCAGCAATGGGCTATCGAGATGCCTCTGATACAACAGAACAGCATTTTAAAGATACAGTAAAAGGAAGTGACTTTTTAGCTGATCAAGACGCGGTTGAGTTTTTTACGAAAAATATGCCTAGTATGATTACTGAACTGGATTATTACGGTGTTCCCTTTTCAAGAGATGGAAATGGCAATATTGCGCAACGACCATTTGGGGGTGCTTCTAGTCCGAGGACTTGCTATTCTGCCGACAAAACGGGCCATGTTATTTTACATGCCGTGTACGAACAGTGCTTAAAACACAATGTTGAATTCTTAAATGAGTGGTTTCTTTTATCTCTGTCAGTTGAAGATAAAAAGCTGAACGGACTTGTTGCTATGGACATCAAAACGGGAGACATTCATCCCATTAAAGCAAAAGCAGTGGTTATTGCTACAGGGGGATTTGGTCGGATTTATTGGAATCGAACTACGAATGCTATCAATATGACAGGGGACGGTTCAGCTGCTTGTTTTGAGGCTGGTATTCCATTAAAAGATCCTGAATTCGTTCAATTTCATCCAACGGGCTTAGCTTCAACGGGAATTCTCTTATCTGAAGCTTGTCGTGGGGAAGGTGGATACTTAATAAATAAAGATGGAGAGAGATTTATGGAGCGCTACGCACCAGAGAAGATGGAGCTGGCTCCGCGGGATTTAGTCTCTAGGTCTATTGAGACGGAAATTAAAGAAGGTCGTGGCTTTGGCGAAGGAATAGAGGCATATGTGCTAATGGATTTACGCCATTTAGGGGAGGAAAAGATTCTCCAAAGACTTCCACAAGTTCGTGAGCTTGCAATGGATTTTGAAGGGGTCGACTTGATAAAAGAACCTGTCCCTATTCGACCTAGTTGTCACTATATGATGGGGGGCATACATGTAACAAATTATGAAACGTGCAGTACACCAATTGCTGGAATTCATGCTGCGGGTGAATGTGCGTGTGTATCGATACATGGAGCCAATCGCTTAGGAGGCAATTCGGTAGCAGACGTTGTTCTGTATGGGAAGTTTGCGGGGATCGGTGCGAGAGAGACAGCCCGGAAACGGCAATTTGGTAAGGAAGAACCACTTTTAAAAGAGAGCAAAAAGTGGGAACGACGATTCCATTCGGTTAGGGAGAAAGAGACCGGTACGAGTTTAGTTGATATTAGAAATCGTTTAGCTGAGGCAATGTGGAACAATGTTGGTATTTTCCGTATGGAAGACGAAATGGCTGATGCAGTCAAGACAATTGATACGTTAATTCATGAATACAAAGATGCGGTAATTGGTGATCCGGCTATTCGATATAATATGGCATTTGTGAACTATGTAGAAATAGGAAATTTATTGAATTTAGCAAAAGCAGTAGCTCTTGGTGCTCTCAACCGTAGGGAAAGCCGAGGTTCTCACTCAAGAGGAGATTATCCAGTACGTGATGATATAAACTTCTTGCAGCACACGCTCATTCACAAGAAAGGTGAGCAATACGAGTTAGAGTACATTCCAGTGAAAATTACAACATATCAACCGGAGGAGAGGAAGTACTAATGGAGCAAATTCATTTTCGCATTCACCGATTTGATGGGAAAAAAAAGTGGATACAAACGTATTCTCTTCCATATGAAAAAGGAAAAACAGTCTTATGGGCATTAACGAAAATTAAAGATGAACTAGATCCAACTTTGAACTTCACTTCTGCTTGTCGTCATGCAATTTGTGGAAGCTGTGGGGTGAAAGTAAATGGAAATTCTTTTTTAAGCTGTAAAACGTCGCTTGATGAAATAATGGAAACGTTTAATACTACGACGTTAACGTTTGAACCTCTAGGGAATTTTGAAGTTATACGTGATTTGGTTATTGACTGGGAGCCTAAGGTAGAAAAAATGAAAAAGGTGAAACCATGGCTGCTAGCTGATGAAAAGGTACAAAAAGAGAATGGATTTAAACAAAGTGAAGCGGAGTTTCAACGAATCTCTTCTCCAACTGATTGTGTACTTTGTGGAATTTGTGCTTCAGAGTGTCAACAGTTATCGGTCAACGATGGACAATATTTTGAACCATTCATTTTTAATAAGGCGTACCGGTTTTTAGTGGACTCTCGTGATAACCAGCCAAAAGAGCACCTGAGACCTGTTTTAGAGAATGATTTATGGAAATGTTTACACTGTATGCAGTGTGTGACGCAATGTCCGAAAGGAATTGACTTAACAGATGAAGTAGCATTTTTACGTGAAGAAACAATGAAGATGGGAGAAATGAATAACCAAGGTGCTAGACATGCCTATGCCTTTTTCAATGATGTGAAAAAGAAAGGCCGTCTAAATGAGATGACATTACCAATTAAGACCGATGGCCTTGTTAAGACGGCTAAAACGAAAATTCCTTTTGCCTATCGAATGGTTACTAAAGGAAAAATCAATCCATTTCATTTTCCCAAAGAAGTTCAAGGCATAGAGGGCGTACGAAAAATCTATAAACATGTACTAGAACAGGAGGCAAAGTCATGAGATACGGTTTTTTTCCAGGATGTACATTAGAATCTGCCGCAGAGGAGTTAATGATCTCAACAAAGAAAGTAGCTTCTGCAATGGGAATTGAACTAATTGAATTAGAAGGCTGGACGTGTTGTGGTGCTAGCCATATCCAAGACGTCGATAAAAAAGTAAGTTTAGCAGTCAATGCACGAAACTTAGCACTTGCAGAAAAACTTGATGCTCCGTTATTAACCGTATGTAATACGTGCACTTTAATGCTTCGAACAGCAAAGAAGACACTAGATGACAATGAAGCTATGAAAGAGAGCGTAAATGAAGCCTTACATGAGGCCGGTATGACGTATCAAGGTAAAAGTGAAGTAACTCACTTACTTTGGGCTTTAATAGAAGACTATGGGTTGGAAAACTTAAAAAAGTTAGTGAAGCGCCCATTAACCGGCTTAAAAGTAGCCAACTTTTATGGCTGTCACATCGTGAGACCACCTCAAGTGATGGGATTTGAAAATCATATGAATCCTCAGTCGATGGAAATGGTGGCCGAAGTATTAGGAGCAGAAAGCGTTGACTTTGATCAACGTCTAGCTTGCTGTGGGTTTCACTCTGTATTTCCTGCTGAGAGCGAAGTGATGAAGCTGACGGCTAAGAACTGTCTATCACCGAAATCAGCTGGTGCTGATTGTATGGTTACTCCTTGTCCTTTATGCCAAATGCAATTGGATATGTATCAACCAAACGCACAAAAAGGATTTGGCGAAGATATAACAATGCCGATTCTTCACCTGCCACAACTTATTGGCTTAGCGCTCGGATTTGAACCGGAAGAACTGGCCATTGATCGGCACATCATTGATGCCATTCCTATGTTAAATAAAAGTTTGGCGTGATAATGGAGGAGGAGCGCACATGAAAAAGTATGTTATTCGCCATTACGAAAAAAAAGGCAAGCTCATAGGTCATGTTTCCGATCAGCGGCTTTGGTTTCAAAATATGAAAGATGAATGGATTCATGATGTATATGAAGAAAGTTACATTCATTATGGGAAGATCTATTCGGTTCATGAACCCTTTCACCGATTATCAACTTCAGTAACGGGATATTTTCAAGATGAAGATACGAACAAATGGATCAAAGTTTGCAACGGGGTAGGAGATAGAAGAGAAAATGAAAAAGAATCTGTCTTTGGTTGGAAGGAAAGTTTAGAAGAACTGATAAGGACTGATCTTATTACCATGCACCTAAAAAAGGGTGTTTAGACTAAAGGGATTTTAGATAGAGAGAAAGAGCAAACGATATAATGATTTATTACTAGGAGGTGTTTCAGGTCAAAGAGACCATCGAGACGCCTCTTTTTCATATTCGTTTCCGAATGGTATTCAATGATCTAACTGGCAAGTCTTTCATCTTTTATAAAGGTTATATCCGATTTGGGTGTCTTCGTTTATACTAGAATAGTAGAAATGAATAGTGGAAAAGAGGTAAACACATGATTGCATTTCTAATGTTCTGTGTAATCGCATACGTTGTCGGGTCAATTCCAACTGGGAAAATAGTCGCTAAACTTAAAGGAATAGATATACAATCAGTAGGGACGAAAAATATAGGAGCGAGCAATGTTTATTTAAACTTAGGCAAAAAAATGGCTATTCTAGTCTTAGTGTGTGACGTAGGAAAAGCGTTTTTAATGGTTTCATATGCTTCACAACTGTTTAATGGTGGTCAAACTATGATCATTGCTTTATGTGTGATTATTGGTAATTTAAAGTCTATCTTTTTACACTTTACTGGTGGCAAAGGAATTGCAACTAGTTTAGGGATCTTTTTAGCAACTGAACCAATCGCTTTGTTTGTTATTGGAGTATTATGGTTACTTGGCTTAGCGTTTAAAAAATATATTGTTTTAGTTGGCATTGCCGCCATTTTACTAGTTCCGTATCAATATATAGGGTATGAAGAAAGAATGGCAGTCGTTGCAGCCTTTTTCATTGTGTTGTTTATGCTCTTGAAACATAATGAAAACATTAGGTGGGCTCGGGAAAGCAAAGCGTGAATAGAGGCTAAGAAATAAGGGAGATACTAGGTAGGAATGTTACGATTCAAAAGGAGAAAAATATGAATAATTACAAGTTAACCATCCAATATGATGGTGGACGTTATAAAGGTTGGCAGCGTCTTGGCAATACGGAAAATACGATACAAGGAAAAATCGAAAATGTTCTCTCTGAAATGGTAGGAAAGAATATTGAGATTATTGGTTCTGGTAGAACCGATGCGGGAGTTCATGCCCTTGCACAAATAGCGAATGTAAAGCTCGCTGAAAAGCTACAAGAATTTGAGGTTCAACAATATTTAAATCGTTATTTGCCGCACGACATTAGTGTGACAGATGTTAAACTAGTTAACGACCGTTTTCATGCTAGGTATAACGCTAAGGATAAAACATATTTGTATAAAATATGGAACGAAAGCTATACTAATCCATTTATGCGAAAGCATAGTTTACATGTTGAGAAAAAGCTAGATTTAGAAAAGATCAAAGAGGCATCTCGTTACTTTGAAGGGGAACATGACTTTACTGCTTTTTCAAATGCAAAGTCAAAGAAAAAATCGATGGTCCGTCATATTTACTCCATTCAGATTGAGGAAGAGGCAGGGTTTATTAACATACGTATCAAAGGAAATGGTTTTCTATATAATATGGTAAGAAAAATGGTTGGAACGTTGATTGATGTTGGACTAGGTGAACGGAATCCAGAAGAAGTAAAAAACATGTTAGAATCGCACGATAGGAGCTTGGCAGGATTTGCTGATGCTCATGGATTGTATTTGGAGAAGATCGATTTTTAGAGAGTGTTTTGCGGGCAAAACGACAAACACGATCATTGCTTCAAGGTCACATTAAGGTGGAAGCCGTACCTTTTTCAGTGGTCTCGGACTCCAGAGCCCTTATTTGTGTCTAAAGTTTCTTTTTTTCGGGCATTCCGGACTCAGAAGCCCTTATTCATTGCATTATCGGTCTACATTACATGGATTTTAACAGATAAGGTACGCTGAGTCCCTTTATCACATAGAACAAGCTTTTTGGGGGAAATAGGGTCCTCTAGGTCCGCACAATCGTTCACTAAAAAAGGGTATGGAGCTCCGTTCTCCATGCCTTTTTGTTTTGCACTCACAAAGAACCCATTAAAGTACCAGATCTTAGGTGACTTTTTTGTTTAAACGATAATTGTCACCAATTTATCACTCTTCTGTAACGAAATCGTTTCAATTGTGATGTATTTCACATACATATTGATTGTAAAATGACACTATCTTCACATTAGGAGCTTGAAGAGGAGGAGAAAGATGGACTCGGTTGAATTTAGTCGATATTTAACGATGCTAACATTATCAGTGCATGTCATTTTTGCGACACTTGGTGTTGGTGTTCCGATTTTAATAACCATTGCTCACTGGTTAGGTTTACGAAATCAAGATGAGCATTATTTATTACTAGCTAAGCGTTGGGCACGAGGCTATGTTATTACCGTCGCGGTTGGGGTTGTAACAGGAACAGCAATCGCCTTGCAGTTGGCGCTTTTATGGCCGCGTTTTATGGAGTTTGCTGGACAACTTGTGGCACTTCCATTATTTATGGAAACATTTGCGTTTTTCTTTGAAGCGATTTTCCTTGGTATCTATTTATATACATGGGATCGGTTCAAAAATCCGAAGCATCACTTTTATTTACTTGCGCCCGTTGTATTAGGATCGGCGATGTCAGCTTTGTTTATAACGTCGGTGAATGCCTTTATGAATACACCGCAAGGCTTTACACTTGTCGATGGTCAGTTGACGAATATTCAGCCGCTACTAGCGATGTTTAATCCAGCGATGCCAACTAAGGTAGCGCATGTATTAACGTCTGCCTATATGACAACAGCGTTTGTGCTTGCGTCAATTGCTGCATATCACTTATTAAAAGGCAATCGCCATGAGTATCACCGTAAGGCATTGGCGTTAACGATGAAAATTGCTTTGATTTTCTCTATTGCAACAGCTCTTGTTGGTGACTTATCGGGTAAGTTTTTAGCTGAGTATCAGCCTGAAAAGCTAGCAGCAGCAGAATGGCACTTTGAAACAGAAGGTGAGGCACCTCTTGTTTTATATGGGGTGTTAACCGAAACAAATGAAGTGAAATATGCGATTCGCATTCCTTATGCGCTAAGCATGCTTGTTCATAGTAATCCATTTGGAGAGGTGATTGGATTAAATGACATTCCGGAAGAATATCATCCACCTTTAGTCATTCATTACTTCTTTGACATTATGGTTACGATCGGAATTTGGTTAACGGTCTTTTCCTTGTTTTATTGGATTGCACTTTGGCGCGGTTGGAAAGTGATTAAGAGTCGCGTATTCCGAATTCTACTTGTTGCTTCCGGTCCATTAGCAATGATTGCGATTGAGGCTGGATGGTGGTTTACAGAAGTAGGACGTCAACCTTGGATTATGCGCGGATTTATGACAACTGCAGAAGGGGCGACCGATTCGCCATATGTGTGGGTCATGTTTATTGCGTTTGCGATTTTATATATCATCTTGATGATTGGTACAGCGGTTGTGTTAATACGGATGTTTAAAAAGAATCCGGTTGAGCGTGAACTAGAGAAACTTTCCGAGGAACAAAGGAGGGTTGCGAAATGACCATTGAGGTAGTAGGGATTTCGGTATTGTGGTTGTTTTTGTTTGGGTATGTGATTGTTGCATCGATTGACTTTGGGGCGGGGTTCTTTAATGCTTCTACGATCGTGACGAAAAAGCATCATATAGTAAATACAGTAATTCAACGTTATTTATCGCCAGTTTGGGAGATTACGAATGTATTTCTAGTATTCTTCTTTGTTGGGATGATAGGATTTTTTCCACAAACGGCTTACTATTTTGGAACAGTGCTATTGATTCCTATTAGTATTTCGATTATTTTGCTTGCTCTTCGTGGTAGTTATTATGCCTTTGGGACGTACGGGACGAAAGGACATGTGGGCTATACGTTAATGTATGGGGTAACGGGAGTTCTAATTCCCGCCTCCCTTTCAACAGCTTTAATTGTCTCACAAGGTGGATTTATTCGTGAGACGGTGTCAGGACGAATTGAACTAGATTACGTGGCTTTATTTACAAGTCCGTTTGCGTGGTCGATTGTGGTTCTATCTCTTGTGAGCGTGTTGTTTATTTCGGCTAGCTTTTTAGCGTACTACTCATCCGTTGCTCAAGATACCGAGGCTCTTAAGCTTTTTAGAAAGTATACGTGGATTTGGAGCTTTCCAACGATCGTAACAGCACTCGGTATTATCATTGAGATGAGATGGCATAACCCGGCACATTATGAAGGTCTTATCTCACTTTGGTGGGTGTTTGCGTTATCGTTTCTTTGCTTTGTCGTAAGCTTATGGCTTCTGAAAAAGGGGAGTTATGGCAAGTCGTTTATTTTCGTCGTGCTGCAGTTTGCGTTAGCTTTTTACGCGTACGGCGTCTCTAGGTATCCGTATTTGCTGTACCCGTATTTAACGATTTATGATAGTTTCACAAACGAAACAATGGCGTACTCTTTAATTGTCGTATTTATATTAGGGTTGATGTTATTAATACCGTCTCTGTATTTAGTGTTTAAATTGTTTATTATGAATAAGCCATACATTCAAAAAGGGAAATAAGGAGGAAGTAAAAATGCACAACTTTTTGTTGTTTTATGCGCCGCTTCTTGTAGCTGTGCTAGCGATGATTATTTCCTTTATCGTAGCAAGTAAGAGTACGAAATATGAGGATTAATCGATGAAAACTCTTCAGAGACTAGCGTCTGCGGAGAAGGGACGGTATTACACGCTTTATATTATAGCGATTGCTTTTAGTATCATCGTCATCTCTCAAGCATACTTGATTGTTTCGATAGTCGATGATCTTTTTCAAAATAAACAAACGTTTGATCAAATTTTGCCGCTTTTACTTGTGTTAATAGGAGTGTTACTTCTACGAGCGTTCTTGTCTTATTATAGTGGAACGATTGGTGTAAGGATGGCTACAAAAGTGAAAGCAGACTACCGTGAGCAATTGCTTCAAGCTTACGGTAGTCAGTCTATTTTAACATCTGCTGAAGGTCAATCTGGTTCAAAAATGACGATTATGTTAGATGCGGTAGATGAATTAGATAGCTTTTTTAGTAAATATGTTCCGCAAAAAATTATGACTATGATTGTGCCGCTCATGATCTTGATTGTTGTGTTTACTCAGCACGTATATTCTGGTTTGATTTTAGTTGTAACAGCTCCGTTTATTCCGTTGTTTATGGCCATTGTCGGTGGTATGACACAGCGGAAATCTGAGGAGAAGCTTGATAGCTTAAAGTCATTCTCAGGGCGATTTCTTGATACGGTACAAGGGTTAGAAAGTTTGAAACTGTTTGGCCGTTCCAAACAGTACAAGGAAATGATTCGAAAAAGCAGCTTAGGCTTTCGCGATACAACGATGGACATATTAAAAGTAGCTTTCACATCTTCTTTAATGCTTGAGTTTATCTCCATGTTAAGTATTGGTCTTGTGGCGCTTGAGTTAGGATTGCGACTGGTTGTCTTTAATCAAATAAGCTTCTTTACTGCTTTCTTTATTTTGTTATTAGTTCCTGAATTTTTTAATTCATTGAAAGAACTTGGTAGTGCGTTTCACTCGGGAAGAAGTAGTGTAGGGGCAGCCGAGAAAATAGAAGAGGAATTAAAGAAAGAGGAACAGAAGGTAAAATGGGGAGCGCACGCAGTGAAGCGCCCTCTCAAGCTAAGTGTCTCAAACATTGGTTTTGAATATGAGTCATCCCATTTTTCTTTAAAAGAAATCAATGCAACGTTCCCAGCATCAGGACAAGTAGCGATCGTTGGAAAAAGTGGTGCTGGAAAAACGACGTTATTAAATATGATAGCAGGGCTGCTTCCTCCTTCAAAGGGCCAGGTGAACGTTAATGGAATGCCACTTTCAGAGTACAACGAGAAAGAGTGGTTCTCTCACTTAAGTTACATTACCCAACATCCCTATTTGTTTGCAGGAACGATTGAAGAGAATATTGCTCTTGGTGTTCATGCGACAAAAGAGGAGATTGTTGAGGCTGCTACTAAAGCAGGGATTACTGATTTGATTTCTTCGTTGCCGAACGGGTATAACACCCTTATTGGAGAGGGTGGAAGAGGACTGTCGGGTGGGGAGAAACAACGAATTGCTCTTGCGCGTGCATTTCTAAAAAAACCGTCAATCGTCCTTTTTGATGAGCCGACAACGGGACTTGATTTACAAACAGAGAAGCTACTTCACGATTCGATTGAGCAGTTAGCGCAAACGTCTGTAGTGATTACAGTAGCTCACCGTATACAGACCATTAAGAAAGCAAGACACATTCTCTTCCTTGATCAAGGAAAATTGATTGCAGAAGGAACTCACGAACAACTATCAACATCGTCAAGTAACTATCGTGACTTGTTTCCTTCCAAAGAGAGGAGAAGTAGTGATGAATGAGTTAGTTCATATTGTTAAAAATATGATGCAACAAAAGAAAGACGTGTTTGTATCAATTATTTGTGGATTTGTAGCTGGAATTACAGCAGTAGGATTGTTTGCGGCAAACGGCTATTTAATTTCACAAGCAGCACTTGAACCACCTCTCTATGTTCTAATTGCGATGGTTGCTGTTGTCAAAATTGGAAGCTTCATTCGGGCTGTTAGTCGTTATGCGGAACGATATTATTCGCACCGAGCTACATTTACGATGCTTAGTGATCTTCGTGTTTACTTTTATGAGAAATTAGAAAAAGTAGGACCAGCTCTTTTTCAAAAGTATCGAAGCGGAGACTTACTCGCCCGCTTTGTCGGAGATGTGGAAAGTCTTCAAAATTTCTTTCTCCGAGTTCTATATCCACCAGTTGTAATGATGATGGTCTTTTTAAGCACAATGCTTTTTGTTTCTGCCTTTTCTATCTGGGTGGTTCTTTGTTTAGCTGTTGGTCTTTTGTTAACGGGCTTTGTCATTCCAGCCTGGTTTGCTATGAAACAAAAACAAGTGAGTAGCAAAGTAGCAGAAGAAAGATCTCATGTTTCTACAGAGATGACAGAATGGTTATCTGGATTCCGAGAGTTATTGATTCATCAGCTGCGTCAAAATAAAGAGCAACAATTAGTAAACGCTGCAGATGTTTATAACAAGGAGCAAGAGAAAGCGGGGATACAATCTATTTCTTATCAATCTTTAAATACGGCTGTCTCCCTACTTGTCTCATGGGCAGTACTGGCTATTGCATCCTATTTAGTAGCAACAGGCCAACTAGAAGGCATTTTTCTAGCCATGCTCGTGATGATTAGCTTCATTGTTTTTGAACATTCCGTACCGATGGCCGCATTTCCTATTCATTATGAGGAAAGTGAAAGAGCGGCTAAACGATTGTATGCCGTTGCTGAGACACCTGCTGTTAACACATCTGCCAACTGGAAGGAAACCGTTGACGAAGCTCCATCGATTGAATGTAAAAGGGTCAATTTCACATTTCCAGAAGAGGATCGAAATATGTTAACAGACGTGAACTTATCTATTCCTGCTCAAGCAAAGGTAGCCATTGTTGGACCAAGTGGTTCTGGAAAATCAACGTTGCTGAAGCTTTTACTAAATCAATACTCTTGTAAGGGAGAGTTAGTAGTAGGAGGGATGTCCCTTAACGAACTCGAGCAAGAGCAGTTATGGGAAACGTCAAAAGTGATCTTACAAGAAAATCACTTTTTCTATGGAACGATCAAAGATAATTTATTGTTATCAGATGATTCATGGACGGATGAGATGCTTACACAATTGTTACAAGATGTCCAATTGCCTCACTTCTCCTTATCTGATGAAGTAATGGAAAAAGGACAGAACTTATCGGGCGGTGAAAAACAAAGGTTAGCTATGGCTCGAGCGATTGCGAAAAAAGGACGGTTGTGGCTGCTAGATGAACCGACTTCATCTTTGGATCTATGGACTGAAAATCGATTGTATGAATTGCTTTTTAAAAAGGCGAAAAAGGATACGGTGTTACTTGTCAGTCATCGGCTCGCTGGTTTGGAAAAAATGAATCAAATTATTGTAATGGACCAAGGGAAAGTAGTAGAGTCTGGTACATTTTCTGAGCTAATGAAAGCAAAAGGGTATTTTTACGAGCTTAAACAAATTGAAAATAATGTGCTGCAGTCGTGAGACGAAGCAGATTTATTTCAGAAGAAGTAGGACCTAGTGAGGTTCTGCTTCTTTTTTTATGCGTACTAAATTGGAAACATATTTTAGGAAAATAACGAGAAAGCTAAAAAAACCAAATCAACTAGATAATGGGTGATGACTGTGGAAGAGATAATAGATAACCTATTTGGATTTCTACCTTCAAGAGGGGTTTTATGGGGGGGGATTGGAATCGTTGTCTTTATTTATACTATTCAATTAGTGGATAAAGTCCTGAAGAAATTAGTTGAATTGCCTTGGATGAAAGAAGAAAATCAGCAGCAAAGAAATGAGTTGCTGAAAAAGAAGAATACGTAATCGGAGGTGAAGAAAGTGGTCAAATCAGATCATTATCGGATTACTCCTCTTGAAATGTCCGTTACTGTTGTTTCCATGTTACTAGCTGTTGGAGTATTAACGTTACCAAGAACATTAGCTGAAATTCTGGAAACAGGAGACGGGTGGATAGCGGTACTAGCTAGTGCAGGGATTGTCATGGGATTGGTCTATTTAATTGTACAACTTCAGAAACAGTATCCGAATCAAACATTATTTGAATATATCGGGGAAAAGGGACTAGGGAGATATATTTCAAAAATATTAAGCCTGTTGTTTATCTTGTATTTTATTCCATTTTTAGCTTATGAAGCTCGTATGCTAACGATTATTGTGAGGATGTATTTGCTTGACCGAACGCCGCCAGAATTAACGTTGGCTATTATTCTGCTCACATCAGTATATGCCGTTTCAAAAGGAATTCAGGGCATTGTTCATTTAAACTTAATGTTTCTTCCTTTTATTGTGTTTATTTATTTTGTTCTCATTATTTTTAATGTCGAAAACATGTCGATCAATGAATTGCTTCCTGTTTTACCAAAAGGGATACCGTCATTAGTACAAGCTTTAGAGCCAACTATCTTTTCATTTCTGGGAATAGAGTTGTTATTTTTCTGGATGGCCTATATAAAAACGTCAAAATTGAGTGCGTGGCCAATAAATCTAGGTATTTTCTTTGTTTCCATGTTGTATTTTTTTATTGTTACTACCTCTTATTTAGTTCTATCGGTGACAGGAGTCAAAAATACGGTATTTCCTACTGTTGCCTTGGCAAAAGAGGTTGAAATCATAGAAGGGTTAATAGAAAGGTTTGAACCCGTAATGATTGTTATTTGGATTATGGCTATTTTTAACACAATGGCGATTATTCATTTATTAGCCGTTCAAACAATAAAGAAAGAGTTTGCTAAAAGAAAAGTGCAAGCGTTTATTCCTGCCATTGTCACTTTCTTTTCCTATATGATTGCCTTTATTCCAAATTCAATTGAGGAAGTATTTGTTCTAGGAAACATAGTTAGCTATGCAGGTTTTGCCCTTATTTTACTTTCACTAGTGATTGGATATGGGACGGTCTGGTTGAGAAAAAGGGGCAAAAAAAACCGACAAAAAACAGGGGAGATAGCAAAATGAATTGGAAAACCATAATGTTCCTCCTAATTTGTTTGTCGCTATTGCCTGGATGTTGGGATTTATCGGAGATTGAAGAAATAGGGTTCGTTGTTGCAGTAGCCATTGATCCATTAGATGAGAACGATGAGTATCGGGATCAATATAGGCAGGAGACGGGTAGACCTTTGCCAAAAGAAATGTTTCAACTAACCAATCAAGTAGTCATACCAGGCCAAATTGAAGAAGGGGGAGGAGAGGCTGGTGGACAAGGGGAAGGTCCCTTTTTTAACATTCGTACTGTGGGAATGACAAATTTTAAGGCAAATCGAAACTTTACAACAAGAAGAAGTCGTCAGATGAATTTTGAACATCTAAAGGTTGTTATTATTAATGAGAAATTAGCGCGTCAGGGTATGATGGAACATTGGATAGACTTCTTTGCTCGCGATCATGAAATGAGAAGAGACAACGTTGTGTTAATTTCAGAAGGCAAAGGTTATGAAATTTTAGAGCAAAAATTGCCATTAGAGTTGATGCCAGCCCTATCCATCGACATGATTACGGATAATCATGCAAGAAGCCATAGCATTCCACCTCAAAAAAAAATAGGTGAGTTAATTAATAATGTGATCGATCATGAAAGTTACGTCATTCCAAGGATTGTAATGGGGGAAAGGGAGGATTTTAAAATAGCTGGTGCGGCTGTTTTCCTTGGAAGTGAAAACAAAATGCAAGGTTGGTTAGGAGAATATGACGTACAAGGATTCGGTTGGGTAAAGGGAAATGTTGAAAATGAAACGGTAGAAGCTTTTTATGGGCCAAAACAAATTCCATTTGTTTATGAAAATGATAATACCGAGTCAAATATAACCTATAAACATGAGAATGGGAAAGATATGTTTGATATCGAGATTAAAGCGGAAGGATTTTTTGTTGAAAATTGGCTTAATGGCGTTGAGCTTGATTCTGAGGAGACGTTACTAAAACTAGAAGAAGAAGTGGCTAGTGAGATAGAGCGGCTAGCAACAAATATTATTGAAAAAACACAGAATGAATTTTTTACCGATATATTTCAACTACATGATGTGGTTCGAAGAAAGAATTATGGTTATTGGGAATCAGTTAAAGGAAACTGGGATGGTGAAGGAGGAGTCTTTGCAAATGCTGAGATTCGTGTTAATGCAAAAGTGAAAATTCGCCACTACATGACACAAGCAGAATTGGATAAGAAGTGAGGTGATGACATGTACAGAAGGCTATTAAGAAAACTAAATGAGCAACAGGTTCGGAAAAATGATGAGTATGAAATCAAACGTTCTAAAAATCTCTCAAAAATGGTAGAGACCGTTCAGAATATCATTGGTGAAAGTGATGATATTGTTCAAAGAGATTTTAAGGTTGGTTCCCGTCTTAGTGCTAGTTTATTTTTTGTTGATGGTCTTGCTTTTGATTCTGGCATCGAAGATAGAATTATTCGCCCTCTTATCCATTATGCAAAAGTGAACGATGAATATAATCCTGAAAAATTTGTCACTTACTTATTAGAGGAAGTAGTCACCTTTATTGAAGCAAAAGAAGTAGAGACGTTTGATGAAGCTATTCTGTCCCTTATGTCAGGGGAAACTCTTCTTGTTATAGATACCATTGATAAATTAATTTTATTTGAAACAAGACAATTTAATCAACGAGGAATAGAGGAGCCGCAAAGTGAAGTCATTGTCAGAGGACCACGTGATGGCTTTAATGAAGTCCTTCATACAAACGTGATGTTAATACGAAGGCGTTTACGTGACCCGAACTTGACTGTGCAGTTTGGTCAATTAGGACGAAGATCTAAGACGGATTTTGCTATTGTGTATGTGAAAGGAATAACCAATCAAGATCTTGTAGAAGAAGTGAGATATCGACTTTCTTGTATTGACTTAGATCTTTTATCTGAGACTGGGGTGATTGAACAATATATTGAGGAAAATGTAATGTCACCTTTTCCACAAGTTCTTCGTACAGAACGACCAGATAAAACCATTCACGCTCTAACGAATGGCAAAGTTATTGTTGTTGTAGATGGATCTCCTTTTGTTCTAATGGCGCCGGTAACGTTTGCTGATCTCATGAAATCAACAGAAGATAATTATGATAGGTGGCAAATTAGCAGTTTTATTCGTCTGTTACGTTATTTTGCAGCGTTTATGGCGGTATTTCTCCCTGGACTGTATATTGCGATGGTTTCCTATCATCAAGGGATGATTCCAACCGTATTCGCCTTATCCATTGCAGGTACTAGAGAAGGTGTCCCTTTCCCTGGATTTATCGAAGCGTTTTTGATGGAAGTTACGTTTGAGCTTTTAAGAGAGGCGGGAATCAGGTTACCTCGGCCGATTGGACAAACGATCGGAATCGTAGGTGGTCTAGTCATTGGGGATGCTGCTGTACGAGCAGGGATTGTGAGTCCTATTATGGTCATTGTTGTTGCGATCACAGCAATTGCTTCTTTTGCTATTCCAGCCTATAACGTGAGTATTACCTTTCGTTTGTTACGATTTGTGGTAATGATTGCAGCTGCTATGTTTGGGTTATTTGGGATTGTTATTGTTTATATTTTAATAAACATTCATTTAGTCGGTTTAAGAAGTTTTGGAAGTTATTATACGTCTCCATTTGCTCCATATAAATTTGGGGAATGGTTGGATCTGATGATTCGAGCACCACTCATTTTATTGAAAAATCGTCCATCGGAACCCAAGATTCTTGATAAGAAAAGAAAAGAGATGTAATCAAATAAACGTTTGTTTAAAAAACGTAAATAAACGTTTGTTTAAATTAATAATTGGGGTGATAAAGTGAACCAAATGCTTGATATTGCTTATTCAAATTTATTGTCACCAATGATTTTATTTTTCTTAATTGGAATTGTAGCGGTTGTGGTGAACTCTGATCTTAAAGTACCTACGGCTTTTTATACAGGGTATACGATGATTATTTTATTTACTATTGGTATTAAAGGGGGAGTAGAGCTTCGCTATGTTTCATTGTTAGAGATGGTTCCGACGATTATTGCGGCCGTGTTGTTAAGTATCATCATGTTGTATGTGGCGTATTTTTTCGTACATACTGTATTTTCATACTCGGTGTTGGATTCGTGGGCTGTGGCTGCTCATTATGGCTCGGTCAGTGCGGTTACGTTCGTAGCAGGTTTAGCTTTTTTAGATAAAATGGGTATCTTTTACGAAGCTTATATGTCAGCCATTTTAGTTATTATGGAAGGACCAGCAATAATTTTGGCGATTATTATGTATAAATTGTACCTTCAAAAAAAGGGAACAACCGAGGATAATCCTCATGCGAGCATTCAGCATGTTGTAAAAGAAGCGTTTTTTGGAAAAAGCATCTTCCTATTACTTGGTGGGATCTTCATTGGCTTTGTCGCGCATGAAGAAGGATTAGTTTTAATTAAGCCTTTATTCGGAGACTTATTTTACGGTGTTTTGTGTATTTTCCTTCTACATATGGGGATGATTGCGACGCAAAGCATAAAACAGATGAAAAATATCAAATTCATTTCCTTTCTGTTTGCGTTTTTGTTACCGATTATTGGTGGAACCTTGGGAGTGGTTACCGGTCATATGATTGGGCTTTCAATGGGAGGAGCTTTTATCTTGGCGGTATTAACAGGGAGTGCCTCCTATATTGCAGCACCTGCTGCAATTGCTCAAGCGATTCCAGAAGCAAATTCAGGAATCTATTTAGGCTCGGCATTAGGATTAACATTGCCATTTAATTTAGTATTCGGTATTCCTTATTTCTATTGGGTAGCCACGTTGCTAAATTAAAGCCTACATAAAGTAGCTAAAAGAAAACGTGCAAAGGAGTAACAAACATGCCTGAGTTACCAGAAATGGAAACATACAAACGCCTTCTGAGTGAAAGAGTGATTGGAAAAAACATAACGGCTGTTGAAGTAACTAGAGAAAAAACGGTGAATGTTCCTGTCGATCAGTTTATAAAAGAAGTGCAAGGCTGTTCAATTACAGCGATAGAGCGTCGTGCCAAGTTTTTAGTATTCAAGCTCAATTCTGGAAAAAGACTGCTCGTTCATCTCATGCTAGGTGGGGTCATGTATGTGGCAAGCGAGGACGATGATATAGATCGAACAAAGCAGGTTACTCTTTCTTTTGGGGGAACAAGATTGTTCTTTATCGGATTAAGGTTAGGATACTTACATTTACTTACAGATGGGCAACTAGAGGAGACGTTTGAGGATCTTGGTCCAGAGCCGACCGATCCGTCGTTTACTGTAAATCGCTTTTTGTCATTAATGGAAAAGAAAAGAGGGGCTTTAAAAACAACCTTGGTCAATCAAAAGTTTCTAGCTGGGATAGGAAATCTTTATTCTGATGAAATTTGTTTTCATGCCAAGTTGTTGCCGAAGAGGCAATCAAATGACCTTTCCGAGCAAGAGAAGACAACGTTATACAACAGCATTCAAACAGTGTTAGCAAGAGGAATCCAATTAGGTGGGTACATGGATGTACCTGTTTATAAAGGCGATCAATTGACAGGAAGTTATAATCATCATTGCTTTGTCTATGATTTAGAAGGACAACCTTGCCAACGTTGTGGTCAGCCAATTATAAAAGATGAGATCTCATCTCGAAAAACATTTTATTGTAATGGATGTCAAAAATAAGAAGCCTGACGTGTCCAAAGAGTAGTTGGGCACTTCAGGCTTCTTTTGCAAAATCAAAATTTATTATATTAATTGTTACTATAGACGAGAACTATAGTGGAATGGAGCGGAAGGCACTTGACTCCTGCGGGAAAAAGAGGGAAAGGCAAGACACCACAGACGGAACGTCGTGGGGGCTTGGCCCCTCCCCGCGGAAAGCAAGTGCCTGAAGCGCAATGGGATAGCCTCGCTCCGTTAAGCTTAAAGAGATGAAGTAGCGTTAGTCAAATTATCAGACGAAACCGCAACATGTTCTGCAGCTTGATTGATCTCACTAAAAATTTCGCCTAAGTGCTTCATTTTATCGGAAATCATTATGTTTTGTTGTTTCATTTGTTCCATGGAGCTGAGAATCTCATCAAAAAACTGATTCGTTTGACTCGATTCTTTCGTTCCTTTTTCAATAGACCTGTTATTTTCGTTAATCGATTCTGACATAGTGGCAGTGTATCGGTTAATCTCATGAACCAAACTCGATACTTCAGCAACTGTATCTTTTGTATTTTCCGCTAACTTTCGAACTTCACCAGCAACAACAGCAAATCCTTTTCCTTGTTCTCCCGCACGAGCGGCTTCAATAGAAGCATTCAAAGCTAATAAATTAGTTTGATCTGCAATCGATGTGACGATTTGAGAAATTTGTTCAATTTTTTTAGAAGTTGTTATTAACTGTTCCATCTCACTTGAGATTTTTTGCATAGTTGCTTGCGTACCTTGCATAATGTCTTCAAGACTATTTAGACGATTTTTTCCATCTTTTGACTTGGACTCTGTTGATATAGCTATATTGGAACTAACTTCTGTTAGTTTTGTAATTTCCGATGTTTTAGCAGCGATATCTTGTAAGGAAGAACTTGTTTCCTCACTTAAGGCAGCTAATTCTTCTGCATTTTTGCTTACTTCCATTTTTAATCTATCTTTCTTTTGTTCGGCTTCTTGTCGAATGCGTTCATTTTCTAATTCATAAGCTTCTAATACAAGTTGTTGTTCAAAGTTTAAGATCTTTGTTACAGCCGTGATCGCGTGTTTGTACTCAGCTTTGTCTATTGTGTATTGATCGATGATATCAGAAATGGAAAGTAAGAGATCTTGAAAAGCACACATATACCATTTTGGCTGTAAACCAATTCGAACATGCACATGAGCAATAATGTTGCGTTGTGTAATAAACTTTTCATTAATTTGACCACTGAACATTTCAAAAATGTGAGCGAAAAGGGTTTTCTTTAGGCGATCAACAGTACTGTTTTCATTAATAATCGCTGTAAGAGAAGGTTCTTTTGCTAGGTTTTTATAAAAGTTGGAGACAATCTCTTCAAGATGTTCCTTAATGATCGGTTGGAACGTTTTAATGGTGGATAAATCTTCCAATTGTAAATCAATAAGCTCGATTTGTTTGTGTACTGAACTTGTGTTAGGGAGGTTAATAAAGACACTCGATAAATGTTGTTCACTTGAAGACAAGAGGCTGTTTTTACTTGTCTTTTTTTTAGTTGAGAAAAATCCCATGATGTTCACTTCTTTCTTTATTAAAAAATGGAGTTAAACGATAGACTTATAGTCTTCTAAATATAAATCGATGAGCGTATCGGGCAAAGGCTTACTATGAAAATAACCTTGAACCTCATCACAATTTATTGCTTTTAATATGGACAGCTGTTCGGATGTTTCAACTCCTTCAGCCAACACATTAAATTTTAGAGCGTGGCTAACGGTTATAATCGCGTCAATAATGGCTATATCAACTTCATTTGTATGAATATCTTGAACAAATGAACGATCTATCTTTACTGTATCTATCGGCAATTTTTTTAAATAGTTTAATGAAGAATATCCGGTTCCAAAATCATCAATTGCCAAATGAACTCCTAGTCTTTTTAAGGCGTGAAGAACGTCTAGAATAAATTCAGTATGAGTCATCGCCACGGTTTCTGTAATTTCAATTTCTATATTTTGAGCTGGTAAATGATATTCTTGTAAAATGGCTTGTAACTTAGTAACAAAGTTATATTGTAGCAACTGAACGATCGAGACGTTAATGGAAATTCGAAGATGATGACCTTTATTTTGAAGGTCAATGGTTTTCATGATTGCCTCTCTCATAACCCAATCGCCAATCGAATTAATAATACCTACTTGTTCCGCAATCGGGATAAAATCAGCTGGCGAGATTAACCCTAATGTCGGATGTTCCCATCTAATAAGAGCTTCCAGCCCTATTATATCTCGAGTTTTCATGTTTACTTTAGGTTGATAATAAAGACAAAATTCATTATTATCGATTGCCTTTCTTAAACCATGCTCAATTTCTAACCGCTTTATAATCGATTTTTTTTCCTCATTATTATAAAACTCGTATTTATTTCCACCTGTCTTTTTTGCTATATACATGGCGATGTCAGAGTTCTTGAGCAACTCATTAACATCTTCACCATTTTCCGGAAAATAGCTAATACCGATACTAGAAGAGATATAGATCTCTCTTTCATCAATTTGAAAAGGCTTCGAAAGGGTTGCTAAAATGTCTAAGGCAATGTTTTCGATTTCATCATGATTTTCAAACGGAAGAATGAAAACAAATTCATCTCCTCCCTGCCTAGAAATAAAAAGTTTATCGTCTTGATTCACCCTCTTTAACCTAGTTGCAATCTTAATTAAGAGAGAATCTCCAAACATGTGACCGAACGTATCGTTAATTAGTTTAAATTGGTCAATATCAAGAAACAGAAGAGCAAACTTTCTATTTGCAGATATATGTTCTTCTAATGTACGAATCATCCGCAATCGATTGGGTAAATCCGTTAATGGGTCATGATGCGCTAAAAACATATACTGCTTCTCACTCTGGCGTAATCTCTCTTCTATTACTTTTTTTCCTGTAATATCATTCCGAATGGCGACAAATTGATAGGGGTTATCGTTAGCATCCATAAACGGGACTATGGTGGTGTCGACCCAGTAATAGGTTCCATCTTTTGCTTTGTTTTTGATTTCGCCTTTCCATATCCGCCCATCCTTAATCGTTTGCCACATGTTCCGAAAGAATTCTTTCGGGTGAAAGTCAGAATTGATTATACTGTGTGTCTTTCCTACTAATTCTTCTTTATTGTATTTTGAAATATCACAAAACTGATCATTTACATATGTAATAATCCCTTTTGAATCCGTAAAAGCCAAAATGGAGGAATTATCCAACGCATACTTAATATCTAGTAACTCTTTTGAGGTTTTTGAAAAGTCGGAGAATTTTTCATTGTAATCTTTCATTTACATACCCTCCAAGAAATATCCAATTTATTAGCTTGGACCTACTATGAATGACTTTATTATGCCATGGCGAGGGTAATTGTTACTACTATTTTTTACCTATTTCCATTTATAAACATAAAAACTATGAGTATAGTGAAAATGGTAAATGTAGTGAAATTTCATGTTACATAACCTGACGAATCAACTGAATCTATTGGTTATTTCGTACAAAATAGATAAAAAGGAATGTACTGAACGTCAAAACAGTTGAAGTGGCCCGATGATAAAATTTGGTTTTGTAGGTAATAAATCTGACAATGGTAGTGGAGTCAAATACGTAGGTTTAAATGTGCAAATATTATGATTTTTATAAATGTGACCCGTTTTGAGTTATTAAAGAAAGAGGTGTCTAGGCAATGATTACGACCAAAAAAATTTGGAGACCCCAAAATGTAACAGAAGCATGGCAAATTCAAAAGAATCTTGATTCTGCTGAGTATTGTTTCGTATCAGGAGGAACGTGGCTTCGGACGCAATGGGAAGCCAAATTACGTTCCATGCCTTCTCACCTAATAAGCTTAGAGCAAATTGAGGAAATGAGAGTTGTGAAGGAAAGGTTGTCTTTTGGAAAAAGAGAAATTGTCATAGGTTCTCAAGTAACGTTAGCAACCTGTATACAACATCCTCTCCTACAAAAATATCTTCCTTCTCTAGTTAGTGCGTGCCGGCGAATAGCAGCTCCATCCATCCGAAACCAAGCGACGATTGGAGGGAATATTTCTACGGTAGCAGGTGATACACTTCCAGTATGGTTCGTGTATAAAGCTAAAATGCGTTGGTTTAATGGTCATGAAATAGAAACAGAGTCCATAGATCAGTGGATATTGTCACTGCAAGCTCATAACTTTGAACGAGATCCACGTATCCTTGTGGATGTAATAGTAGAGATTGATGAACGTCAAGAAGATCAATTTTCGTTTTTTACGAAAGTAGGCAGACGGGAAACATTTACAGCTTCCCTCGTGACAGTTGCAGGGAAAGGAAGGATAGATGAAGGTGGGAAATTCCAACACGTTTCTCTCTCAGCTGGAGGCGGTAAAGTGCCAGTAAGACTACTGGAAGCTGAGCTGGAGTTGGAAGGAAAAGAAGGATGTCCATCGTTATTTCAAGCGATTTATAAGCAAGTGATGAAGCAGTATAACGCGACTTCAGATCCTTTTGCTTCAGAAACATATAAAAAAAGGATGGTCGCCAACCTCATTGTAAGTGAATTAATCAAGCAAGTAGAAAAATGGGAAGCGGGAGGTGGAATGAATGTGGCTCGATCGTAATACAAGCGGTCAGAAATGGAAAGTGAGGCCAGATGGAGAAGAGAAGGTTACTGGAAAACTTCGGTATTTAACAGATATGACCTTCCCTAATATGCTGTTTGGTCGAGTTCTTAGAAGTGCACACCCACACGCTCGGATTATTTCCATTGATCCATCCAAAGCACTTGCCTATCCGGGTGTGATGGCAGTGCTTACGCATCAAGATATTCCTGGCTTAAACGGGTTTGGAATTAGTACGCCTGATCAACCTGTATTTTGTGAAGATGTTGTTCGATTTGAAGGAGATGCGATAGCTGCTGTAGCTGCTAAAACTAAAGAAATCGCGGAGAAGGCATTATCGCTCATTCAAGTTGAATACGAAAGGCTACCGGTTTTAGATACTCCTGAAGCTGCATTACATCCTCAAGCACCTTTGTTGCATCCAGACGGGAATATTCTTCATCAAACGGATTATCACCGAGGGGATATGGAGGAAGGGTTTGAGCAGTGTGACTATGTTGTGGAAGAGACTTACGTAACACCTAGGCAAATGCATACGTACCTTGAAACAGAAGGTGGAGTATTTGTTCCAGAGGAAGGGAAGCTAACCGTTTATGCTCCAACTCAACATGGATACAAAGACCGAATGCAGCTTGCTAGAATTGTAAATTGCAATGAGGAACAAATTCGAGTGATTTCTAGTCCTATCGGTGGGTCGTTCGGTGGGAAAGATGAGTTAAACGTCCAGCCGTATGGGGCATTACTCGCACTCTACTGTGCCCAACCAGTAAAAATGCATTATTCAAGGTGGGAATCGGTTACAGCTGGATTGAAACGTCATCCTATGAAAGTAACGATGAAAACAGGAATGAATTCAGATGGAAAGTTGCTCGCTCATCAAGTGAATATCCTTTCCGATACGGGAGCGTACTCCACATTAGGAGGACCGGTTTTAAACTTTGCGACCGAGCATGCCGTAGGGCCCTATATCATCCCTCATGTCGATGTGAAAGGTCAGGCAGTTTATACAAATAACGGGGTATCAGGTGAGTTTCGTGGGTTTGGAGGGAATCAAGTTATCTTTGCTCTAGAAGGGCAGCTTGATAGATTAGCTGAAAAAATTAAGATGGATCCTTGGGAACTCCGAAAAAAGAATATGAGAACATTACATGATCTTGGACCAATGGGTCAAAGAGTGGTACCAACGAACGGTCCTGAACAAGTATGGGAAGCCATTAAACAATCCCCTCTTTGGGAAAAGAAGAATAAAGATAAGAAAGTTTCAAAGCCATGGATCAAACGTGGGATTGGAGTAGCACTAGCTATGCACGGGTCTGGATTAGGATACGGGATCCCAGACCATGCAGGTGGATTGATTCGATTAAACCAGGCAGGGAAAATTGAAGTGGCGTTCGGACATGAAGAATTTGGGCAAGGATTGCTAGGAACTTTAGAAATTTTACTTCAAGATCATTTTGACTGTAACAAAGCGGACTTAAGTATAGTCATTGGTGACACGGATCTTGTGCCACCAAGTGGGTCATCAACGGCATCAAGAACAACGAACATGGTTTGGCAAGCTCTTAATCGATTAAAAGGACCATTTTTAGAGGCGTTATTTTTGAAAGTGAGTCAATTAACAGGTGTTTCGAAAGAAGAGTTACGCACGGGTCCGGGTGGTATATATGCGGTGACCAAAGATGAGAGAATCATCACGTACTCAGATATAGCTAAAAGCGGAACGCAAGATTTAGAGTGCTCGACTCAATTTCATTATCCAGTTACACCCGATCCGGTCATGGGTGGACATTATCTTTATACAAGTACATCGGTAATTGCTGAGGTGGAAGTGAATGTCCTTACAGGGATGGTGAAAGTCATGAGAGTCGATCATGCTGTAGCTGCTGGACCTGTTATTAATCCAATGGGCTATGTTGGGCAAATTGAAGGTGGAAGCATTATGGCGTTAGGCTTCACGTTAACAGAGGATGCTGTTATGAATGAGAGTCGCTATGTAACGAAAAACTTAGATACGTATTTAATTCCTACTATTTTTGATGTTCCAGAAGAGCATCACGTAAAAGCAATTGAGCAACTACCAGAAGGCGATCCGTTTGGACCTCGTGGTGTAGGAGAAGTTGGTTCAGTTGCATTAGCACCGGCCCTTGTTTCAGCGATTAAAGATGCAACAGGCATTTGGGTTACAGAATTGCCTGTTAAACCAGAACAATTACAAAAAGCGCCTTTTCTGATTAATTGCTAGAGGAGGTTTGGAGGAGAGGAAGAGATGAGTCAAAAGTTAAATCCAATTGGCACTAATCAAGAAACCGAACACAAGCTTTCTTTTGAGTTAAATGGTAAGCCCATCAGTCTTCCTGTTGATCCGTCTCGTCGGTTAGTCGACATTTTACGAAATGATCTAGGTTTGACAGGTACGAAAGTGTCTTGTGAAATTGGAAGATGTGGTGCTTGCATGGTTTTAGTTGATGGCAAACAGCAGAATTCTTGTTTAACAATGGCTTACCAATGTGAAGGAAAAAAGGTCGTTACGATTGAAGGAATTAGTGAGAATAAAATAGATCCTATTCAACAGGCTTTTTTAGAAGAAGGAGGCTTTCAGTGTGGGTATTGTACCCCTGGTATGGTTGTTTCGGTTAAAGCGTTATTAATGGAACGTCCTCATGCCACTTTTGAAGAGTTGAAAGAAGGGGTGGCGGGCAATTTATGCCGATGTACAGGGTATGGAGGGATCTATCGAGTGCTTCGGAAACTAACATCTTGTGAAGACAAGTAGGGGGATGGTGTCTTGAAGGAGCTGTATAAGTATCTTACTATTATGAAGCAACATTCCAATCAAACGTGTGCGATGGCAACGGTTATTGAAGTAGAAGGATCGGCATACCGGCATGAAGGAGCAAAAATGCTCTTTCTAGAAGATGGCCGATCTTTTGGTTTGATTAGTGGTGGTTGTTTGGAAGAAGATTTACAAATTCGGGCAACTGACGTTATGAGATTGAATCGACCTGAGACCATCGTCTATGATCTCCAAGCAGAGGATGATTTGGGTTGGGGGCAAGGTGCTGGTTGTAATGGCAAAATCAACGTACTGCTGGAACCTATTAGTTGGGGTGAAATGGATGAATACGGAAACCTAATTTGGCCCGGTGTTCATGAAGCTTTTAAAATGGGAGAAAACGTGATTACCGTTCGCGAGGTAGTGGGACATCAAATTAAGAATCGATTTTTCTTCACAACAAACGGAGAAATAATTGGCTCTAGCCAGCCTAACCATTGTTCTGACCTATTACGTAAGGATGTCGTTCAGTTTTTTCAACAAAACCGAATCTTTGATTATCAATTCCATTTGGAGTTAAATACACAATATTTATTTGAGTTACACGAAGCAAAGGACGTTATCTATATTTTTGGTGCTGGCACCGATGTGGAACCGGTAGTAAAAAGACTAGCAGAGTTTGATTTTTTGCCAGTTTTAATTGATCCAAAAGAAAGCAGATGTCAACCGAGTGTGTTTCCAGATGCAACACAATATTATCCAGAACACCCCGAAACATTTCTTGCTAACCATAAGCTAAGAGACCAAAGTTATGTATTAATAATGACTCATAGTTTTGAACGGGATCAGTTAATTCTTTCTTACTTTTTAAAGCATCAACCGAAGTACTTAGGAATTTTAGGGCCTAAAAGAAGAACAGAGAGGTTATTAGGGTCAACCTTTGTTCCTGAGTGGGTACACTCGCCTATTGGAATGGAGATTGATGCTGAAGGGGCAGAAGAAATTAGTCTAAGTATTTTGGCTGAATTAATAAAGGTGAGAAATGAAAAGCGAATGTTAAATAAAAGGCGAAAGAAAGCACAGCAAATTCGTTAGAACGGGTCAATCCTCTTTTGGATCGTCCTTTTTTTCTATCAAAAACGCTGTTTTCGTCAAGATTGTTGCTATGAAATCGTTTTTCCTCAAAGTGAAATGGAGCGCAATGGAACGAACCTGTGGAGAACACGTATCTCATAAAAACAACAAATTATGCCAAAACAGCCATCAAAGAGAGGAGCAATAGAATGGATCGTAACAAAGTAGGTGCGGTTCTTTTGGCTGCAGGAACATCTAGTCGAATGGGGACTGCGAAACAGTTGTTACAATTACAAAAGAAGACTTTGTTAGAGACCGTGCTAGATCAAGTACTAACTCATCCTTTTGAAAAAGTATACGTTGTTCTTGGACATAGAGCAGAAGAGATTAAGAATAGTGTAGCTACTTCTTCTGAGTACGTAAGATGGATAGATAATCCAAATTATAAAGAAGGCCAAAGTACGTCTATTTTAAAAGCGATGAACAGTCTCGATTCGTCTGTTGACTCTGTCATGTTTTTTCTTACTGACCAGCCATTTATTAGAAGTAATACCGTTTCGAAAATATTGACAGTGGGCTGTGAAAGGATGAGACATGATAGCAACCCATTTGTGATACGACCAACGTATAAAAATAAACCAGGTCACCCTGTGTTTTGGGGGAATGTGAGCGGGGTTCCGTTCTCACAACTTTCTGGAGATAGCGGTGGGAAAGAGATTATGCATTTAATGCAAAAAGAGCTGGTGCCGGTTTCAGATCGATATGTGTTATTTGATATTGATACGCCAGATGACTACAAGGAAGCGCAGTTACACATAAAGAGGGCCACTTCGATTCATAAAGGAGGGCACTGAAAAAGGTACGATCTTCGAGGTCACTGAAAAAGATCTTTTTAGCAGATTCGGGGAAGTGCAATGGCTTCACACGTTGCGCGCCTGCTTTGAGAAACCCACTCATAGCAGGCTTAAAAGAAGGCAACGGCTCCGCTCATTGCTTAAAGGCCACTAAAAAAGGAGAAAAACGTACCTTTTTCAGTGGCCTAACGATCTTCACCTTTTTCAGTGCCCTTTCTTATAGACTGTTTTTGCATACTTTGTTGTTTTTTTGGGATACGTGTTCTCCTTATGTTCGTTCCATTACGCTCATTTCACTTTGAGGAAAAACGATTTCAAAGCAACAATCTTTACGAAAGCTGCGTTCTTATAACAGCTGTCTTTCAATTTTGTTGTTGAAAAATGAACGGATAAACAGAGCAATTCTAAGAGTAAGTGTTTCATCTGAGCCTTTTAATTCAATTCCTAGTATTTCTTCACATTTCTTAATGCGATAAATGACGGTGTTTCGATGAATGAACATAATTTTTGCTGTCTCAGAAATTTGACAATTGTGGTTCAAGAAAACAGAAAGGGTTTGGACGAGATCTTCTTTTTCTTTGTCTTTTGGATAAGCGAGTTCTCGTAAGGTGGATCGGTAAAACTCTTTCAGCTTTTGAGATGGGATCGTCTTAAAAATTTCTGCTAGCTCTTTAATTCGATAGGTCTTGATGAAACGCTTCTTGTTCTCGCGATAGCCCGCACGTAAGGCGTCAACGGCTTCTTGGAAAGCTGTCGGTATGTCCGTAATGCTTTCTGTATAATTGCTTATCCCAAATGACATGGACGAATCAATGGCTTGATATAAATCGGACTGAAGATCCGAAATAGTATCTAGTAAGTTCTTTTCCACATCATCATTGTAAAACTCAAAGCCTAGTAATGTTGTAAATAAGTCGCCCTTCGTAAAGACAATGCCATTTTCAAACTTTTTGGTTAAGATGGATTCTAAAAATTCATAAATTCGATCTCTGCGCAAACTAATCTCTTTTTCGGTTTGTAGTGGGTGAGAATCTTGGTATAAATCAGAAGGATCATCCATTTTACAAGTAATGCAAATATATTGTAAGGACTTATTTAATTGATAAGCTTTTCCTCGATTTACAATCTCGTCTTCGTTTGGAATGGCTCCTTCTACTAAATCCGCAAAAAACTCATTTTTTAACCTTCGTGAGTGCTGTTCTAGCGCGTGAAGCTTCATAAATTCAAAAGAAATAACGTTGGCTGCCTGTTCAACTGCTAGGGTAAAAGAAGATTCATTTGATAAGGTGGTTCCGAAAATAATGATGTAGCCTTTTTGTTGATTCGTCGTGTTAATAGGGTAGATGGAAACTTCAGTAAATTCATTATTTTGATCTTCGCGAGGAAGGGTTAACACCTTATAAGTATCAAGATTTTCATGGTGTATCTTCTCGTGGATATACCAATATATATCAAAGAATACGTCCTTATCGATATCATGAGAGTAGGCCATGATGTCAAGGCGGTAGTTTAAGAGAATAACAGGAAGGTTTAAAATCGTTGCCAAGCTTTCGATTATGTTAGAAAAGCCGCCACCAGAAACAACGATGTCCGTAAATTCTCGATGAATATTTAGAGCATAATTTAGTTCATGCGTCCTTTCTTTTAAAATGCATCCTAGTGCTTCATTTAGCATGTCACCTAGTGAGTAGTTTAGCGGAATTTCTATAATGGGAAAATCCAATGCGTTAGCTTGTTCAATCACTTCAGCTGGAATTTCTTCAATGAAACGTTTTGTTTTCAAACCAAGACCAGCGCACCCTTGTTTCGCCATTTGCGAAACTAATTCAGTAAGAGCGTTTGGGTTGTTTTTTATTGAATAAGCTGTTGTCAGCAATAGTTGCTCATCATTTAAATAATCAATGATATCAGGAGCGTCCATAAGGTTGACCGATTGAACATTTTTCGTTAATCCTTGTTTCCCTGCAACAACAGTTGCCTCTTTAAATGTTGGCAGGTCTAAAATATCAAGTAACCTCATTTTGCATTTCCTCCCTACAAAAATACTATTGTGAACAATGTACAAGAAAAATCACTATTCTGAAACTTTTTTGAGAGATTATCTAACAAAAATAATCTCTTGGTTGGTTAATTCGTACAAAATAAGAACAGAGAATCATGTGACAGCGCAAAACTCCAAAGAGTGTACTAAGAAAGTGCGGGCGTTGAACTAACCGGCTGGCGCCGGTGGATTTCAACCTGCCCTTCCCTCCTGCAGGAGTCGGCCCTCCCATCCCGTCCGCTTTGTTGAGAGGAAAGATAGAAATTCCCTACTCTTCAGCGATCAAAAATAATAGGAGAAATAGCGTAAAAAAGGCCTTTGAGAAATGAAACGCAAAGAGCTTTATGAAGAGGGAGGGGCGAGACCCCGCAGGCGCAGCCGTGGAGGCTCGCCACCTCCTTGCGGGTGCGAGTGGCTGAAGCGCAATGGAACGAATCTGTAGAGAACACACCCCATAAAAACAACAAAGTATACGATTAACAGACTAGTGAAATTAGAAGACAGATAGAAAAAGATAAATTAGAGATATTGACAGTCACTTTTTCTTACAACCTGTCACACTCTAGCATCTTCGGTTTATGACGATCGGATAGAGTAGAAAAAGGGCGACTTATGAGTTTTCTAAACTTTTCCTTATACTAAGTTGCCTGGAAATCAAAGGAGCAAATTCGATTTTTGAGAACGTTACTGTAGATTCATTAAACAATTTGGCGTTTGACATTTGGTTAATTCGAACAATGACTGTTGCGTGTTTACACCTTATGATTTGGCTATAAGAAGTGAAGAATACGGTTCAATTAGCTTTGGAAAACGCTGTTTCCGTAAAGATTGTTGCTATGAGTGGCTGACTAAATGGAACGATATGAGGAGAACGCGTATCCCATAAAAACAACAAAGTATGCGAAAACAGTCTTGGAAAAAGAGAGAAGAGTAGGTGATGACAATGAGAATCACAATGGAAAAGGTTAATAAAATGAATGAATCTGAATTCATTGCAGTCGTGGGAGGGGTGTTTGAACATTCCCCTTGGGTCGCAGATAAATCATGGAAGCATCATCCGTTTAAAAGCCTTGATCATATGTATCAGTGCATGATTGAGGAGATGATGGAAGCGAATGAGTCTTTGAAACTGTCATTGCTACGAGCGCATCCAGACTTAGGTACTAGACTAGAGGTTTCTGATTCATCTAGAGATGAACAAAAGAATGCCGGGTTAAGTCAATTATCAGAAGAGGAATTCACTGAATTTTCAATGTTAAATAAGGATTATACAGCTAAATTTGGTTTTCCTTTCATTTTAGCTGTAAAAGGTCATGAAAAAGATTCTATTAAGAACTTGATGAAACAACGCATTCATAATGATTATGAAGAAGAATTAGTAACCGCACTTGAACAGGTAAGTAAAATAGCTAAATTCAGGTTGGACGATTTAATTGAAGAAAAAAAGGTCGGCCAACTTACGACTCATGTGCTCGATATTAGCACGGGAAAACCTGCTAAAAAGGTTGCAATCGAACTATTTAAATTGAATGAAGAGAAGCAACTAATGAAAATGGCAGATGCGAAAACAAATGATGATGGTAGAGTAAATGCTCCTCTACTAGAGGGAGATGAGTTGAAAAGAGGTACATACCAGCTTCAATTTCATGCTGGAGATTACTTTCGTGAAAATGGAGGAAAACAGAATTCTCCTTTTTTAGAAGTTGTCCCGATTCAATTTGTCATTTCCGATGAAGAAGATCACTATCATGTTCCTCTACTAATTGCTCCAGGAGGGTATAGCACGTATAGAGGTAGTTAGGAGTGATTAGCTTACAAGTATAAACATAGAAGGTTTCTATAAGAGAGGGGTTATGTTATGAAGAAAGTTTTCAATGTTAAATTGTTTGTGATGGCGGTGTTGGCGCTCTTTTTGCTTGCTGCATGTGGTGGTCAAGAATCTGCAGGAGAGAGTTCTGGAGAGGGATCAGCAGGAGCTGAATCAGTCAAGCTTGTCTTAAACTGGTTTCCAAAAAGTCAGCATGGTGGAGTTTTTGCAGCACTTGAGCAAGGGATTTTTACAGAGAATAGCTTAGAAGTAGAGGTAGAAGCTGGTGGACCTCAAGTGTCCTCTATTCAAATTGTTGCTTCAGGTAATGCGCAATTTGGCTTAGCTCATGCTGATCAAATTGTCATTGCTAGAAATGAAGGGATTGAACTCGTTACGTTAGCAACAGCGATGCAAAACAGTCCTGCTGCGTTAATGTTTCATGAAGGAGAAGCAATCTCTGAATTTGAAGATATGAATGGAAGAACAGCCTATATTCAACCGGGTATTCCGTATTGGGATTTCTTAACGAGCAAGTATGATTTAAGTGGAGTAACGGAAATGGGTTATACGGGTCAACACGTTAACTTCATTGAAGACCCACAATCTGTCAGTCAAGCGTTTGTCACGTCAGAGCCATTTTTCTTAGATAAGGAAGGGGTAAAGACCGAAACCATTCTCGTTTCTGAGTCAGGGTTTGACCCTTATAATGTTGTGTTGTTTGCGACGAAAGATTTTATTGAAAATAATGAAGAGACCGTTCAGAACTTTGTGACGTCGTTTGTTGATGGATGGAATTATTATAAAGATGCACCTTACGAAATTAATGAAGCTATTCACGAAGCGAATCCAGATCTTGCTCTTGAAGATTTAGAGTTCGAAACCGATGCACAAGCTGAATTTGTTTATGGCGGGGATGCCGAAGAACACGGGTTTGGATATATGTCTGAAGAGCGTTGGCAATTGCTTATTGATCAATTACACGAATTAGGTTTGCTAGAAGAAACGTTTGAGGCTAATGACATCTTTACAACTGAATTTTTACCTTCGCATTAAGAAGGGCCAAAGGTCTCCAACCGATGGAGGCCTTTTTCTATGAAAGGCTGTTTCCGCATACTTTGTTGTTTTTTATGGGATACGTGTTCTCGCCATGTTCGTTCCATTGCGCTTCAGCCACTCGCTTTCCGCGGGGAGGTGCCGAGCCTCCTCGGCTACGCCAGAGGGGTCTCGCCCCTACCTCTGCATTCCCGCAGGAGTCGAGTGGCTTCCGCTCCATTTCACTATGAGAAAAAACCATTTCATTACAACAATATTTCCGAAAACAGCGTAATGAAAAAATGAGCGGAACATTATCTTCCATTCGAAAAACTCATAGGAGCCTTTTATTCTGTAGGTTAACGAAAAACCTTTTTAAAACATTAGTTATTTCGTATAAAAAATCATACATATTTTAGATACTTTGAACAATGACTATTGCTCTTTCGTTCTCTAAAATAAAAGCAATTAGAAGCTGAGGATACAACAGGAAGGGGTTTGAAACGATGCTAGCTATTAATCAAATAAATCAACAACGATTATGGAAAACAATAAAAGAATTAAGTGAGATCGGATCTGGTACAAACATCGCTGAAGAAGGGGTAACGAGGCTTTCCCTTAGTTTGGAAGATTTAGAGGCAAGGCATTATGTGATTTCGTTAATGGAGGAAGCGGGCTTAGATGTTCGCGTCGATGAAGTAGGTAACATTATCGGGAAATTAGAAGGAACTGACCCTAATGCTCCTATTGTGATGACTGGTTCTCATGTTGATACAGTTTTGCAAGGTGGAGTGTTTGATGGGACACTAGGTGTGCTAGGAGCGATTGAAGCTGTTCGCTCGATTAAAGAATCGGGGATCCAACTGACTCATTCAATTGAAGTTGTATCGTTTACAGATGAAGAAGGAACAAGATTTGGAACTGGGTATATTGGAAGCAAAGCAATGACTGGATATTTAGATGAGGCAACTCTTAGTTTAACAGATGCAAATGGAATTACTTACGCTGAGGCCCTTCATCAAGCTGGATTTGATCCAACCCTATATAAGCAGGCAATAAGGAAGCCGGAAGAAATAAAAGCTTATGTCGAAATGCATATTGAACAAGGAAAAGTTCTTGAGGAGAACGAATTAGCAGTAGGGGTCGTTACGAATATTCAAGGTCCTGTATGGGTCGAAGTGACGCTAAACAGTCATCCAGACCATGCAGGTGCCACTCCAATGAATATGAGAAGAGATGCTTCCCTTGCAATGGCAGAAGTGATGCTTGAAGTAGAGCGTATCGCAACGAAATATCAAGGAGTAGGTACAGTAGGGAAGTTAAAAGTAGAGCCTGGTGGTGTGAACATTATTCCAGGGAAGGCAATTTTTTCAATTGATTTACGACATGGAGATATAGAGTTGCGCACGAAAATGGTTAATGAAGTTACAGCATCTATAGAGGAAATAAGTAAAAAAAGGTTGATTGAACCTGTAATTGAATTGAAAAAGTCAGTTGATCCAGCAGTTTGTTCCAGTACGATTGTCGATTTACTTGAAGAGTCTTGTAAGGAACTAGATATTCCAACGATGAAATTACCATGTGGCGCGGGTCATGACTCGCTTATGATGACGAAAATTACGGAGATGGGGATGATTTTCGTTAGATCAAAAGACGGCATTAGCCATAACCCGAAAGAGTGGACGGAGAAAGAAGATTGTGTGAAGGGTACACACGTATTATTACAAGCGTTACGTAAATTAGCAAAATAATCTCGATTACATGGGGGAAGAGAAAAATGCCATTATCAAATAGATTGCACGTTCCAGCTAGAACCATTATGACACCAGGGCCGGTAGAAGTTGATCCAAGAGTATTACAAGCGATGTCGTCATCCATTTTAGGACAGTTCGATCCTAGTTTTACATCTTTAATGAATGAAACGATGGTTCAACTAAGAAAAGTGTTACAAACAGATAACCATTGGGCCTTTCCTGTCGATGGAACATCAAGAGCAGGAATCGAGGCGATGCTTTGTAGTGTCCTTGAGGAAGGAGATAAAGTTCTCATTCCTTCGTTTGGACGATTCGGTGGTTTGCTAACAGAAATCGCAGATCGCTGTGGGGCAGAAATCCATCTTATTCATTGTGAATGGGGAAGTGTATTTGATCCTAAAGATGTGATTGCTGAAATGGAAAAAGTTCGACCAAAAGTGGTAGCAATGGTTCATGGAGATACATCAACGGGGAGAATGCAGCCACTAGAAGAAATCGGGCATGCGTGTCGTGAACAAGATGTTTTGCTTATTGTAGATGCAGTGGCTACTGTTGGAGGAACGGAAGTGAAAACAGATGAATGGAAGATCGATGGACTGATTACGGGTACACAAAAGTGTTTATCTGTTCCATCGGGAATGGCACCACTCACGTACAATGACCGTATTGAAGCGATTTTACAAGATCGAAAGTCTATTGAAAAAGGACTAGTATCAGACTTACAGTCAGCCAATAATAAAAGAAAGATTCATAGCAATTACTTAGATTTAAGTCAATTACAAGATTATTGGAGCCCAGCAAGACTAAATCATCATACGGAAGCGACAACGATGTTGTACGGGTTGTATGAAGGGTTACGTCTGATTCTAGAAGAAGGATTAGAGGAACGTTATAAGCGTCATCGCTTAAATGAACATGCATTAGTAAAAGGTATTGAAGCGATGGGTCTTACTTTATTCGGAGACAATGACCATAAATTGCCGACTGTAACATGTGTCAATATTCCTGAGGGCATAGATGGGGATTCTGTTCGCTCGATGCTTCTTGATGAGTTTGGAATTGAAATAGCAAGTTCATTTGGACCGTTACACGGAAAGATTTGGAGAATTGGGACGATGGGCTATAGTTGTCAGCAACGTAATGTGTTGCTTACTCTTGCCTCATTAGAAGCCGTCCTTTTGCGTCATAAAGGGAAAGTGAACGTAGGAGAAGGAGTACAAGCAGCTCTAGATGTTTACCAAAACAAGGAGCGAATTGAAAACCGTGTCGTGAGTTAAGAGGGAGGGTCTTGTAATGACGAATCATTATAATGCGTTTGTTGATGAAAAGGTGACGATAAAACCGATAAAATCCGGAAACCTCTCTGGTCGAACATTTGCTGTGAAAGATGTGTTTGATCTAGAAGGGATTACATCTAGCGCTGGTAATCCCGACTGGCTTCGTACACATCAACCTGCAAAAAGCAATGCATCAGCTGTAGATCTTTTGTTACGACAAGGAGCTACCTTAAAAGGAACGACGATTACCGATGAACTTATGTATAGCTTAAATGGGGAGAATGCTCATTACGGGACCCCGGTGAATCCAAAAGCAGAGGGTCATATTCCGGGTGGATCTTCAAGCGGATCGGCCGTTGCTGTATCGGCGAATCTCGTTGACTTTGCCCTTGGTACAGATACTGGTGGATCGGTTCGGATTCCTTCCGCTTATTGCGGAGTATATGGATTTCGTCCAACTCATGGACTCGTACCAATCGACGGAGTAATCCCGCTTGCTAAGAGTTTCGATACGGTCGGATGGATGACACCGAACATAGAGTTGTTAGTTGAAGTAGGGGAACAGTTACTAGGCGATAGCAGTGTTTCGGTAGAGAAACCATTTACGTCGTGTTTGCTGGGCAAAGATGCTTGGGAGCTAGCTGATGATGACAGCAAGAACGCCCTTTTGCCTTACGTTCAACAAGTTGAGCTTGCATCTGAGTGGATCACCGTTGCAGAAGAAGGGTTACAAAGGTGGGCTAGTTGTTTTCGAATACTTCAAGGTCTCGAGATATGGGAAACTCACGGGGAGTGGATAACGGACGTAAAACCTTCATTTGGTTCTGATATTGAAGCTAGATTTGCCTGGGCAAGTACATTAAACAAAGAAGATCGGCCAAAAGAACTAGCATTAAAACACAAGATTGCTCAAAAGATGGCAGATATGTTGGGAGATGACAGACTGTTGATCATTCCAACGACCCCTGGGTACGCACCTCTTTGTCATTTGTCTGGTGAAGAGATCGAACAGCGTAGATCACAGACGATGCAATTGTCTTGTATTGCTGGCATAGCGGGACTTCCTCAAGTGACGATTCCGATCAAAGGGAAAAATGGATTGCCTGTTGCACTTTCATTTATTGCAGGCCTTAACCAAGATAGGCGGTTACTTCAGTGGATGTTGGAATATAGTGATAATAACTAGATGATAGGTGATATAAATGAGGCTAGCTACTGTAAAAAGAGGTAACAAGGAAGTTGCCGCAATTGTGACAGAAGAGAGAGTTGTATTAATTGAAGAGATTAATAAAGTGAGCCAGACAAATTGGTCTGAAACGATCATGGGCTTATTAGAGTCGGGTCAATTTGAACAAATAAAAAGCTGGTATGATAGAGAAGGAGAAGAGCTTCTAACGAAATTTCCGTCTCTTTCCAGAGCGGAAATGGAGTACGCTCCTTTGTATCGCACTCCCCGTAAGATTTGGGGAATCGGAATGAATTATGTGGCAGTTAGGTCAGAGTTAGGTGGACTAGAAGAGTCCGATCCTGTCTTTTTTATGAAGCCTGATACAAGCATTATAGGTGAGGGCGATGTGATTGAAATCCCGCCGCAATCAAAAAGAACGACAGCTGAAGCGGAATTAGCAATAATTATAGGAAAGAAATGCAAAAATATCTCGGAGGACGAAGTGCAAGATGTGGTTGCCGGGTATACCATTGCAACAGATGTAACGGCTGCTGATATTCATGCTGAAAATCCTCGCTTTATTCAACGAGCGAAAAGTTTTGATACATTCTTTAGTTTTGGTCCGGTTCTTCTTACAAAAGATGAAGTACAAGATATTGCTAGCTTACAAGTAACAACAGCGTTAAATGGGAACGTACATTTTGAAAATAAAGTCGAAAATATGATTTGTTCTCCTGCCTATATTGTCTCGTTTTTGTCTCATGTAACTACTTTGTTACCAGGAGATATTATTATGACAGGCACACCTGGAGCAACCGTAATTAATCAAGATGATGTAGTGGAGTGTAAAATTTCTGGGTTTGAAACATTAACCAATGTAGTGGTTCAAAAATAAGAGAAGGGAGGGGGATTACAAATAAAACCCTCTCTTTTTTGCATTTCTAGTAAAAAAATGTATGATAAACGGGAAACTATTCGTGAATGAGAAGAAAAAAAGAAGGTGAATGTTTTGAGTAACATTAAAGTGGGTATTGTAGGTCTAGGGGTAGTCGGAAAGAGATTACTCGACCAATTTCATGAGTCACCAAATATAGAAGTTGCAGCTTTGTGTGACCAAAACAAGGAATTGCTAAAACAAACTGCAGTTGAGTATGAAATTGATTTTTATACGACTAACTATCAAGAGGTAGTATCACATCAGGATATTCAGTTAATCTATATTGCAGTGCCACCTGCTTTTCATTTTGAAGTGGTCATGGCTGCTTTAGAACAGAAGAAGCACGTGTTGTGTGAGAAGCCATTAGCTAACTCTGGTACGGAAGCAGAAATGATGAATAAAAAAGCTGAAGAAGTAGGTGTCGTTCATGCGATGCATTTTCCACTTCCATATCAAAGTGCGATTGCTACTATGAAAGAAGCGATTAAGGATCCATCCTTTGGTACGGTTAAACAGATCAGCTTGAAGATGCATTTTGAAAAATGGCCGCGAGTCTGGCAGCAAACGCCATGGATCAATACAAGAGAGCAAGGTGGGTTTGTTCGTGAAATTATGCCTCATTACCTTCAGTTGGTTTTTTCCTTATTCGGCGAGATAGAGAAAGTAAAAGGGGAAATAGAGTTCCCTCCTAATGAGGTAGAAAGTGAGATTGGATTATCGGCAACATTAACGCTGAAATCAGGAATTGATGTTGTCGTAGACGGACTTGTTGGGGCGGAAGAAGAGAAGATTTTATTTACGATTCATGGAACAGAGCAAACGATTGCTTTAGAAGATTGGCGCGTGTTAAAACGAGCTTTTAAAAACGAGGATTTAGAAACCGTTTCATTAAGTGAGATGAAAGCAAGTGAAACAACTATTATAAATGAACTAACAAAGGCCATTCATGGACAAGAGGCATTTTTAATTGATTTTCAAAGTGGAATGAAGGTTCAAAGTGTGTTAGAAGACATTCTTCGTTTACCAAATTTAAATTAAAAGGAAGTCTATGATAACAATTGAATATACGTTAATTTTATGGTAGGATTTTAAATGATTATTGTCTAGCTGGCAGTGATTATATATTAATTAATGTATAAATTGAATTGCGAAAAAAATATGAATGGTAAATGAAAGAATATATACATAGTATAGAAGTCTTATTCATGGCCTAACTTCTCACTTTTTTGTGAAGTTAGGTCATTTTTGTATTTTTATGGATTTTTGTTCGGATGAGGGGGAGTTAGTAATGCTTAAAGAAAGTAGTCAGCAACAAGAATTAACTTATTTAAGTAGTTATATTAGCAAAGTGATGAAGAGGAATTTTGGGAAAGGGCCTGAATTATGTACGGTTTTTTTAGAGAATAACCTCATTCTTGTTAAATTCCAAAATTTTATTACACCAGCTGAGGAGGTACTGTATAAGAAAAATGAATTACAGCTCGCTTTACAATTTAGAGCTGCTTTAATAAGTGCAATCATTGAAGAAGTGAAGCCTGAAATAGAAACGCTGACGAACTTACAATTAACGAAACCCTTATATGATTGGAATTATGAGAAAAATGTCGGGGTAATCATGTTTGAGACTACAAACGTTACAGATAAATATTTTCCTACAAATACATCATGTGATATCTCCTTGATCGAAAAAGTGAAAAAGGTAAGTGGAAAAGTGCATAAAAGTCCAGCGAATGTAGCGCTGCTAACAAAAAAATCAAATGTTTTTATTCTCGAATGCTACGATGTTTTAATAAAAGTGGAAAGTCTTTTATTTGAAAATAAATATGATCATTTGTTATTAGAACGAGCACAGGAGATCCGTAAAAATTTTGAACTGTATCACCAGGAATTTGAACTAGTACTTGATCAGAAAATTAGTGAGCTTTTCATCACATGGGATTATGAAAATAATAAGAGTTATATTATGATTTTTGGTAAATAAATTTACAAGTTTATCAAAAACAAGTATAATTATTTTAAAATATAGAAGAGAAGAATAAGACGCTTTTCTTTTGAACGGTAGAGACGATAGACTAACAATAAGAATATAAAATTGGTAGAAATGGTTAGAAAAAATAGCTAAACATAAGCCAAAGCAGAAATAAGAGATACCATTTTCTGTTTTGGTTTTTTTATTTTATTTTTAATTTAGAATATTCTGATAACTGAGGGGAAAATACGTATGGCGAATGTAGAAGATTTAATTAAACATTTAAATTATTCAGCTTATGAATATAAATTCAGCTTACATATTTTGGATAAATTAGATGAAAAGAAACAAGAGTTGTCAAAAGTAATTGAAGAGATCGATAACATCCTTGTTTCTACAAGAGAGACGATTGAGGCTGATTTAGATTTCTCTTTAAATGAAATCATGACAGAGAAAAAAGCCAATTTGCATCTACTTACTAATATGCAGGCTGAAAAAATAGATGATGAAGCTGGAATAATTGAATTTGGTGCGCAAGTGGTTAAACGAATCGGTAAACAAAGTACGTTGTTTACCCAATTACAATTACTTATAACAAAAGGTTCATTTGAAGAGAATGTTACAGTCGAACAGGTGACGACTTTAAAATATTTAATTGATTATGGACGACAGCTTTTACTTGAAATGATGAGTTAAGGTTAACGGGAAAATAGAAGTTTAATTTCATATGAAAAAGCCAATAATATGCTCAGATGGTCTGGGATAGGAGCGTTTTATTTTGGAATTTGCAGAAAAAGAACTTCAACAGGAAATCGGTGGCTATACAGGTCGTTTACTGCGAGATAACTTTGGGAAAGGTCCTGAATCTGTTTTTGTTTCGATTGGATATACGTTTATTACGATTTATCTTAGGAAGTTTATTACTCCATCAGAGAAAATTTTGATGGAACAGGATCAGGTTATGGATGTTCAGCAAATTCGTGATAAATTGATGAAATCGATAGTACCTGAATTTAAAGCGTATTTGGAATTAGTTACGAAAAGAAAAATACGCGAAGTTTATTATGATTGGGGGCTTCATAATAAGTCTGGTGTCATTGTTTGTGTAAGCAGGGAGCCGTTTACCACGAAAGAATCGATCGTTGAAGATTTCATAGGCAAGGATGCGTTTAATCAAGAAATTATTGATATTAGTAAACAAGCAGAAAAAGCACCTGAAGAAATTTATTCGTGTGAACTCAATCCGAGAACGATTGTTAATGTCCGAAACGGGATATTGGTCCGAATAGAAAAAGAGTTAATCCGACTAGGAAATGAAGAACTTCTAAAAAGAGTAAAACGAAATTTAGAAAAGAATTTTCTGCATAACAGTAGTCATTTTCATACGATACTTGGCAGGGAAGTCGTTGATTCGTTTGTAGATTGGGATTTTGAGTTAGATAAAAGCATTATCGTATTTATAACAGTACCAATAAAGCAAGGGGACGTAATGGACCGCAATTAGAAGAATTGTTCGTAAAGAGACAAGTTGTGGTATAATGAGTATGGTTGATGTTTTATAGACATTGATTACGGTTCCCTTCGAAAGAGGGATGTCATGACAGAGTTTCAAGATCAGGTCAATCATATTAGTAGTTACACTAGCAAGTTACTTAGAAGAAAATTTGGAAGAGGTCCTGAATCCTGCACAGGAACACTCTCAGGGCGCTTTTTCCTGTTACATATTCGCGGTTTTATTTCACCGATGGAAGAGGTTCTTCTTCAACAAGGAAAATCGCATGATGTTGACAATGCAAGGACTTTGATTATTGCCAATGTACTAGATGAGCTCAAAGGAGTCGTTCAAGTATCGTTGAAAGTTGATGTCGCAGAGTATTATCATGATTGGAATTACCCTAACAACACAGGAGTAATTATGCTTGTGTTTGAGGAGGAAATATGTAATAACAATCCATCAGCTAATGTTACTTATTTGCAAGAATTTGAAAAAGAAATTGCTCGGATTAGTGCGCTGGTTCAAAAAGTCCCTGACAACATTGAAACAACATCGTTATCAGATAAAGTACTTCTTGTCAAAAGAGAAGGGATTTTAATACCGATTGAAAAAGCATTGATAACTAGGGGTTATGAAAAAGAATTGGTGTTAACCAAAGATGAATTGGAAAAAATGTATTTTCATCGTTACGGCAAATTTGCTGAAATTCTCTCGAAAGATGTACGAGATATTTTTATTGATTGGGATCTACATGGAGATAAATCCATTATGGTATTCATTTTGTCATAAAAACAGGTAAATGTGAGGATTAAAAAGTCTTGCATGGCCTAACTTCTACCAACTATGGGGAGTTAGGTCTTTTTTGTTTGAAGAAGGAGGAAATATGAGTAGGAAAATAATTCAAACAATAAAAAAAGTCTTGCCGGTGAGTTTGGTTATCTATTTCATTTTGTATTTTGTTGAGAATCTTTATTTTGAAATAGGATTAATAAGTGTTGTATTGTTTTCTTTTATCTTTTTCTCAAAAAACGATGACCAAAAAAAGTTTCCAAGCAACGCCGGAGGAATTGTCGATCAATTACCTTTGCCAGTCATTGTTGTTGAGAATGAGAACGTATTTGATGTAAATGATGCAGCTCTAGAAATGTTTGAGGGCCAAAGTGAAGAAGTGATAGGAAAGAACATCTCAGCCTTCATGTTCATGAATGAAGGAGAGTTGGAAACATTAGTGCATAATGAAACGACTGTGACGAAAATTACAAGTTTGAAAGGCAAGGTCATTGACGTAGAATTAACAAAAATAGGGCTTAGCGATTGCCAAGGAGAGCGTTACTTTTTCCTTTTGAAGGATATTACAGAACAAAAGGAAAAGGAATTAAAACTTCAACAAGCTGAACAACTTTCTGGGATTGGCCAACTTGCTGCAGGCATTGCTCATGAAATTCGCAATCCGATTACGAGTTTAAAGGGATTTTTGCAATTAATGGATAGCTCTGATGGACGTTCTCCTTCTCCTTCCTATACAAAAATCATGTTGTCAGAAATTGATCGAATTAATCTGATTGTTAGTGAATTGCTTATTTTAGGGAAACCAAAAGAATTAACGATAAAAGAACAAAGTCTATCTGAAATCATACATACTGTCGTCACATTAACAAATACGCAAGCGATCATATACAACATTGAAATGAAGGTAGAAATGGCTGACGAACTTAAGAAGATCAATGTTAAGTGTGACGAGAATAAATTAAAGCAAGTGTTTATTAACGTATTCAGAAATGCCATTGAAGCGATGAAACAAGAAGGTACTATTATTATCCGTGTTCACGTTGAAGGTAACTTTGTCTATGTGTCCGTTATAGACCAAGGCAAAGGGATTCCAAAAGAGAAGATGGTGAATATAGGAAAGCGATTCTTTTCAACAAAGGAAAACGGAACAGGGCTTGGATTGATGATCAGCAATCATATCATCGAGGAGCATGGTGGAAAGATTACTATTGAGAGTGAGGAAGGAAAGGGAACAGAAGTGCAAATTAGTTTGCCGATACATACGTGAAGAGTAGCTCAGGTCTAAAAATACAGGATCTGGGCTATTTGCGTCTTTTTTAGTCTAACAATTCAAAAAAGTTAAACGAATGTGGGAAAAAGTGCTATAATGACTTCGTTGTTTCGCACTACGAAAATAAAGTTGGGGGAAGTCATATGTTAACCGTTCTTCAATTTTTAAAACCATATAAGCTCCCAGTTGCTATTGCATTAATCCTCATGTTAATTGAGCTATTTGTTGAGCTGTTTCATCCGTTCTTGCTCGCAAAAATTATTGATGATGGCATTATGCAAGAAGATGTCTCTGTCATTATACGGTGGGGGAGTTTGATGGTAGTTTTGTCCTTGTTCGCTTTTGTGGCAGGAGTGGTGAATTCGTTTTATGCTGCTCATGTAAGTCAAAGTTCCGGTTTTGATATTCGTTCAGGGCTGTATAGGAAAGTTCAATTGTTTTCCTTTTCGCAGCTACAAAAATTTGAAGCATCATCTTTAATCACGAGATTAACCAATGATGTGACTCAAGTTCAAAATACTATTTTTATGAGTTTGCGTATTATGCTACGCGCTCCTTTATTGATCGTTGGTGGAGCGTTGATGGCGTTATTTATTAATGTAAAGCTTGCTCTTATATTAATTGTGGCTATCCCCATTATTATGTTGTTTTTAATCTGGATGATGAAAAAAGGGGGAGCTCTTTTTAGCCGTGTACAAGCAAAGCTTGATCGTGTTAATCACGTTATGCGTGAGAATCTTACAGCGATGAGATTAGTAAAAGTATATGTCCGTTACAAACATGAAAATAAAAGATTTAAGAAAAGCAATAAAGCTCTTATGGATCAAACGGTATCTGCTCTACGATTAATGGAAGTGGCTATGCCTGCTTTGTTGTTTTTGATGAATGTCGGCATTATGGCGATTTTATGGTTTGGTAGCTTTGAAGTAAATTCAGGTGGAGCACAAGTAGGTGAAGTGGTTGCTATCGTTAATTATGCAACTCGTATTACATCTGCGTTAAGTGTGTTTTCGATGATTATAATTGTTTTCTCGAGATTTAAAGCATCGGCAGAACGAATCTCTGATGTTTTACAAGAAGGGGATGAGCCTAAAAGTGAAGCTGAAATCTCTCCGGTTGTAAAAGGGTCATTAGAGTTTAAGGGTGTAACATTTACGTATCCAAACAAAAAGACGGAAGTGTTAAAAGATGTCTCTTTTAAAGTTGCAGAAGGGGAAGTGCTTGCTATTTTAGGAGCGACAGGTTCAGGGAAATCAACTTTATTTCAACTCATTCCAAAATTATATGAACCAAGCGATGGAGAAATAGTAGTCGATAACTTCAACATCGAAGGCATGAATTCCAATCAATTGCGTCAACAAATTGGGTATGTGCCTCAAGAAGTTTTCTTGTTTTCAGGTACGATCAAAGAAAACATTCAATGGGGCAATGGCGAAGCATCGATGAATGAAATCATAGAAGCAGCGAAGGCGGCACAAATTCATGACCTAATTGATGAACTCCCCGATCGATATGAAACGAGAATCGGACAAAAAGGGGTCAATTTATCTGGTGGGCAGAAGCAGAGGCTCTCAATTGCGAGAGCGTTAGTACGTAAACCAGCATTTTTGCTTTTAGATGATTGTACAAGTGCACTAGATGTAAAAACGGAACAACGATTTTTAGAAGCTCTGAAACATTATTCGTGCACAACACTCATCATTACGCAAAAAATTAGTTCGGCGAAGAAAGCAGATAACATTATTTTACTAGATGAAGGTGAAATCGTTGGAAAAGGACATCATGATCAATTGAAAGAAAAATCAGAGTTGTATCAGCTGATCCTCAGGTCTCAACAGAGGGAGGAGGCGTTCCAAGATGTTTAACCAACTGACGAGACCATTTCGTTATAAAAAAATTCCATTACCGACTGTCACAACGTCTGAACAACGAACAAACGGAAAGGTCAAATCAAAACCAAAAGACTGGAAGAGTACCATAAAACGCATATGGTCATACCTTTCCGTACATAAAATATATTTCTTTCTCGTTGTTCTTATGATTGTGCTTAGTTCTATGTTAAGTTTGCTAGGTCCTTTTTTAGTCGGAATGGCGATTGATGAATTCATCGTTCATCATAATGTAAGTGGTTTGCTACAATTACTGATTTTTCTCCTTTTTATTTATATCTTTTATTCACTAAGCATTTGGTTACAAAATTTTTGGATGGTTGGTATTGCTCAAAAGACCGTTTACGCTATTAGAATGCAGTTATTTAAACAGTTACAAAAGTTGCCGATTTCTTACCTAGATAAACGTCAACATGGAGAATTGATGAGTCGATTGACCAATGATATGGAAAATGTCAGTACGACTCTAAATAGCTCAGTCATCCAAATTTTCTCAAGTATCCTTATGTTTATAGGAATTATTGCGGTCATGATTTATTTAAGTCCTCTCTTAACTCTTATTACGGTAGCTGTTGTTCCACTTATGGTAATAGGAATGAAGTGGATTACACGACGAACGAGTCTGTTCTTTAAAGAGCAGCAAAAGCATCTAGGTGAAGTCAATGGATACATTGAAGAAACGATTGCAGGACAAAAAATCATAAAAGCTTTCTCTAAGGAAGAGCATGTGGTTTCTACTTTCATGGGGAAAAGTGAAAGTCTAAAAGGAGCGGGATTTTGGGCGCAAACCTACTCCGGATTTATTCCAAAGTTGATGAATGTATTAAATAATTTGAGCTTTGCTCTTATTGCTGGTATTGGGGCGATATTAGCCTTTAATAATATGATAACCATTGGTGTTATTGTGATCTTTGCTGAATACTCTAGGCAGTTTACGCGACCGCTGAATGATCTTGCCAACCAATTCAATACATTATTGTCCGCTGTGGCTGGGGCAGAGCGAGTATTTGAAGTAATGGATGAGGAAGAAGAACGTGATGCCCATGATGCTCATGATTTACCTGAAGTCAGAGGGGACGTTACGTTTGAAGATGTCTCGTTCTCTTATGAAAAAAATCAAACTACGATCTCGAACGTGAGTTTTACCATCACTGAGGGGGAAACCGTCGCTTTAATTGGGCCAACGGGTGCAGGGAAGACGACCATTATTAATTTACTGACAAAGTTTTATGAGCCAGTCAGTGGGGTGATTTCCATTGACGGGCAAAATATAAAAAACATTAAAAATGAGAGTTTGCGTCGTCATCTAGGGTTTGTTCTTCAAGATACCCATCTGTTTCAAGGAACGATTAGAGAAAACATAAGATATGGGCGTTTAGAAGCTAGTGACGATGAAGTAGAAGAAGCAGCTAAACAGGCGAATGCCCATACTTTTATTTCTAGTTTGCCAAACGGCTATGATACCGTATTAGACCAAGATGGGAGTGGCATTAGCCAAGGACAAAAACAACTATTGTCCATCTCGCGAGTGATGCTCGCAAATCCATCGTTATTAATCTTAGATGAAGCAACAAGTAGCATTGATACGATTACAGAAATCAAAATACAAGAGGCATTACAAAGGTTAATGAAAGGCCGTACAAGTTTTGTCATTGCTCATCGCTTAAATACAGTAAAACAAGCCGATCAAATTCTCGTATTAAAAAATGGACAGCTCTTTGAAAAGGGAAATCATGAAGCCCTAATAAAGAAAAAGGGCTATTATTACGAGATGTGTCAACGCTCGTGAGAAAAGGGAGAAAATTCTCCCTTTTTTATTTAGGTTGTAGGACTTGAAAAAGGAGCTTCGACCCGCTCCCGGGATGGGGGGCACGCTTTCCGCAGGCGGGCGTTGAACTAACCGGCTGCGCCGGTGGATTTCAACTTGCCCTTCCCTCCTGCAGGAGTCGGCCCTCCCATCCCGTCCGCTTTGTTGAGAGGAAAGATAGAAATTCCCTACTCTTCAACGATCAAAAATAATAGGAGAAATAGCGTAAAAAAGGCCTTTTGTCTACAGTCTGAAGTTTAATTTTCATCAACTATAAGAAAGAGGTAGGGGCGAGACCCTACAGGCGCAGCCGTGGTGGCTCGGCACCTCCTTGCGGGTGCGAGTGGCTGGAGCGCAATGGAACGAACATGAGGAGAACACGCACCTTATAAAAACAACAAAGTATGCGAAGATAGCATTTATATAAATTGAAAAACGGAATTATTGATTGATAAATTGATTACTTTTGGTTTATAATTTTAGAAAATTAATACTTTTCGGTCATAAAAACAATGAAACTAGTTAACAAAAGAAAATGAGACAATCAGAGGAGTGGGGTATGATGACCTATAAACAAAATCAAGCTTATCGTGCAACAACAATGGGGCCGAATGGAATGATCACAGCTCCTCATTATTTAGCTTCACAAGCAGGGATGAAGGTCTTACAAAATGGAGGAAATGCAATTGAAGCAGCGATTGCAGCTGCATCAACCATCTCTGTCGTGTATCCTCATATGAATAGTATCGGAGGAGACAACTTTTGGCTCATCTACAACGCGAAAACGAAAAAAGTAGAAGCGCTAAATAGTAGTGGACGATCAGGAGAAAATGCATCGATCGACTTTTACAAAGAGCTAGGTTTTCAAAAAATCCCAGCTCGCGGCTATTTATCTGCTAATACTGTACCAGGAGCTGTGGCTGGTTGGGATGAAGCTTTTCGCTATTCCAAACAACACCTTACTAGTTCGTTTAACTGGGGTGAGTTATTGCAGGATGCTATTCATTACGCAAAAGAAGGGTTTCCGGTTACCCCGAGTCAAGAACATTGGACTAACGTGAATTTGAATGAAGCAGACAGCGAGTTCCGCCATTTACAGCGCTTTGAAGAGTTCAGTCGGACATTTTTGAAACCGGATGGTTCACCTTATAAAAAAGGCGAACGAATGAAGCAGCCAGATCTAGCAACAACGTTAGAGTTAATTGCTGAAGAAGGTAGCGACGTTTTTTATGAAGGTGTCATTGCTGAAAAAATAGTAGAAGATCTTCAAGAGAATGGTGGGGTATTAACTCTTACTGATTTTAAAAATCATCAATCTAACTGGGTAGATGCCATTAGTGTTGAATATAAAGGCTACACCGCTTATAATTTACCACCGAATACACAAGGCTTGGCTTCCTTATCTATTTTAAATATACTAAATAACTTTGATCTCTCAACGATGAAAGAAGGATCAAAGGAATATTATCATTTGTTGATTGAAGCTACGAAACTAGCGTTTGCAGATCGAGATAAATGGTTGACGGATCCAGACTTTATTGATATTCCACTAGATGATTTATTATCGAAATCACATGGAATGGATCTAGCGAATCAAATCAATAAGCAATTATCAAAAGAGATGGAAAAACAATTAGATCCTAAAGGAGATACTGTTTGGTTTGGTGTCGTTGATAAAGAAGGAAATGCGGTCTCGTTTATTCAAAGCATTTATCATGACTTCGGATCGGGTATCATTCCAAAGGGGACAGGAGTGCTTTTGCAAAATAGAGGTAGTTTCTTTTCGCTTGAGCCAAGTGATGTGAATTGCTTACAACCAAACAAAAGAACATTTCACACGTTAAACCCAGCTATGCTATTAAAAGGAGACTCACCTTACCTTGTGTATGGAACAATGGGGGGAGAAGGTCAACCTCAAACGCAGGCAGCGCTGGTAACAAGGATTCTTGATTATCAATTTGATGTTCAAGCTGCTATAGAAGCCCCAAGGTGGCTTTATGGCCGAACGTGGGGAGCTAGCTCGAATAGTTTGAAAGTAGAATCACGGATACCAAAAGAAACGATTCAAGCTTTAGAGGAGTTAGGTCATGATGTAGAAATTGTTGGTGACTTTACAGATGTGATGGGGCATGCTGGCGCCATTTTAATTGGCGACGACGGAATAAAATGTGGTGGAGCTGACCCGAGAGGTGACGGAGCAGCCTTGGGTTATTAAAAAAGAGAGGTTATTGTTAAGTATTTTAACAATAACCTCTCTTTTTTGTGTGGGTGAGTTCTTGATTTAAAAGGGGATTTTATAGGTTTTATAAAATCGGTGTGACATTTTCTGACAATAAGCTTGCTGAATTGATAGAAAATTTGGTTTAATTACTTTAACAAAAAGAAAGAAAAAACAAATAATATATTTACTAATGGTTTTCGAAGTGTGAAAATGCTTTCTTTTTGAGAGAGTAAACATATGTAAAAGGAGTGGGAATACGGATGAAAAAGATTAGAAAATGGGTAACAGCTGCAGTAAGTGCAAGTTTACTTTTCTCTTTAGCGGCATGTGGAAGTTCTTCAACAGGTAATGAAACAAGTGCTGAAACCGGGTCTGAAAACGAAATAGTAGCTGGGGGCGATTTTCCAACAAAGCCTGTCAGACTAGTGATTCCGTATCCGCCAGGTGGAGGAACGGACGTCTTGTTTAGATTGGTAGCAAGTTATGCTGAAGAACATTTAGGTCAAACGATTGTACCTACTAATATGGCAGGTGCAACAGCGACGGTTGGTTCAAGGCATGTAAAAGATGCAGAACCTGACGGCTATACAGTTCTTGGAATTCATCAAGTAGCAGCAACTGCTTACCATACTGGAATTGTAGATTATGGATTTGATGCATTCGATCCTATTATGCTAATGACATCAACACCACATATCCCAGCAGTTAGCAAAAAGTTCAGTGAAGAGAACAATGTCACAGATGTTCCTAGTTTTATTGAATATGTAAAAGCAAACCCAAATGAAGTAACATGGGCTTTTACAACAGGTTCAGAAGATCATTACACAATTGCTGCGATGCTAGACGCTGCTGGAGTTGATCCTGGAAGCTTAAACTATGTGAACTATGATGGTACCGGTCCTCAGTATGCGGCTTTAGTAGCCAATCAAGTAGAGGGAATGACTGGTGACTATGCTTCAGGTAAAGGATACATCGAGGATGGTTCAATGGTTCCATTGGGAATGGTTTTTGATGAAAGAAACCCATTCTTACCAGAAGTACCAACATTAATTGAACAAGGAATTGATTTTGCTGTAACGATTGATAGAGGGGTTTTGGCTCCTAAGGGAACACCTGCAGATCGAATTGAAATCATTAATGATGCTTTCAAAAAGGCTTTAGAAGATCCCGAACTTCAAAGGCAAATTGAAGAACTAGGAAGCTTCCCGAACTTTATGCCAACTTCCGAGTATGAATTACATTTAGAAGAATTAAACAATAGAATGGATGATTTAGCAGAGAAAATGCAATTTTAATGCTATAGAAAGTCCGAGGTGAAGAGATTTGGCAAACAGAATATTTTCTCTAGTAGTATTAATAGTTGCCATAGTACTGTTTATTGAATCAAGAAGCTTTTCGGACAAATCAGTGGGGCAAACGTTTGCCCCTTCTTCTTTTCCGACTGCAATTATTTTTATTATGACAGTATTGGCAATCGTTTTACTGATAAGTAGTTTTAAAGAAAAGCACTCAATTCTTCTTTTATTTCAACGTATCAAAGGTTATATATTAGAGCATTGGCGTGTGTTAGCGTTAATTGCTATTTTATATGTTTACATTTCAGTTATGCCTATTATTGGGTTTCTAATAAGTACAATGCTCTTTTTACTTATTGTATTTAGCATATTGAGACCATGGCGCAAAGCCTTTTTAGTAACAAACGTAGTTGTTTCCTTAGTTTTACCATTTACTATTCAATATGTGTTCCAACAGTTTCTAAATATTTATTTACCTTAGAGAGGAGTTGAGAGAGCTTGGACGTTACATCGATTTTTCTAGCTGTTCAAGAGGTTTTTCAACCCCTGACATTACTTTACCTTGCGATTGGAGTATTTTTTGGAATCATTGCAGGAGCTATTCCTGGATTTACATTCACAATGGCGATTATTCTAGCTTTTCCATTTACATTTGGAATGGATCCTATTACGGGATTAACTTTGATGATTGGTATTTATATAGGGGGATTATCGGGAGGTTTAATTTCAGGTACATTACTGGGGATTCCTGGCACACCTTCTTCTGTTGTTACCATCTTTGATGGGTTCCCGATGGCTAAAAGAGGAGAGGGTTCAAGGGCGCTAGGAATTGGAATAGTTTCCTCTGTGTTAGGAACGATTATTGGTGCTATTATTTTATTTGCGCTTGGTCCTGTTATTTCGAGAGTTGCTTTGAACTTCGGACCTTGGGAAATCTTTGCGTTAGTTGTGTTTGCATTAACATTAATTGCAGGGCTTAGTGGAGCAAATTTAATCAAAGGATTAATCGCAGGTTGTATAGGGCTGCTGATTGGTACGGTTGGAATAGCACCAACTGGACAGATTAGATTTGATTTTGGCTATCCGAGCCTTTCAAGTGGATTGTCAGCCATTCCTGTTCTAATTGGCTTATTTGCCTTTTCTCAATTGTTTAAAAATGTAGAGGAAATTAAAGAAGCTTATTCATCTAAAGATAAGGCCGTTTTGAAGTCGAAGGTGAAAATTCCTTACTTACAAGTTATAAAAGATGTATATAAGGAGAAGTGGAACGTGTTTCGTTCATCGACAATTGGATGTTTTATAGGTGCGCTTCCAGCTGCAGGTGCGGAATCAGCTAATTTCATAAGTTATGATCGAGCAAAAAAATCATCAAAAGAAAAAGAGAACTTTGGAAAAGGACATCCTGGTGGAATTGTAGCAGCTGAAAGTTCAAATAATGCCGTTGCTGGTGGGGCGTTTATTCCTACAATTACGTTGGGAATACCTGGTGATGTTGCTCAAGCTGTAATGATTGGTGCTCTCATTTTACATGGTATTACACCAGGGCCAGGACTTTTTCAACAACAGCCAGTCTTAGTCAATTCAATTTATGTTGCTATTATTTGTAGTGCGATTTTTGTGTTAATTATTCAAACGTTGCTACTTCCTTTGTTAATCAGAATTACTTTAGTGCCAAAGTCCATCCTAATCCCAAGTATATTAGTCTTAAGTACGGTAGGGGCATTTGCTTTAAATAATCGCCCATTTGATATATGGGTTGTGTTTGTGTTTGGGCTAGTAGGGTTCTTATTAGAGAAAGCGGATGTTCCTTTAGGACCAGTTATTTTAGGTTTAATTCTCGGACCAACGTTAGAAGCGGAGCTTATTCGGGCATTTCAAATAAGTCCTGAGATTAGTACGTTCTTCACACGTCCAATTTCGTTAGTATTCCTTTTGCTTGCTATCGGATCTATCTTCTTTACCTTAAGGCAGAGAAAAAAGGAACAGGGTACTACCGCAGAAATTCAAAAACGTGCGTCATAAGAACCTCATATTCGAAGTCTATAATTCGTTCACTCATCCCCTATTTCTTAAATGTCATAGGGGATTTCTCTTGCTGAAAGGGTAGAAAAACCGTGTTGGAGTACAATAGAAAGAGAAATATAAGAAGCGTCAAAAAAGCAAAAAAATAAAATTTTACAAAAAAGTCGTTCGTTTCGGTCGGTGAAACTGTTATAATTACAACAAGATGATATAAAACGAGAGTTGGAGGTTTACAAATGAAAACCCACTTAAATCTTTTTATTGCTTTTTTTAGATCGGGTATTTTAGGGTTCGGTGGTGGTCCCTCAGCTATTCCGCTTGTTCACAAGGAGGTTGTCCAGACGTTTAAATGGATGAATGATGATGAATTTAGTGATGTTCTTGCACTAGGTAATACATTGCCAGGTCCCATTAACACAAAGATGGCTGGCTATATTGGCTATCGGGTGGCTGGAGTTTTTGGAATGATAAATGCTGTGCTATCCTCTATTGTTCCATCCATTTTAATGATGATCGTTTTGTTAACGACACTAACAACGTTTAAAGACCAACCATGGGTTGCGGGAATGACAAGAGGAGTTATTCCAATTGTTGTCGTGATGATGGCTGTACTGACGTGGGACTTCTTTAAAAAGTCTAATCAAGGTCTTGGATGGAAAGTGAGTATCACTCTGCTTTTGGTTAGTTTCTTATTAATTGAGATGGTGCATGTGCACCCTGGAATTATTATTGCTCTTTTACTTTCGTATGCGTTGTTAAAACCAAATAAGCTTAAAAAAGAGGAAAAGCCAAAGGAAAGAGGAGTGAATTAAGATGATTTATTGGGAAATCTTTCTAGCGTTCTTCATTCCTGGAATACTTGGATATGGTGGGGGACCTGCTTCCATTCCATTAGTAGAATATGAAGTCGTTGCGAAATATCAATGGATGACTGTAGAAGAATTTAGTGAAGTGCTTGCTTTAGGGAATGCTTTGCCTGGTCCTATCGCAACAAAAATGGCTGGATATATAGGGTATGAAGTTGGAGGCGCATTCGGGGCGTTTGTCGGAGTTTTTGCAACAGTAGCTCCGTCGTTAGTATTAATGATTGGCCTATTAGGATTATTATATAAATTTAAAGACTCGCCAAAGGTGAAAAACATGACTTCCCTTGTGCGACCAACTATTGCGATCCTTTTAGGGGTGCTCACGTATCGCTTTTTAGAAAGTTCGTACATAGGTGCTGGGATTTGGCATACAGCCTTTTTAATTATTATCGGATTTTTATTGTTGGAAAAATGGAAAGTACACCCTGCTTTTGTCATTATAGGTGGACTTGGTTATGGAGCCATTTTTCTGAGCTTTTAATCAGAAAGGATCCTAAAAAGGTTGAAAACCATCCTTTTTAGGATCCTTTCTATTAGAGCAATGACTAGAGTGTTGAGGTGAAAAAAATTTTTTCTCATAGTGAAATGGAGCGGAAGCCACTCGACTCCTGTGGGATGAAGAGGTAGGGCCGAGACCCCTCTGGCGTAGCCGAGGAGGCTCGGCACCTCCCCGCGGAAAGCGAGTGGCTGGAGCGCAATGGAACGAACATGTGGAGAACACGTACCCCATAAAAACAACAAAGTATGAAGAAACACCTACTTAAAAAAGGGTTCTCGTTGGTGAGGGGAGAATGTAAGTAGGTAATAACTTGTAGTAATAAAGGAGATAGAGATCATGAGCAATGTTGTGAAATGGGGTATTTTAGGAACGGCGGGAATAGCGAGAAAAGCCGTTGTTCCAGCGATACTAAGAGCTGAAAATGCAGAAGTTATGGCGGTTGCAAGCAGTAGTAATAAACAGAAAGCAGAAGAATTTGCCGATTTGTTTGATATTCCTAAGCGCTACGGCAGTTATGAAGAGTTGCTAGATGATCAAGAGATACAAGCCGTTTATATCCCTTTACCCAACCATTTGCATGCAACCTGGGTTAAAAAAGCCGCAGAAAAGGGAAAACATATTTTATGTGAGAAACCAGTGTCTCTAACGGAGAAAGAGACAAAATCAATGATTGAAGTTTGTGAACAAAACAATGTCGTCTTTATGGAAGCATTTATGTATCAATTTCATCCTCAACATCAAAGAGTAAAAGAACTGATTGAAAGCGAAACTATCGGTGAAGTTACTAGCATGCGTTCGGCTTTTTCTTTCTTTATGGATGTAGAGGCTCAGGCACAAAACATTCGGTTAAATCGGGAATTCGGCGGAGGAAGTCTCTTTGATATAGGATGTTACTGTCTTCATGTAAGTCAATATATTCTAGAGAAAGAACCAAATCAAGTCTATGTTTCTGGTCATATTCCACCGGAGTTTGGTGTCGACCTAACAGCTGCTGGAATCTTGTCTTTCGAAGGTGGCATTACGGCAAGCTTTTCTTGTAGTTTTCAACAGCCTTTCGAAAATCACTATACCATAATAGGAACAAAAGGAAGAATTGATGTCCCAGCTGCGTTCCGCCCGGATGTGACAGAGGGGGATGGTCGTATCATTGTGACAAATCAGAATGGTGAAACGACTGAGGAAAGGCTCTCTGGTGATCAATATGTACTTCAGATTGAACATCTTTCTACATGTGTCCTAACAGGAGAAACACCCATTTATGATAATGAAGCAATGCTGAAAAATATGAAAGTGCTTGAAGCGTGTCACAAATCTTTACATGAGAATAGACAAATTACACTATAATGCTGCAGTTATAAAAATCTCTTGCAGGCCTTCCATGAGAAATCACTCATAGAAGGCTTTTTTTATATTGAAATGGCTCTGATTATAGCCCTCTAACCATTGTCACGGGATATTTTATGTGCAAGAGAAACCTTCTGAGTTATTTTTGTGAATATTTAGAAAATGTGTAATGAAACCTTCCGAAGTAGAAGTGAAAACGCTATAGATATGATAGGATACGAACAAATAGTTTTTCCAAATTTAGTTAGTAAAAGGTCAGATTGTTTGGTGGTGTTTGGCCTTTTTCATTACTACATTCTGTTAGTCGAATAAGGAGGTCTATTACATGAGTGCGAGTGTAAATAATCAATTGCTTAGCAACCTTGAAAAAAACTTTCAAGAAGTGGATAACGGTCTTTCGAAACAAGAGGCATTAGAGGAAGCGAGTCGATGTTTATACTGTTACGATGCTCCCTGTATACAGGCTTGTCCAACCGGTATTGACATTCCATCCTTTATTAAGAAAATTGCATCTGGCAATGTAAAAGGTTCAGCAAAAACGATTATGATGGAAAATCCAGTTGGTGCAAGCTGTTCGAGAGTATGTCCGACAGAAGAGTTATGTGAAGGGTCTTGTGTTTTGAACCATTCGACGAAGCCTATTATGATTGGAAACTTACAAAGGTACGCCACAGATTGGGCGATGAAAAATGAACAAGCATTATTTAAAGCGGGTCAAAAAAATGGCAAAACGGTAGCCATTGTAGGTGGCGGGCCAGCTGGTTTATCAGCTGCTCGTGAATTGGCTCTATTAGGCTATCAAGTTACAATCTTCGAAGCGGAAAAAGAAGCGGGTGGCTTAAATACATATGGAATTGTTTCGTTCCGTTTGCCGCAAGCTGTTTCTTTCTGGGAAGTCGACCAAGTAAAAAGTCTAGATGTGGAAATTCGAACAAATACTAGAGTCGGAGTTGATGTATCAGCTGATGAGCTAATCCAAAATTATGATGCAGTTGTCTTTGCCATTGGGATGGCATCCGTTCCGCATATAGGGATAGAGGGTGAAGATGCGGAGGGGGTACTAGATGCCATTGAGTTTGTGAAAGAAACAAAATCTGGAACATTATCAGAACAATATATAGGAAAAAAGATTGCCGTTATTGGCGCAGGAAATACGGCAATAGATGCAGCCACATGTTCCGTACGTTTAGGTGCTGAAAATGTATCGATTGTTTATCGTCGAACAGCTGAAGAGATGACAGCTTATCCTTTCGAATTCGAGTTTGCCAAACAAGAAGGAGTAGAGTTCAAATGGTTAACATCACCGAAAAAGATTATATCGGATGCTTCAGGTAACGTTACGGGTCTTGAGTGTATCAAAATGAAGTTAGGTGAACCGAGCGAGGATGGGCGTAGGCGTCCGATTGAAGTAGAAGGTTCAGAATTTATTCTTGAAGTTGATGCAGTGATACGCGCCATTGGTCAGTCGCGATATATCAATCTGATTGAACAGTTTGGCTTAAAGCACAGTGACGGGGTTGTTGACATTAACAACGACTCTTACCAAACATCTAATGAAAAAGTATTTGCATGTGGCGATGTTATTTTTGGCCAGGGACAAGGAGAGGCCATGGTTGTTTCGGCAGCTCAGCAAGGGAAGTTAGTTGCCTATCACATTCATAAACAAGAAACAATACTTGCAAGTGAAACGGCCTAGACGAAGAAATGGAGGAGATAGAATGGTTGATTTACAAACAAATTTCGCTGGCATTACATCACCAAATCCATTTTGGTTAGCATCGGCACCACCGACGAACTCAGGTTACCAAGTGCAACGGGCATTTGAAGCGGGTTGGGGTGGAGCTGTTTGGAAAACGTTGGGGGATCCTATTCTTAATGTATCGTCTAGATTTGCTGCAGTTAGTTTTAATGGTCAAAGAGTAGCGGGCTTTAATAACATCGAACTTATTACAGACCGCCCTTTAGAAGTGAACTTAAAGGAAATTGCTGAGACGAAGAAACGTTTCCCTAATCATACGATTATTGCATCCTTAATGGTTGAGCCACAACAAGAGAAGTGGCATGAGATTGTCAAACGAGTGGAAGACGTTGGAGTGGATGGATTAGAACTAAATTTTGGCTGTCCGCATGGGATGGCGGAAAGAGGAATGGGAGCCGCTTCAGGTCAAGTACCTGAATTAGTAGAAAGGCAAACGTATTGGGTAAAAGAAGTAGCAAAAACGCCTGTTATTGTTAAATTAACACCGAATATAACGGACATTACAGTCACAGCTGAATCCGCCGTACAAGGTGGTGCGGATGCTGTTAGTATGATTAACACAATTAATAGTTTAGCAGGAGTGGATATTGATTCTTGGAATACAATTCCTCATGTTGCGGGAAAGGGGGCGCATGGAGGATATTGCGGCCCTGCGGTTAAGCCGATTGCTCTAAATATGGTTGCAGAATGTGCAAGAAATCCACGAGTTTCTGTACCGATTTCTGGCATGGGAGGGGTATCAGACTGGAAAAATGCTGTTGAATTTATGTTAATGGGAGCTTCCAATGTGCAAGTGTGTACAGCCGCTATGCACCACGGCTTCCGCATTGTGGAAGACATGATTGATGGACTCTCTCATTATTTAGAAGAAAAAGGTCTTTCCTCTGTTGGAGAATTAGTCGGTCAATCGGTGAAACGCTATTCCGATTGGGGTGATCTTGATCTGAATCATAAGATTGTTGCTAGAATCAATCCGGACACCTGTATCAATTGCAACAAGTGTCACATCGCTTGTGAAGATACATCGCACCAATGTATTGATATGTTAAAAGATCCTTCTGGCAACAAGTATTTAAAGGTAAGAGAAGAAGATTGTGTAGGTTGTAATCTTTGTTCGATCGTTTGTCCCGTTGATGGAGCAATCGACATGGTTGAATTAAAAACAGGTTTGCCTTCTATGACCTGGAATGAGCGACAATCAATCATTAGTGGAGAAATTAAAGTAAATGCATAACGGAGGGAGAAAAAGATGAAGAAGATCATTAAAAATGGAACGATTGTCACAGTAACAGATGAATATGTAGCAGATCTCTTAATTGAAGGAGAAACCATTGTAGCTATCGGAAAAAATTTACCTGTAGAGGGAGCGGAGGTAATTGATGCAACGGGGCTATATGTCTTTCCAGGTGGAATAGACCCACATACGCATTTAGAAATGCCTTTTGGGGGAACCGTGACGAAGGATGATTTTGCAACAGGAACAAAAGCTGCTGCATTTGGTGGAACGACAACCGTTATTGATTTTTGCTTAACAAATAAAGGAGAACCACTTCAAGCTGCTATCGATCGCTGGCATGCCAAGTCCCAAGATAAAGCCGTGATCGACTATAGTTTTCATTTAATGATTGGTGAAATAAATGACAAAGTACTCGAGCAGCTTCCATCTGTTATCGATGAGGAAGGGATTACGTCGTTTAAAGTGTTTATGGCCTATAAAAATGTGTTCCAAGCAGATGACGAAACCTTATTCCGCACACTGATTGCAGCCAAAGATCTTGGAAGTCTGGTTATGGTTCATGCAGAGAATGGCGATGTCATTGAATACCTAACAAAACAGGCATTAGCCAATGGACAGACAGATCCAATCTATCATGCAAAAACACGACCTTCTGAAATCGAAGGAGAAGCAACAGGTCGTGCTGCTCAGTTAACTGGTTTAGCCGACTCGCAGCTATATGTTGTTCATGTTTCTTGTAGAGAAGCAGTTGAGAAGATTACGGAAGCACGCCAAAAAGGAATCCAAGTATATGGGGAAACATGCCCTCAGTACTTAGTGCTTGATGAAACCTATTTAGAAAAGCCAGATTTTGAGGGTGCCAAGTATGTTTGGTCACCACCTTTAAGAGAAAAATCTCATCAAGATGCCCTTTGGAATGCGTTAAAAACAGGACAGCTTCAAACATTAGGTTCAGACCAATGCTCGTTTGATTTTAATGGTCAAAAGGATCTCGGTAAAGGAGACTTTACTAAAATTCCAAATGGAGGACCGATTATTGAAGATCGCGTTAGTATCTTGTTTTCAGAAGGAGTGAAAAAAGGAAGAATCTCGTTGCAGCAATTCGTTGACCTTACTTCGACTCGATCTGCAAAGTTGTTTGGTCTGTTCCCTAAAAAGGGCACAATAGCAGTAGGAACGGATGCTGACTTAATGTTGTTTGATCCAAATGTAGAACGTGTTATTTCCGCAAGCACCCATCATATGGCGGTTGATTACAATCCTTTTGAAGGCATGAAAGTGACGGGGGAAACAGTCAGTGTTCTTTCTAGAGGTGAATTCGTGATTCGTGAAAAGTCTTTTGTAGGGACAGAAGGCACAGGGCAGTATGTAAAACGTCAAAAGTTTGGAAAGTCTGAATCACATTTGAATTCATCATTACAGGAGGTGTAAGACTTGTCGGATTATCAACAGTTTTTAACTGAACGTGAAAATATCGATCTATTGTTGGAGAAAGGATACGAAATTACAAACGTTACAGAAAATTTAAGCGGTGCATTTGTTGATTTTTCAAAAGGTAAAAAACAAGAAGAAGTAGACTTTATTCAACTTCATATTAAAACAGCCGACGCACGAAAATACTTTGCAACGAAAATGATGGAAAAGCAAAATGTATAAATCAAAGGGTGTAGAGGTGTTCTTAAGGGATGTTTCCTTAAGAGCGCCTTTTTTTAAGATAGAATTACATATAATGACAGTTTACTAGAAAGAAATAGGAAACGTGTCTAAAATCTTGTCGAGCTAAATAAAATGTAAAAGGATAAAGGGGGAATCAATATGTCTAATTCAGAACGAACAAGTTTGAGTCAAAAGAAAGACGAGGCTTATGTATGGCATGCTATGAAACCGTACAATCCAACTAACACATTAATTGCGAAAGAAGCAAAAGGAGTATGGGTAACGGATGAGGAAGGGAATCGATATTTAGATGCTATGTCTGGTCTGTGGTGTGTAAATATTGGGTATGGAAGAGAGGAGTTAGCCAAGGCTGCTTATGAGCAAATGAAACACCTTGCTTACTTTCCGCTTACGCATAGTCATAACCCTGCTATTGAATTAGCGGAGAAGCTAAATGAGTTATTAGGGGGAGATTATGTTCTTTTCTACTCGAATAGTGGGTCTGAAGCAAATGAAGTGGCATTTAAGATTGCAAGGCAGTATCATCAGCAAAAAGGGGAGTTGAACCGTTATAAGATTATATCAAGATATCGTTCCTATCATGGAAATACGATGGGCGCGCTTGCTGCTACGGGCCAAGCACAACGAAAATATAAATATGAACCACTGACGACGGGTTTTTTGCATGTACCTCCACCGGACACGTACCGTTCCCCTGTTGATCCTGCCAAGTCAGGTCGAGAGCGTGATGAGGTAAAGGCAATTGAACAGATGATCACGTGGGAGCTAGAAGAAACGGTTGCAGCTGTAATCATGGAGCCTATTATTACGGGTGGAGGAATATTAATGCCACCTGATGATTATTTACAATCTGTACAAGAAGTATGTCGTGAAAAAGGGGCTTTGTTTATTGTTGATGAAGTGATTTGTGGCTTCGGTCGTACAGGGGAACCATTTGGATTTATGAACTACGGGGTAAAGCCCGATATTATTACAATGGCAAAAGGGGTGACAAGTGCCTACTTGCCTTTATCTGTTACAGCAGTAAAAAAAGAAATCTATGATACGTTTAAAGGATCAGAGGAATATGACTATTTCCGGCATGTAAATACGTTTGGTGGAAATCCAGCCGCTTGTGCAGTAGCATTAAAAAACCTTGAGATTATGGAAGAAGAGGGGTTATTTACTAGAGCCAAAACGGTAGGCGATCAGATGTTAGAACAACTTAGAGCAAAGCTTTTGTCGCATCCAAAAGTAGGGGATGTTCGCGGGAAAGGCTTGTTAATTGGAGTCGAGTTCGTTACCGACAAAGTGTCAAAAGTTCCACTACCTGTTGAATTTTTAAATAAAATCATCGCTAGTTGTAAAGAAAAAGGAATAATTATTGGTAAGAATGGAGCCACTGTTGCGGGGTATAACAACGTACTTACCATCGCCCCGCCTCTTATTATTAACGATGATGAAGTGAACCTTGTCGTCAATGCAATCGTTGATTCGGTGCAAGAATTGTCATATTAAAGGAGAGCACGCCACTTTCTTCGGCATTCGATAAAAGTGGCGTTTTTATTTGTCATTAAATTACATAATTTTACGATTTTTTTGCAGGGATTCTCTAAAAAACGTCGAATAATGCTGATAACATAAAAGAATCCACTGCGTGTGGACAAAAGGTAGGGGAGCCTTTACATGATTGCAGAGAAACTCCTGTTACATGTCTTAATCGTTTTAATGCCGATTTTGGTTGTAACACTCTTATTAAATGATCGTAAAGAAAAGCAGGCACATTCCATTTTGGTTGTTCTCTTAGGAGCTGCGGCTGTTTTATGTATCGTCTTTGCATTTGAGGAAGATGGTCTATACTGGGACTTACGTTATGTGTTGTTAATGATTGCCTTTTTATACGGAGGAAAAAAAGCAGGTTGGGCTTTATGTGGGGTCATCCTTGTGACAAGAACATTTATAGGTGGAGAACAGCTTTTAGTTGGATATGTGATTACGTTAACGTCTTCTTTTATTTTCTCTTTAGCTGTGCATCGCTACAATCAACTCGTTCATAAATGGAAAAGAGTTCGTTTCGCTATGAATTTAATATTTTGGCCAGCGCTTGCTCAACTCACACTTTTAACCATTTATCTAGAAATGAAAGGTGACCTTTACAGACAACATGGACACTTCATTTTTTATACGATCGTTTTTACAGTTACATTATTAATTGCGGTTGGTTTTGCAACACTATTGCTTGAACAATTGTTAGAGAGAAAACGTATTCAAATAGAAATGCAAAGAGCAGTAAAGTTAAATGCCATTAGTGAACTAGCTGCCTCAATTGCTCATGAGGTCCGAAATCCGTTGACGGTTGTTAAAGGGTTTTTGCAATTAATGCAGAAAGATGAGCAAGGAAAGAAAAAGAATTATTTTGAAATCGCTCTTTGTGAAATGAATCGAGCAGAACAAATTATAAGCGATTATTTAAACTTTGCTAAACCACAATTTAAAAATATTGAGAACATGGAAGTGAACCAAATTTTAAAAGAAATACTAAGCTTCTTAACTCCGTATTCATTGAAAGAAAATGTTGCATTATCCATTCAATCTTCTTCTAACAAGATCTATATCAAAAGTGATAAAAATCAGTTTAAGCAAGTACTCATTAATATAATAAAAAATGCAGTTGAGGCAACACCAGAAAAGGGAAACGTACTTGTAACGGTGGAAGAAGACCAAACGGTTGTTAAAATCACCATTACAGATAACGGTAAAGGGATGTCGGCTGACCAATTAGCTAACATAGGTACGCTTTTCTATTCAACGAAAGAAAAAGGAACAGGTTTGGGCACAATGGTATCATTTAGAATCATTGAGGAAATGGGAGGGACGCTTAGGTACGAGAGCAGCATCAATATAGGTACGAAGGTAACGATTATTTTACCCGTTGATCCTATTTCTTCATTCAATCTTGAAGCAGCCTCAGCAATATCGTCAGACAGATATAAGTAGCATATTGTCCTAGCCGAGCGTACAAGCTTGGTTTTTTTGTGTAATTACATATTAATTTGTTTTCTGTACCCATATTTTAGCAACTTGTCTCATATAAATTTATGGACAGGGTGTAAGGGAGAGAAACAATGAATATCTTTTTTAAAAGTGCGTTATTGTTAATTGTTGCTGCTTTTATTGGTGAATGTATTGAATTTCTTATAAACATGGTTTTGGCAAGAGAACTAGGGGAAGAGGGACTTGGGCTATACATGTCAATCTTACCAACAATCCTGTTTATAGTTGTGATTGCTAGTCTTGAACTCCCTATCTCTATTTCAAAATTCGTGGCTGAAAAGGAAGTTATTTATCACCGGAGCATGTTGATGCATGCTTTAAGGTTTGCTACGATTTGCACGATTGTGTTTACGGTGATTGCAATCTGGGTGCTACCTATCATTCCAGTATTTGATAAGTATCATCCGCTTGTACCATGGTTGTTCATACTTCTAATCCCCATCATTGCTTTTTCTTCTGTAGCTAGGGGTTATTTCATGGGTGCTCAGAGAATGGGCAAGATTGCTTTTGCTAATTTTCTAAGACGTGCTGGTCAATTATTGTTATTAGTTATTTTATTTACCTTTACCACGTTTGAAGCAGAAATGGCGTTACTCGTTGCGTTATGTACATTAATTGCTAGTGAACTTCTAGTTTTTAGTTATTTATTTGTCGCCTTTTTGATCCAAATGCGTGTGTTGAAAAGGGAGCCGCGTGCTCAACTCTCTGGAAGCAAAGTGAGAAAAAGTTTATTAGAAGTGTCCATTCCAACCACTGGTCTAAGGATTTTTCATGCTGCTACGTTTGCGATAAAACCGTTTTTTATCAAGGAAACGCTAGTAAGAGCTGGTATGATTGATTCCCTTGCTATGGTTCAGTATGGGAAAATGGCTGGTGTTGCTTTCACGATTGGATTTTTCCCTGCATTTATAGCTCATTCGTTGTTAATTGTCCTCATTCCAACGGTATCAGAGGCTTATTCAAAGGGAGATTTAACAAGGTTGCGAACACTGTTGCGAAAAGTGATGTTGTTAACAGCCGCTTATGGCATTCCAGCGGTTGCTGTTTTTTACTTTTATGCCGAGCCATTAACGAGTCTTTTCTTTGAAAATTCCCCTGCGATCAGATATTTGCAGTTATTAGTCCCGTACTTTTTATTTCACTTTTTCGTCATTCCTATGCAAGCTTACTTAATTGGACTTGGGCTTGTAAAAGATGCTTTTGTTCATGCGCTATACTCTACAGTTTTTTCATTTGCGATGATGTATGTGTTAGGGTCAAACCCTCACTTACAAATGGATGGAATTATATTAGGAATGAACATGGGAGCAGTGTTGCTTACATTCTTACATTACGTAACGATCTGTAAGAAAATAGGTGTGAATTTATTGTTGAAAAAAATTTAAAATGAGCGGTGTTCTTTCGAGAACATCGCTTTTTTGTGTGCTAGAAAAGTAAGGTGAATAGCGTAGCAAGCTAGTTGGCAAAATACGTAAATGAAAAGGTTGTCGAAATATAGTAGAAATGCATTGACATACTTGTACATACAAGTTAGAATGAAAACGCAAACAAACTTGTATATACAAATGCGAGGTTTCTAAGTAGATTTTGAGGGGGATAAAAATGAGCAAGTACACAGATTCAGCCAAACAGTTGCTTGAACATGTTGGTGGAAGCGAAAACATTTCTGTTGTCACTCACTGTGCAACGAGAATGAGATTTGTATTAAATGATCCGAAAGAAGCAGATATAAAGAAAGTCGAAGAGATTGATATTGTAAAAGGGACATTCACACAAGCTGGTCAATTCCAAGTGATTGTCGGAAATGAAGTTGCTTCCTTTTATAATGAATTCACGAAAATCGCAGGCGTTGGCGATACATCGAAAGACGAGGCGAAAGTAGCAGCTAAACAAAACATGAATTTCCTACAGCGATTGATCGGGCATTTAGCTGACATTTTCACACCGTTAATCCCAGCCCTTGTTGTTGGTGGTCTGATTCTTGGTTTTAGAAATGTCATTGGCGAAATTAATATGATGAATGGGGGAACACAAACATTAGTTGAAGTTTCTCAATTCTGGGCTGGTGCTCATGCGTTCTTATGGTTGATAGGGGAAGCGATATTCCACTTCTTACCTGTTGGGATAACGTGGGCGATCTCTAGAAAGATGGGAACAACTCAAATTCTTGGTATTGTGTTAGGTATCACGTTAGTTTCTCCGCAGCTTCTTAATGCTTACGGGGTGCCAGGAGCAGAGGCCATTCCTGTTTGGGATTTTGGATTCGCGCAAGTTGAAATGATTGGGTATCAAGCGCAAGTTATTCCAGCTATTTTAGCCGGGTTTGTACTTGCCTATTTAGAACTAGGGTTACGTAGAGTGATCCCAAGTGTTGTTTCAATGATTTTTGTTCCGTTCTTTGCTTTAATTCCAGCTGTGTTAGTGGCACATGTTGTATTAGGGCCAATTGGTTGGACAATTGGTTCATGGGTTTCGAATGTTGTGTATTCAGGTTTAACTTCAGCGTTTGGATGGTTATTTGCAGCGCTATTTGGTTTCGCTTATGCGCCTTTAGTTATTACAGGGCTACATCATATGTCCAATGCGATTGATTTACAGCTAATGAGTGAATTTGGTGGTACGAACTTATGGCCGATGATTGCTTTATCGAATATTGCTCAAGGTTCTGCCGTTGTGGCGATGATTATTTTAAATAGAAGAGATGAAAAAGAAAAGCAAGTTTCCGTCCCTGCAGCGATTTCATGTTATTTAGGAGTAACGGAACCTGCGATGTTTGGGATTAATTTACGCTATGTATTCCCGTTCCTAGCAGCGATGATAGGATCGTCGTTAGCGGCTATCATTTCGGTTGGTAGTGGGGTAATGGCTAACTCTATAGGTGTTGGTGGTATACCTGGAATCCTATCGATACAAGTACAGCACATGCTAATGTTTGCCGTAGCGATGGTTGTAGCTATAGTTGTACCGATATTACTAACATTTGTTTTAGCTAAAACAAAAATGGGTGTTAATGCTTATAAGCGTTTAGGAAAATAAGAATGAATGGGGGTGTCCAAATAAGGTCTGTTTTGACTTTAGGACACCCTTGTACATTACAGTTGAAAGCGAAAAACAATTAGGAGAGATTCTCATGTTTAAAAGTTTATTTGGAAAAAAAGAAAGCAAAGTAGAAACGTTAACAGCACCTATTACAGGCAAAACACTAGACTTAGCAGAAGTGCCTGATCCAGTCTTTGCGCAAAAAATGATGGGAGATGGAATTGCCATTGAGCCGGCAGAAGGGGAAGTGGTAAGCCCGATTGATGGGGAGATTGTTCAAGTATTTCCAACAAAACACGCAGTAGGGATCAAAGCTAAATCTGGTTTGGAAGTATTAATTCATATTGGTTTAGAAACGGTCAATTTGAACGGAGAAGGCTTCGAAAGTTTTGTGAAAGCTGGAGACAAAGTAAAGCAAGGAGACAAATTAATTCAGTTTGATTTAGAAATCATTCGCGAAAAAGCGGCGAGTACCATTACACCGATTATTATAACGAACACAGATGAAGTCGTTGAAACGATGGAAAAGAAACCACAAATAGAAATACAAAAATCAGAAACAGATATTTTAACTATTACTTTAAAGAAGTAACAATCTTAAAAACCGTAGCACATCAATGGAATGAAATTGATGTGCTTTTGGTTATTTCAATGCTTCAAACCGGGCCTTACGACAGCATGGGTCACTTGTGTTTTATATGAAAAACAAGTAAACTTGTATATACAAGATAAAGACTGATAAATAAATGAATTCATGGGATTTATGCTTGTTGAATGAAGATACTAAAAGTAAACAACGTAGATAGCGATAAGGGAAGGTGCTTTAAACATGAAAGAATGGTGGAGAAAATCTGTAGTATATCAAATTTATCCAAAGAGTTTTAATGATACTACGGGGAATGGTGTTGGAGATCTTCAAGGGATCATTGAAAAACTAGATTACTTAAAAAACTTAGGAGTAGATGTACTTTGGCTCACTCCAGTATATGCCTCCCCTCAAAAAGACAATGGATACGATATATCTGATTATTATTCCATTCATGAAGAGTATGGAACGATGGCTGATTTTGACCGACTGCTAGAAGAAACGCATCAACGCGGAATGAAGCTCATCATGGATTTAGTCGTGAATCATACATCGACAGAACATAATTGGTTTAAACAATCCCAACAATCAAAAGAAAGCCCATACCGTGATTTTTATATTTGGAAAGACCCTGTGGACGGAGCAGAGCCGACGAATTGGCAGTCAAAGTTTGGCGGAAATGCGTGGAAATATGATGAAAAGACAGGACAGTATTATTTGCATTTGTTTGATGTGACACAAGCCGATTTAAATTGGGAAAATGAAACGTTGCGTCAGCATGTTTATGATATGATGCATTTTTGGTTTGAAAAAGGCATAGATGGATTTCGCTTAGATGTTATAAATTTAATTTCAAAAGATCAATCGTTTCCTAATGATGATGGCAGTGTAGCTCCGGGAGACGGACGTAAGTTTTATACAGATGGACCAAGAGTTCATGAATTTTTAAGAGAAATGAACGAAGAAGTATTATCTAAATACGATAGTATGACAGTGGGCGAGATGTCTTCGACTTCAATCGAACATTGTATTAAGTACTCGAATCCAGCAAGCAAAGAACTTAGTATGACGTTTAATTTTCATCATTTAAAAGTCGATTATCCGAACGGAGAGAAATGGGCGATCGCTGACTTTGATTTCCTAGCTCTTAAGCAAATTCTCACGAAATGGCAAGTTGAAATGAGCAAAGGAGGAGGGTGGAATGCTCTTTTCTGGTGTAATCATGACCAGCCGAGAATCGTGACTCGTTACGGAAATGATACGACTTATCATAATGAATCGGCAAAAATGCTCGCAACAACCATTCACCTTATGCAAGGAACGCCGTATATTTATCAAGGTGAAGAGTTTGGGATGACGGATCCAGGCTTTGAATCGATTGATGACTACCGAGATGTTGAAACATTAAATTACTACCGTATTATGAAAGAAAAAGGGTTAGCGGAACATGAGATTATGGAAATTATCAAAAGAAAGTCTCGAGATAATTCTAGAACTCCTGTTCAATGGAATCAAGAGGAGAACGCTGGATTTACGCCAGGTACTCCGTGGATTCCTGTTGCCTCTAACTACAAAGAGATCAATGCTGAAGCGGCAGTGGCTGATGAGTCTTCTGTCTTCTATCATTATAAAAAGCTAATTCAATTACGCAAACAGTATGACATTTTTACCGAAGGAAACTATCGTCTATTGCTGGAAGACCATCCTCAACTCTTTGTTTATGAACGAGTAAGTGAGGATGAAAAAGCTTTGGTTGTTAACAATTTCTATGGAAGAGACTGTACGTTTGATGTTCCTCGAGAATGGAAGGACATTAGTAGTGACTGTCAACTGCTTTTATCTAATTATGATGAGAAACAACCACTAACACAAACGGTTCAGTTACGTCCGTATGAGTCTCTCGTTTATTACTATAAATAATCGTGATACACTAAACTGGGTGGTATTATGACAAAAAATAAATTTCAAATGATCTATGATGATTTATCGAGACAAATTCAAGATGGAATCTTGAAGGCGAGCGAACTTCTTCCTTCAGAAAATGAATTAGCCGAAACGTACAATGCATCTCGAGAGACGATTCGAAAAGCATTAAAGTTACTTTCTGAACATGGCTATATTCAGAAGATGCAAGGAAAAGGTTCGGTTGTATTGGACATTACAAAAATTAATTTTCCGATATCAGGACTTGTGAGCTTTCGAGAACTGGCAGATAAAATGGGAAAACGTGCTACGACCGACGTTGTTACATTGGAAGAAAGGTTGATGTCAGAAGACTTACAAGAATACTTTCAATTAAAAGAAGCCGATTCTATTTGGAATGTTACAAGGGTTCGAGAAATTGATCATGAAAAAATCATCTTAGATAAAGATTTTTTACGCTCATCGTTTGTTCCGGGTTTGACGAAAGAAATCTGTGAAAAATCCATTTATGCTTATATAGAAAAAGAATTAGGATTGACGATTAGCTTTGCCAAAAAGGAAATTACCGTAGAAAAACCAACCGAAGAAGATCGTGAGCTACTTGATCTTAATGGTTATGACATGATCGTTGTCGTGAAAAGCCATGTCTATTTAGATGATGCGACGATGTTTCAATATACAGAATCAAGACACCGTCCTGATAAGTTTCGCTTTGTTGATTTTGCAAGGCGTACAACTAGGTAAGGATCTCATTTCTACAGTATAATGAGCCTATACTCGAGTACAGGAGGGGTTCGATGAGTGTTCATGATTATACGGTTTTAAAGCCGAATGGAGAAGAACAACGTCTTGATGCGTATAAAGGACATGTTATGCTAATTGTTAATACAGCGACAAAGTGTGGTCTTGCACCACAATTTAATGGGTTGGAAAAGTTACACCAAGAGTATCATAGTCGTGGCCTGGTTGTACTTGGTTTTCCGTGTAATCAATTTATGAATCAAGAACCTGTTACGGATCAGGAAATGGAAGAAGTCTGTCAGCTTAATTTTGGTGTGACCTTTCCTTTATTTGCAAAAATTAATGTAAATGGTAGCCAGTCACATCCTCTTTATCAGTATTTGAAAAAAGAGAAAAAGGGTGTTTTGAGTGGAGAAATTAAATGGAACTTCACTAAGTTTTTGGTTGATCAAAATGGCAACGTCGTAGAACGATACGGGCCAACGGTTGCACCTGAAAAGATTGAAGAAGATATTTCTGCACTGCTTTCATAGAAGGAGTCTTATGAGGTCTAGTTAGACCTTGTAGGGCTTTTTTATTTTTAGGGCTTATTCGTATACTTTGTGGTTTTTATTACGTATCCTTATCGTGACCGTTCCATTGCGCTGCAGGCACTTGCTTTCGAGGCCACTGAAAAAGTTCCTTTAAGCAGATTCGGGGAAGTGCAATGGCTTCACACGTTGCGCGCCTGCTACGAGAAACCCACTCGTAGCAGGCTTAAAACAAAGCAACGGCTCTGCTCATTGCTTAAAGGCCATTGAAAAAGGTGAAAATCGCACCTTTTTCAATGGCCTCCCTAATTTCTTTTCTTTGTTTTCATAAGCTTCATTTGTGTAAAATAGCTTTTCTCGCCTACAATAAGATTAATGGATTGTTATAAATGAGGTGTACCATACATGTTAGAAAGAGAAGCTCAGCTATTTATTGAGAGTTGTTATAAAGAACTAGGAAAAGAGCGTAGTGATTTTCAACAAAGAATGAGCAACATTAGAGACGAGATCGAAAAGACGGGAACGTATACACATACATATGAAGAGCTAGCTCATGGAGCGAGAATGGCTTGGCGTAATAGCAATCGCTGTATTGGCCGATTGTTTTGGGAATCGATGCATGTTCTTGATGAGAGAGAGCTCGAAACAGAAGAAGAGATAGCGAATGCGCTCTTTTTTCATATGCAGTACGGAACAAATGAAGGAAGAATTATCCCAACGATCACAGTATTTAAATCTGCTCATGTTCGAATTTTAAATCATCAATTGATTCGTTATGCGGGCTACGAAACGAAGGAAGGAATCATCGGTGATCCTGACTCTGTTTTGTTTACAAAATATTGTGAGTCATTAGGTTGGAAGGGAAAACAAACGCCTTATGACGTTTTGCCTTTAGTCATTCAAGTGAACGAGAAAACTCCCAAATTCTTTACGATTCCAGAAGAATGTATTCTTGAAGTGCCCATTGTTCATCCAACAATACAAGAATTCGCAAATCTTCAATTACAATGGTACGGTGTTCCTTTTATTTCTGATATGAAACTTGAAATTGGAGGGATTTCTTATGAAGCAGCTCCTTTTAATGGTTGGTATATGGGGACAGAAATAGGGGCTCGTGACTTGGCTGATCAGAAACGGTACGACACGCTGCCGAAAGTGGCGGTTCTATTGGGATTAGATACTTCTAGAGATTCGTCCTTATGGAAAGACTATGCTCTTCTTGAGCTGAATAAAGCTGTTTTACACTCGTTTAAGCAAGCTGGAGTGAGTATAGTCGATCATCATACAGCAGCGAAACAATTTAAGCAGTTTGAAGAACGAGAAGAAAAAAGCGGGAGGACGGTAACGGGAACTTGGTCATGGTTGATACCGCCGATGTCTCCGGCTACAACTCATATTTTTCATAAAGACTATCAAGATGACGTGGTTACACCTAATTATTTTTATCAGGACAAGTTGTATTAATAAAAATACAGCAAGGGTTCCTTTTTAGAAGGTGCAAGCAATAGTAAGTTACGCTAAAATAAGAAGATAAGTTTAGCGACAAAGGACGGAATGTGATGAGTATGTTACAGGTAGAAGGTTTAACGAAAACGTTTGGGGATAAAACATTGTTTGATAACCTTTCGTTTACGATAGGAGAAAAAGAGAGAATTGGGTTAATTGGAGTAAATGGAACTGGGAAATCGACCCTCCTTAAAATCATTGCGGGTATAGAGTCGGCAGATCAAGGACAATTGATTCATGCCAATGATTTTCAAATTGAATATTTGCCACAACAACCAGATTTACAAGAAGATTTAACGGTAATGGAGCACATCTATTTTGGAGATTCAAAAGTGATGAAAACGATGCGAGAATACGAGCAAAGTTTGTTGTTATTTGAAGCAAATCCCGAAAGTGACGAGTATCAAAAACAGTTTATGAAATATCAGCAAAGAATGGATGAACTTGACGCTTGGGAAGCAAATACAATCGCTAAAACGATCTTATCTAAACTAGGAATCCGTAACTATCAAGCAAAAGTAAATCAACTCTCTGGTGGGCAAAAGAAACGTGTTGCCATAGCTAAAGCTTTGATTCAACCGGCAGACTTGCTTCTCTTAGATGAGCCTACGAACCATCTTGATCATGAAACGATTGAGTGGCTAGAAACGTTTTTGTCAACGTATCGAGGATCGATCATCCTTATTACACATGACCGTTATTTTCTAAATCGTGTCACGAATCATATGTACGAGCTCGACCAAGGTCGATTATTTAAATACGTTGGAAACTATCAAGTGTTTCTTGAAAAAAAAGCAGAAAGAGAACAACAGGAAGCACAAAGAGATCAGAAGCGTGCCAATATATTAAGAAGAGAGCTTGCGTGGTTGCAGCGTGGAGCAAAAGCGCGAACAACGAAACAGAAGGCTCGAATTCAACGAGTGGAAGCTCTAAAAGAAGAAGAAGGATTTTCTAGTCGTGGCGAATTTGATTTTGCAATTGGATCGAAAAGACTAGGAAATCAAGTGATCGAGCTTGAAGCGGTAACCAAACAATATGACGAACGCATCCTTATTCGGTCTTTAGATTATCTCATTGTTAAAGGAGAACGTTTAGGGATTGTTGGACCAAATGGTAGTGGAAAGACAACGTTGTTGAATATGTTAGCTGGTCGAACGTCTCCAGATAAAGGGGAGATTACAACGGGGGAAACCGTTAAGATTGGCTATTATACTCAAGAGGATGAGGAAATCGACGGGTCGTTACGAGTTATCGATTATATAAAGGAAATTGCAGAAGTTGTCTATACAGTGGATGGTTCTGTCATCACAGCAGAACAAATGTTAGAACGATTCCTTTTTCCAAGATCTATGCAATATACGTATATTCGCCGTTTATCTGGTGGCGAGAGAAGGCGACTTTATTTACTAAGAGTCTTAATGACTGAACCGAATGTATTGTTTTTAGATGAGCCAACCAATGACTTAGATACGGAAACACTTTCTGTACTAGAAGATTATTTGGATCAGTTTCCAGGCGTTGTTATAACCGTCTCCCATGATCGCTATTTTCTTGATCGAGTTGTTGATCATTTGCTTGTATTTGAAGGAGAGGGAGTCGTTTCAAGGTTTCAAGGTCATTATACGGACTACCTCTCCGTTCAACAAAATAAAATAGAGCAAGAAAAAGCAAACGAAAAAACGTATTCTAGTAAACAAGAACCAACAAAAAAGGAAACAAGAAAAAAGCTTTCTTACAAAGACCAACAAGAATGGAATCAAATAGAAGATAAAATTACGTTGCTTGAAGAGAAGATTGAAATGGCTGAGAATGAAATCGTCAAAGCAGGTAGTGATTACGGCATTATTCACGAAAAAATGCAGGAAAAAGAGGCATTAGAAAAGCAACTCGAAGAAACCATTGAACGGTGGACGGAGTTATCTTTGTTAATGGAAGAAATTGAAGAGAATTTGAAAAAAGGCTAGTGCGATATGTTGCTTAATAAAAAATTAGGAAAGCGGTAACCTAAAAATGGTTATCGCTTTCCTTTTGTGACAGATGGATGAAAATGATTGATTGTGAAAGAAAATGAATGTATACTACCTTTATAGAAATAATGAGGTGATGATTTTGTTAACAATTGAACGCCATCAACTCATTCTCTCCTTATTGAAAGATCGAGTCACTGTCAAAATACAGGAGCTAGTTGATGAAACCAATTCATCTGAATCAACAATAAGAAGAGATTTGAATGATCTTGAACAAGCTAAGAAATTAAAGCGTATTCATGGTGGGGCAACACTGCTTCAAAAAAAGTTAGATGAACCAACTATAGCTGAGAAAACGATCAAAAACAGTCAAGAAAAAAAGCGGATCGCAGAAAGAGCAGCTTCCTTTGTAGAAGATGGAGACTGTATTTTCCTTGATGCCGGAACTAGTACCATTGAGATCATTCCCTTTTTAAAAGAAAAGGAAGTTGTGGTCGTGACAAATGGGTTAACGAATATTTCAGCATTACTTGATTTGGGTATAGAAACACATGTTATCGGCGGATTAGTGAAGTCGGGTACAAGAGCATTTGTTGGACGAAGTGCCATTCAAACTCTTGAGACGTTTAGGTTTGATAAGGCTTTTATTGGTGTCAACGGCGTAACACTAGATGATGGGTATACAACTCCAGATCCCGAAGAAGCCTTTATAAAAGAAAGTGCTATGAAACGTGCGCGTCAAAGTTATGTATTGGCAGATCACTCCAAGTTTGGAGAAGTATCATTTTGTAAATTTAGAAATGTAGAAGATGCCACACTAATAACAAGCTCACTAATAGACGAAGAATATAGTCGCAACTTAAGAAAAATTACAACGTTAGAGGTGGTTAGCCTATGATTTATACCGTTACTTTAAACCCAGCCCTTGATTATTTTGTAGAGTTAGAACAAGTGAACCTTGGGTCAGTAAATCGCTCATCATATGATCATAAAGCTCCGGGTGGAAAAGGAATTAATGTTTCTAGGGTGTTAAAGAGATTAGGGCATAAGAGTGAGGCTCTTGGCTTTATTGGTGGTTTTACGGGTGAATATATACGAGATGTTGTTGAGGGCGAAGAGATTCCAACCAACTTTGTTCAAGTAACTGGTGATACAAGAATAAATGTAAAAGTAAAAAGCCAACAAGAATCAGAGATCAATGGGGTGTCACCTGAAATTACAAGCGAGAACCTTGAGCAATTGCAAAAGCAATTATCTCATCTAAAAGAAGGCGATGCGCTTGTTCTTGCTGGTAGTGTTCCAGCAACAATCCCAAGTGACATTTACGAAGTACTTTGCAAAGGTGCCATAGCTAGAAAAGCAACGGTATTTATTGATTCTAGTGGTGAGCCTATGAAGAAAGTACTTGATCAAAACCCAACTTTTATTAAACCGAATCACCATGAGCTTGGTGAGTTGTTTTCGACCAAATTAAAGGAACCAAAAGACGCCATCCCTTATGTGAAAAAACTTGTTGAAAAAGGGATTGAATTTGTTTTAGTGTCATTTGCTGGTGACGGAGCCATTCTTGGAACGAAAGATACCATCCTTTTTGCCAACACGCCAAAAGGTGAGGTTGTGAACTCTGTCGGAGCGGGAGATTCTGTTGTCGCTGGTTTTCTTGCAGCTCGTACAGAAAAAATGTCATTAGAAGAATCCTTTACGTTTGCCGTAGCAACTGGAAGTGCGACTGCTTTTTCAAAAGGGTTTGCAGAAAGAAATGAGATCGAGCGCTTAATGAGTAAGATAGACATTAAAGAATTAGAGAGGGTGGAATAGGGTGAGAATCTCAGATTTATTAAAGAAAGATACGATCGTTCTTACGATGAGTGCAAGTGACAAAGCATCTGCGATCGATGAGTTAGTAAATAAATTAGATGCTGCAGGAAGATTAAATAATGCATCTGAGTATAAAGAAGCGATCTTAGCTAGAGAAGAGCAAAGTACAACAGGTCTTGGTGAGGGGATTGCGATTCCTCATGCGAAGAGTGAGGCTGTAAAAACACCTGCCATTGCGTTCGGTCGTTCAGAAAGTGGTTTGGATTATGAAGCACTTGATGGTCAACCAACGCACTTGTTCTTTATGATTGCAGCTTCAGCAGGGGCGAATGAAGCGCATCTTGCTACATTATCAAGATTATCGACATTTTTAATGGATGAAGTATTTCGTCAAGCTTTATTAGACGCGAAATCTGAAGATGACATCATTGCAGCCATTGATAAAAAAGAGGAAGAGCAATTAGAAAAAGAAGAAGCTGAAAAAACTCCAGCTAAAGATGGATACGATCTATTAGCGGTAACGGGTTGCCCAACGGGGATCGCTCACACATTTATGGCAGCTGATGCATTAAAGGATGAAGCGAAGAAGCAAGGATTGTCTATTAAAGTTGAAACAAATGGTTCTGGTGGAGTAAAAGATCAATTAACACCAGAGGAAATTAACAATGCACAAGCCATTATTGTTGCGGCTAGTACGAAAATTGAAATGGATCGTTTCTCTGGAAAGAAAGTCATTGAAGTTCCTGTAACAGATGGAATTCGCCGTCCAAAAGAGCTTGTGGAACAAGCAAAATCGGGTAATGTTCCAGTGTATCAAGGATCTGGCGGTTCTGGAGGAAATGAAGGTCAAGAGAAAGGAAAAGCAGGTGGAGGTTTCTATAAACACTTAATGAATGGTGTTTCAAACATGCTTCCATTCGTTGTTGGTGGTGGTATTTTAATTGCCCTCTCTTTCTTGATTGACATTGATCTTAATAATGAATTTGCTCAAATGTTAATGGATATTGGTGGAGGTACAGCCTTTGCCTTAATGATTCCTGTTTTAGCTGCTTTTATCGCGATGAGTATTGCTGATCGTCCTGGTTTTGCTGCTGGTATGGTCGGTGGTTTAATTGCTGTTAACGGCGATGCTGGTTTCTTAGGTGGATTAATCGCTGGTTTCTTAGGTGGATACATTGCCCTTTTAGTTAAGAAGGTATTAGCTGGTTTGCCACAACAACTAAGCGGGATTACAACGATTTTATTTTATCCGGTTTTCAATATTTTCTTTACTGGTATGATTATGTTACTTCTAGTTACACCGTTAAGTGCGATTAACCGTGGCCTTGAAGGCTGGTTAGGTGGCATGGGTACGACGAACATGGTTCTACTAGGAATCATCCTTGGTGGAATGATGGCAATTGATATGGGTGGTCCGATTAACAAAGCGGCTTTCACATTCGGTATTGCGATGATTGATGCTGGTAACTTTGGTCCACATGCAGCTGTAATGGCTGGTGGTATGGTACCTCCATTAGGGATTGCATTAGCAACTACATTCTTTAAGCGTAAATTTACAAAACAAGAGCAAGAAGCTGGAAAGACGAACTATATTTTAGGTGCATCGTTTATTACAGAGGGTGCGATTCCATTTGCAGCAGCAGACCCTGGTCGTGTTATACCTGCAGCCGTAGCTGGAGCAGCCGTAGCGGGTGGACTAACGGCACTATTTGGAATTGGGTTACCAGCTCCTCATGGTGGAATCTTCGTGATCGGTCTAGTATCCGGTGGCTGGTTCATGTATTTACTAGCGATCCTTGCAGGTGCCGCTGTAACAGCTTTAGTTTTAGGTATTTGGAAGAAGAAGACAGTTTAAAAAGATTTAAAAGAGAGACGAAATTTCGTCTCTCTTTTTGTGTTTGGCTGTTTTGTTCATGATTGTGGCTTTGGTATTTGTTTTTCCCTCTTAGTGAAATGGAGAGGAAGTCACTCGACTCCTGCGGGAAATAGAGGAAGGCGCGAGACCCCTCTGGCGTAGCCGAGGAGGCTCGGCACCTCCCCGCGGAAAGCGAGTGACTGGAGCGCAATGGAACGAACCCCGTCATTTCCACCTAATTGATAAAAAAACAGCCATTTGTTTTAACTAAATCCAGTATGCAAACTGACTCAAACAACAATCATAGATCTACCGCTTCACATTCGTTTATAATGAAAGTACAAAATACGCTGGGAAAGAGGTTTATTCGATGATTAACCCTAGATTACAGAAGATCGAAGAAAGTTGGTTCCTCGATGCGACGATTGATGAGTTACAGGAAAGAATGTCCAAAGAAGAAGTAACGGCTAAAGACTTAGTGCTTATTTATTTAGACAGAATTGCTCGCCTTGATCGTTCGGGTCCTAAAATCAATTCAATCATAGAAGTCAATCCAGACGCTATTCACATAGCAGAATCTCTTGATACTGAGCGCATGAATGGAAAGGTTCGAGGCCCACTTCATGGAATTCCAGTCCTACTAAAAGATAATATTGATACAAAAGACAAACAACACACAAGCGCAGGCTCGTTAGCATTGGCCGAACATTATGCGAAGGAGGATGCATTCCTAGTCACAAAATTACGAGAGGCTGGAGCGGTCATCTTAGGAAAAACGAATATGTCTGAGTGGGCCTATTTCATGTCTACAGAAAATATGCCAAGTGGCTTTAGTTCAAGGGGTGGACAAGTATTAAATCCTTATGGGCCGTTTGATGTTGGTGGATCGAGCTCGGGTTCAGGTGCGGCCATTGCTGCTCATTTAGCCGCTGTAGCGATTGGGACGGAAACGTCAGGCTCTATTTTAAGTCCGTCAAGTCAAAATAGTCTTGTTGGAATAAAGCCAACAGTAGGGCTTGTGAGTCGCCACGGGGTAATTCCTATTTCTCATACTCAAGATACAGCCGGTCCAATGGCTCGTAGTGTTCAAGACGCTGTCTATGTATTAGCGGCCATTCTGGGGGAAGATGAGAGGGATGTTGTGACAAAGAAAAATCCACTTTCGGCGGAACAGTTATTGGAGGCTCTTCAGTCGTCGTCATCTCTACAAGGAGTTAGAATTGGGATCGCGAAAGACCCATTTTTCACCCAATTAACGAAGGAAAAACAAACAGTTCTTTCAGAAGCGATCGAGAAATTAAAGAGCGCAAATGCGGTAATCGTTGAAGATGTTACGATTCCATCAGCGAAAGAAAAGTGGACAATAGGCGTGTTAGTATATGAATTTAAAGCCAATTTAAATGCCTATTTGCAAGGTGTGAGTAGTCAATTACCTGTTCAAAATCTCAGTGATGTGATTCGTTTTAACTTAGAAGATCCAAAGAACCGTTTGCAATATGGTCAATCGTTGCTGACGAAATCAGACCAAACTAGTGGTACGCTAACAGATGTCGAGTATTTAGAAGCGCTTCAATTTGATCAATATCATTCAGTCGAAAACGGGATTGATGCCGCGCTGCGCAATCATGACCTAGATGTGCTAGTTTTTCCGAATAACCTCGGTGCTGCTATCCCAGCAAAAGCGGGCTACCCGTCTATTACGGTTCCAGCAGGTTATACAGAAGAAGGGGAGCCGGTCGGGATCACCTTTACAGGCAAGGCTTTTTCTGAAGAAAAGCTGATTCATGTTGCAAGCTCGTTTGAAAAACTGGAAAAAGTAAGAAAAAATCCTACACTATAAAAAACTATGATATAATACAAAAGACAAATTAAAACGAAATTCCACTAGGGGTGTCAAGTGACTGAGAGAGGATTATCCTCAACTCTTAAAACCTGATCTAGTTAATACTAGCGTAGGGAAGTGGCTGTGATCATGTATGCTTTTTTTTGCGTGCGTGTATTAACGTCAAACTCTACCTTCTCTTGTGGATAAAACAAAAGGAGGTTTTTTTATGTCTCGAGACCGTTTGTTAACGATGATGGAAGTAGCGGTGATGACTGGTTTAGCGGTTGTATTGAGCAATGTGAAATTTGGTGCTTTATGGGCAATGGGTGGGTCGATATCGCTTATTATGGTCCCGATTTTTGTGATTGCGTTTAGGCGTGGATGGAAAATGGGTGTACTCACTGGATTGTTAGTTGGATTGTTGAATCTTCTAATTGGAGGTTATGTTGTACATCCAGTACAGTTGATTTTGGATTATCCTTTAGCTTATCTTGTATTAGGGTTAGCAAGTATCTTGGTATTGAAAAAAGGTGCTGTGCCGAGTATTACAGCTATCGTGATTGGGCTGTTGTTTGCAACAACGCTTCGCTTCTTAAGTCATTTTGCTTCAGGTGTTATTTGGTTCGGAGAATATGCTCCGGAAGGAATGAATGTTAGTTTATATTCGGCTTTGTATAATCTATCGTATTTAGTGCCTGAAATGTTATTGACACTTGGAGTATTGCTTTTGTTAGCTAAGAAATATCCTCAGTTCTTTTTGGCGAAACGAACGAGACATGAATCAGATGCAGCTTAGACTTTGATAATAGGGAACGTAAAAGGGCGTGAGCCTGTTTACGTTCCCTTCTTTTAATAAGGTTGATTTAATGAGGTTAAAAAGACTCGAAGTTGTGTAAAGTAAAAGAAAGAAAAAGTAGATGGGTGATGTAACATGGTCTATCTTTTACTATTATTAGGTTTCGGGTTACTCATTAAAGGGGCAGATTACTTTATTGATGGTTCATCCAATATCGCTGCCTTGTTTCGTGTACCTCCTCTTATTGTTGGTTTAACAATTGTCGCCTTTGGTACAGGAGCACCTGAAGCAACAGTCAGTATCATTGCTGCTTTGGAAGGAAATGCTGATGTTACAATAGGAAATATTATTGGAAGTAACTTATTAAATATGTCGTTAGTAGTCGGTATTACAGCGTTTATCTTTCCTTTATCTGTGGAAAGGCCAACAATAAAAAAAGAAATTCCGTTTGCTTTTCTTGCCACTGTTGTCTTACTCGTAGCAATGAGTGACAGAATTCTTGAATTTACAAATGCAAACTATATTACTCGAAGCGATGGGATTATCTTTTTATTGTTCTTTGCTATTTTCTTGTATTATGTCATTGAAGCAGCTAGAAATAGCCGTGAAGAGTCAATGGATGTACAGATGAGCCAAGATCAAATAGGTGGTTGGGGCAAGAACACTCTTATTACCGTTGCTGGTTTGGCAGCGATTATATTAGGAGGGTACTTAGTTGTAGAAAGTAGTACAGACATTGCTCTTCGTTTTGGTATGAGTGAAACGTTAGTAGGCTTAACGATTGTGGCAATAGGTTCGTCCTTACCAGAATTAATCACCTCGATCACAGCGGCGATGAAACAACAAAGTGAGATTGCTTTAGGAAACATTGTGGGAAGTTCGATTTTTAATTTACTGTTTGTGCTCGGTGTATCTTCCATTATTTCGCCGCTACCTGTAAATGACAAACTGTTCTTTGATATTTTTGTTTTACTTGTATTAACAATCGTGTTGTTTATTTTCTCTCGTACTCATTATAAAGTGAAGAAATATGAGGGAATGGCTTTAACGATTTTTTACTTGCTGTACTTAGTATATATTATTATAAGGAATTAATTTTACTGCACCGAAGCTAGTTCATGACGAAGCTTCGGTGTTTTTAATTGTTATCAGATTTATTAATCAAGATAGGCAATGATATAATAAAATAAATATACTAGTAGGAGTGGTTCGCGATGCATCCTGTTATCAAAAAATTACAATGGAAAGAGCCGATGCAATCGGTTCTCGTATTGGCTGCACCAGCAGAATATGAGGAGGTTCTTTCTCAGTTTGAAGCAGAAGTGGATACAGAAATCAAAAGAGACTCGTATGCATTTATCCATGTATTTGGTGCGACGAATCAACAGTTAAAAGATCTTGCAATAAAAGCAGTTGAATTGGTAGAAGAAGACGGTATGCTTTGGTTAAGTTATCCGAAAAAATCTTCAAAGAAATACAAAGGATCGGATTGTAGCAGAGATACAGTTGGAGCAATGTTATCACAAGAAGGGTATGAACCAGTACGGCAAGTAGCTATAGATGAGGATTGGTCTGCTCTTCGGTTTCGACCAGTTGATAAAATCAAAACAATGAAACGGACGTTTGCTGTAACAGAAAAAGGGAAAGAACGAACAAAGCAAAAATAGAAATAGAATAAAAAGATAGAGGGGAAACGTAACATGAAAATAGCTTCTTATCAAATGAATATTGTGCCAGGTGATCCAGCTAAAAATCGTAAAAAAGTACAAGAGTGGGCAGAGCATATTTGTGAAGAACAACAACCTGATGTCCTTGTTTTACCTGAAATGTGGACAACTGCCTATATTCTCCCTACGCTAGAAGAGAAGGTTAGGGAAGATAAAACCGACACCTATGTGTTCTTACAGCAGTTATCTGCTACATTGCGTGTCAACATCGTCGCAGGATCCATTGCAGTAGAAGAAGATGGTGAGATATTCAACCGTTCCTATATTTTTGATCGTGAAGGAAACCTTGTTCATACGTATGATAAAATTCACCTTGTTCCGATGTTAGATGAGCATCTGTATCTAAAAGGTGGAAGAAGTTCTTCTAAAGTCTTTGAGTTAGATGGAAGAAAAATGGGGGTTATTATTTGTTACGACTTACGCTTTCCTGAACTGGTTCGCTCTTTAGCATTACAAGGTGCGGAGATTGTGTTTGTTGTTGCAGAGTGGCCTTCTGCTAGAGCGAGTCATTGGGAAATTCTTCAACAAGCAAGAGCAATTGAGAACCAGGTGTACGTGGTGAGTTGTAATCGAAATGGTACGTATGATGAGGTTGAGTTTGCGGGTCGTTCTATGGTGATTAATCCGTGGGGAGATATCATGGTCAAAGCTTCTTCAACTGAGGAAGAAACCATCAACGTTGAACTTAATTTAGATGAAGTAACTCGAATTCGAAGAGATGTACCTGTTTTTTCGAGCAGAGTTCCTAAGCTTTATAAAGATTAAAATACAAGGTGTTTTCACATACTTATTCTTATTGTGAGCGATGTGTTCTGTAAAGATTCCTGTTATTAGATTCCGCAAATTAAATGTTATTAGGCTCTCCAATGGGTGTATTGATTTCCAATCTCGTTTCTCGTCTTTGTGACCCTGTCAAATAAGTGACAGTGAAATGGTTGTTAAAATTAAACTTCAGGTCATAGATGAAAGGAATATGAAACAGAATTAAAGCCTTTTTACGTTATTCCTCATACTTTCTGTTAATCGTTGAAGAGAAGACAATTTCTCTCTTCCCTCTCATTAAAGCGGACGGGATGGGAGGGCCGACTCCTGCAGGAGGGAAGGGCTGGTTGAAATCCACCGGCGCAGCCGGTTAGTTCAACGCCCGCCTGCGGAAAGCGTGCCCCCCATCCCGGGAGCGGGTCGAAGCTCATTTCAAGTCTGAAATAAACGAGCACTTTTTTACGAATCCAGCCAAATTACATGGAAAGAGGACTAACATCATATAGATGCTAGTCCTCTTAGTCATTAAACCGTAATTTTTTGAAGTTTATCGATGTACACTAATGAACGTCCTGTTCCGATTGCGACTGATTCTAGTGGGGTTGGAGCTATGTGTACAGGGACCGAGATTTCGCTTGCGAGCCATTCTTGTAAGCCGTTTAATAGTGCGCCTCCTCCGGTAAGCATTACACCTTGATCGACGATATCACCACTTAGCTCTGGTGGACAATCCTCAAGCGTTGCTTTCACCGATTCAAGCAATTGAAGAAGAAGTTCTTTTAGAGATTGTTGAATCTCCTTCGAAGAGAGTGTGATCGTTTTTGGTAGTCCATGCACGAGATCACGTCCTCGTACTTCCATAGTCATTTCTTCATGTTCAATAGGGGCGTACCCTATTTCCATTTTTATTAATTCAGCTGTGCGTTCTCCGATTAGAACATTATACGTTTTGCGTACATGTTGACTGATGGCTTCATCAAACTTATCTCCACCAACTCTTGCGGAATTACATGTTACCACACCGCCAAAAGAAATAATGGCCACTTCTGTTGTTCCTCCACCAATATCAACTACTACATTTGCAATTGGTTCATCTACTGGTAGGTCTGAGCCAATGGCAGCAGCTAACGGTTCTTCAATCAAATGAACGTTCTTAGCGCCAAAACTTCGTACCGCATCTAAAATGGCACGACGTTCAACAGAAGTAGAACCAGATGGTGCACAAACAACAACGTTTGGCTTTCTTAAAGAGAAACCAAGTACTTTGCTTGTCTTTTTCATGATCGCTTTTAACATGCTTGCAGTCATATTATAATCAGCGATCACGCCGTCTTTTAATGGTCTTATTGCAACGATATTAGCAGGTGTTTTCCCAACCATGTTTTTTGCTTCTGTTCCAACCGCTAACACGTCATTTGTATCAAGATTAAATGCCACAACTGAAGGCTCATTTAATATGATGCCTTTTTCTTTGCTGTAAACGAGAATATTAGCTGTACCTAAGTCAATTCCTATTTCAACGTTTGAAAACATTTTTTTCACCAACTTTTTAAAATCTTTTCTTAGTAAGACTTGATTTTATCAGGTAAAGGAAGTTGAAAATAGTGTCGAATTCATCATCTTCTATGTAATAATGTGAGAGTTTACGGAGGGAATGCAGGATATAGGCGCTTAAAAAGGATAGGAATTCCAATTACAGCCAAGATAAGTATAAAGACCTATGACAAAAGGATTTAAGTGCCTGACCAAGTAATGTGAAGTAGAAGGTGACTAGAACATTGGAGAGAAGCTGTCAGACACTTAATTAGGAAGATCTATATTCTTATTTTGTCTCTGATTCATGTAAAAGATTAGCTAAAATATGGGCTTTGTAGCGTTCTATTTTTCTACCTTCTATATAGCGAATTCCTTTTTCTTTAAGCTTCTTGACATACCAACCTTTGCTTCCGATATACATACTCATCATCCTTTCAGACAAATAACAATAAAAACGAGCAAGCCAAGTGGCTTCCTCGTTTTTATTGTTTGTTTCATGCTATGCATGCAACTTGTTTGAAATGACTATAGAATTTATTTTTGCTTAATAGTAATAACGTCACTTTCGCTCAATGATACTTGTTGCTCTTTATCAATTTGAACAAATTCGCCTTCTGCTAAGTTCGTAAAGACGATTGGTGTAATCGTTGATGTCGCATTTGCTTTGATAAATTCTAAATCGAAGCGAAGAAGCTCTTGTCCTTGTTCGATCGTATCATCTTGCTTAACAAGTGTTTCGAATCCTTCACCTTTTAAATTCACTGTATCTAGACCAACATGGATAAGAATTTCTTTGCCTTCATCTGACAAAATTCCAATTGCATGCTTAGTCGGGAACAGGTTAATGATTTTCCCGTTTACAGGAGATTTCACAACACCTTCTGTTGGTTCAATCGCAAAACCATCACCCATCATTTTTCCAGAGAAAACTTGGTCTGGAACTTCTGTAATTGGCATCACTTTACCTGCTAGTGGAGACACGAAGGATACATTACCAGCAACCGCTTCGTTTGCAGGAGCTGCTTCTTCCACAGGAGCTGGAGTGCGCCCGCTAATGATATCTTGCATTTGTTGTTTAATTTGATCAGAACGAGGACCAAAAATGGCTTGAATATTGTTCCCCATTGTCATAACACCAGAAGCGCCTAGCTTCTTTAATGTGTCTTTTTCAACTTTGTCAATATCGCTTACACTTACACGAAGACGAGTAATACACGCATCTAAGTTCGTTAAGTTTTCTTTACCACCAAGTGCTTTTAATACGTTATAAGGAAGTTCTGATACTTTCCCAGCAGCTGGTTGATCATCTTCAGCCATCTCTTCACGGCCCGGAGTCATTAAGTTAAACTTCTTAATCGCAAAACGGAATCCGAAGTAGTAAATAACGGCAAAAATCAAACCAACTGGAATGACAAGCCACCAATCTGTACGGTTAGGTAAGACACCGAATAGTAGGAAGTCAATAACCCCACCTGAGAATGTCATACCAATTTTAACATCAAGAATTTGCATTACCATGAAAGATAAACCAGCAAACACGGTGTGAATAGCAAATAAAACAGGTGCAACAAATAAGAAACTAAATTCAATTGGTTCTGTAATACCTGTTAAGAAAGAAGTTAACGCTGCAGAACCCATGATACCTGCAACCATTTTCTTCTGTTCTGGACGAGCACAATGGTAAATTGCTAGTGCAGCAGCTGGTAAACCAAACATCATGAATGGGAATTTACCAGTCATAAATGTACCTGCTGTTAATTCAGCACCATCACGTAATTGCGCAAAGAACATACGTTGGTCACCACGGATAACCTCGCCAGCCGCATTTGTGTATTGACCAAACTCAAACCAGAATGGTGAATAGAAAATATGGTGAAGACCAAATGGGATTAACGCACGTTCGATCACACCAAAGATAAAGGCAGACGCTGTTTGATTCGTTTCTACCATTAAGTACGATAAGTTATTTAATCCAACTTGAATCGTAGGCCATACAAAGTAAAGAGCAATACCGATTAATAGACCGAAGAACGCCGTTGCAATTGGAACGAAACGTTTTCCAGCAAAAAATCCAAGATACGATGGTAACTCAATGTTAAAGTATTTCTTATACGTGTAGGCGGCGAGTAGACCTGCTATAATACCGCCAAATACCCCAGTTTGTAGCGTGGGAATTCCTAATACATTCGAGATACCAGGATCACCTGAAATCATTTCTGGTGACCAGTCACCATAGCCACCCATTACGCTCATGGTCACGTTAATAATTAAGTAACCAATTAGAGCAGCTAGACCAGCAACTCCATCTCCATTAGAGAGCCCGATAGCCACCCCAACAGCAAACAAAAGCGCTAAGTTAGCAAAAACAATATCCCCGGCATTTTCCATGATACTCGCAAGCATTACGACCCAACCAGCTTCTAGAGCCGGAATACGAGCAATCATGTCCGGATTTTGCAAAGCATTACCAAAAGCTAGCAAGATACCTGCAGCTGGTAATAATGCAACAGGAAGCATAAGTGCTTTACCAACACGTTGCATGACGCCAAACGAATTTTTAAACATAATAATTCCTCCTTATAAAGTTATTTTGAATGGATTAATTGATATTTATGCAACAAAAAAAGACATGAGTGGCAAGGGGATGCGCGGAATGTCCGTGCAATCGCTTCCTTTCCTCTCATGCCTGCATAACCAGTAACACGTAAAAAGAAATTTATGATAGCTGTAGCTATTTTACTGTTTAGATAGTCGCTGAAGATGTAAGGTCAAGTAGACCGCTTCAGCTTCTGGAATGGCTTTCTTTAGAGCCTGTTGCATAATTTTCATCAATTTCCAAGACAAATTGTAGCATACAGGATATTCAGTTTGCAATACCTTTTTTAAAGACTCTTGATTGTCAAAATATTGACCTTTATTAATTCGCTCAATCGCATGATGAAGATGACGGACTAAGCGTAAGTAATTCACATCTTTACGATCAATGGATAAATTGAGTGATGTTTCTGTTACTGATACTAATTCACTAATCAATTGTGTGTGACGATTTACTTCCTTTAGAGACCGTCGTGTTAAAGCGCTGTGAATGTGTAAGGCAACAAAGCCGATTTCTCCAGGAGGAATAGTAAGGTCTAATTGTTTGCCTAAATAGTCAACGATTTCATTAGCTACAGAGAATTCCTTCGGATAAGCGAGTTCGGTTTCAGGAAGAAAAGGATTGGTAACGTCTAATCCTTGCTTCACTCTTTTAATTGCATAAAAAAGGTGATCAGTTAGAGCGATATGAATGTGCTCATGAAGCTGGACAGAAAAGCGTTCTTCCACAATTTCAATAATATCATTCATCAGTCCAATGAAACCTTCATCAACATAATCAAGTAGTTGCTTGTATTGTTCTTGTTCTTTTTCTTCTTTTAAAACAAAAAACTTCTCAGCTTGTTCATCAGCAACGAAATCTCCAGCTTTTTTTCCGAAACCTAGGCCTTTTCCAATTAAGATAACTTCCTCATAATTAGGATGTTCGGCCACTAATACATTATTATTTAGTACTTTTTTAACGGATAACATTATTCTTTTCCTCCCTTCATAGAAATTAAGAATTTTGTCGAAATGTGTATTCTTTTCCGAATTAATCATATCGAGAAAGACAATGAACGTCAATGGAAATGAATCAGTAACATATGAAAAATTTTACATTTAAAGAATTCACCATTTTTTACGCTTTAAATGTGTTAAGGAGAAGAAGAATTGGCGTTAAGAAATACCTAAGAAAGAGTGTAGCTTCAATTTTGTGAATAGATAGGTAAATTTTCGCTTTTTCAAAAATTTTCTAACTGTTTTTCGTTTAGTAAACACCTTACTCGTGGTATGATTATAAATATAATTCGGGCATATGTATTCTTTATCTTGGAGATTTAGCATAGGTTAGAATTAATATAACGAATGTTCTTGTGTTGTTCTTAAATTTTTTCATTAGATAGAATTTAATTGGGAGGGATTACAGGTGGAAGAGAAAAACATTCATACGTATTTTGAAGAGCGGGTTATGCAGGCTAAGACACAATTTGAGCGTACCGTAGATTGTAAGCATACCGAATTTGATGATCTGTACCCATACATGACGGAGCAACCACAGTTTTTCTGGTATAAGCGCTATGTTGCTTGGCAGGAATTATTAACAGTTATTAAAATCGCTGAAGACTTAGATGTAGAATGGAAGAGTCTGTTTTTAGATAAGCAATCTTCTTTTATTGAAGGTAGAGTACTAGATGCTAAAGTGCTAGATGATTGGTTTGAAGAATCGGAAAAGCATGAAAAAGAATCTTCGAAAAATGAGTAAAGACCATCCCCCTAGGAAGATATCTTAGGGGGATTATTATGATTGAAAGGGAGTTCATCTAGATGAAGTGGTTTCAAATTTTACTACTATTGGCAGTTATTAGCTTAAAAGCGTGTGGAGTAGAGACTTCTTCAGATATTTCATTTGAGAATGAAAGAGAAGAACAATCGGATCATGAGCAGGATTTTTTGGCAGAAGATGAAAATGGGGATTCTGTGACACCATCGGATATAGAGCTATCTGATGAGGAAATCGATCTAATTGAATTCGATCTAAGTCAGTTTGAAGATCGAAAACCGAAGCAATGGGGGGAAAAGGTGGATGGTGTCAAAACACATATGGTCACGGATGAAAAGGTGATAGCTCTAACCTTTGATGCTTGTGGTGGTCCTTATGGAAATGGCTATGATGAAGAACTGATTGCGTTTTTACGACAAGAGCAAGTGCCCGCAACTTTGTTCATCAATGAACGCTGGATTATAGAACATGAGGAATTGTTTTTAAACTTAGCGAATGACCCTTTGTTTCAAATTGAAAATCATGGAACGGCTCATGTACCACTTTCGGTTACAGGGAAATCGGCATGGGGAATAGATGGTACTTTAACGCCAGAAGAGGTAAAGGAAGAGGTGTTAGGCAATCAACATACGATCCAAAATTTAACTGGACAAGCTCCTACCTTGTTTCGTTCAGGAACGGCTTTTTATGATGAGGTTGCCGTTGAAATTGTACAAGAATTAGGGTTAGAAGTGGTTAATTTTGATGTATTAGGAGATGCAGGTGCTACGTTTTCTGCGACAGAAGTGCACCAGGCTATTTCAAAGGCAACAAGCGGGTCGATTGTGTTGCTTCATATGAATCAGCCTCAAAGTGGAACGGCAGAAGGGGTAAAAATGGCGGTTCAAGACTTACGAGAAAAAGGATACGAATTTGTTACATTGGACTATGCAAGTCTAAAATAAACAGGCCACTGAAAAAGGTGTGTTTTTCACCTTTTTCAGTGGCCTTTAAGCAATAAGCGGAGCCGTTGCCTTCTTTTAAGCCTGCTATGAGTGGGTCTCTCATAGCAGGAGCGCAACGTGTGAAGCCATTGCACTTTCCCAAATCTGCTAGAAAGATCTTTTTATGCTGCTTGTTTTAATTAACCGTTATATGAGAATCACGATGTTGGTAAATGCCATCTAGTTTTTCTCCGATGTCTTCTTCTAGTTCTTTATTGGTTGGTAAAGAGTCATAACTCTCAACAATGGTGAACGTTTCAAGGCATAGAAGGTGGAATGGGTACTTCTCACCACGATCCTCGATAATGGCGTAAAGTTTGTTTTTCTTCGTGCTAATAAGGTCACCAGGCTCGTTCACTGAACGTTTGCGGTTTATCGTCACATTCACGCTGGATTGCACCTCTTTTTTAGCACCATTATTGGCAAAAGGGTCCAACTTTATACATAAAATATGATTATTTATTTTTTCTTATCGTTTGCTCGGTTTGAACCGTTGTCGATCATTTCACTTGCAACATCTTCGTTCAGTAAGTTTTCCTTTGGAGTTTGATTATTTGTTAGTGCTTTTCCTTTTTGTCTGTTGCGCTTATCCATTTCGATAGCCTCCTCATTGTCTTAAATTGGTTTCACTGTTACTATTTCTTTAGATCAAAATTCTATTCAAAGAGTAGGTGGAATAGTGGCGAAAAAGAAGTTTTATGTTGTTTGGAAAGGGAGGAAGACAGGTATTTTTACAACGTGGGCTGAATGTGAAGCCCAAGTGAAAGGGTTTACTGGGGCTAGATTCAAGTCGTTTCCAACAAAGGCTGAGGCAGAAGCAGCGTTAGCGGGAGGAAAGAGCCCAGCGAGTACCAAATCCTCAAAAGCGACGAAAGTCGATGTTAATGAAGAAGTGGATTGGGACAGTATATCTGTTGATGTGGGCTGCAGAGGAAACCCTGGAATTGTGGAATACAAAGGAGTAGACACGAAAACGGGAGAAATATTGTTTGCTCATGATGAAATACATATTGGTACGAATAACATGGGAGAGTTTTTAGCGATTGTTCACGGATTAGCTTATTTAAAAGAACAAGGAAGTTCAAAGACCATTTATTCGGATTCGATGACCGCGATCAAATGGGTGAAGCAAAAGAAGGCTAAATCGACTTTAGAGCGAAATGAGAAGACGGCCTATATCTGGTCATTAATGGACCGAGCGGAAAAATGGCTTCAAACGAATACGTACAACAACGAAATTAAAAAGTGGCATACGGAAAAATGGGGAGAAATTAAAGCGGATTATGGACGGAAATAGGAAGGGAATGCTGTATTTTATGTTCTCCTTGTGGGTTCCACTGCGCTCCAGTCACTCACTTTTTGCGGAGAGGGCTCGAGCCTCTTTATCATTTGTATAATAAAAATGATAAGCGTTTATTAAAAAAATGATCAAAACCCTATGGAACAACTTGTTCTATAGGGTTTTCTTTGTGTTTGTGTTGGTTGATTATAATTCTCTCTTTAAAATTATTATCGTTTGTTGTTGACAGAGGAAGGTCGGTTGGTTACAATGATAAACGTAATCAATTAATAATTATTATAAACAAGGAGTTGTTTTAAATAATTTATATACACTTCTTTATATAAGGTCCTTTTTCGTATAGATCTTCACTATTGATTCTCGATTAAATTATAGTGGAATGGAGCGGAAGGCACTTGACTCCTGCGGGAAAAAGAGGAAAGGGCAAGACACCACTGACGGAACGTCGTGGGGGCTTGGCTCCTCCCCGCGGAAAGCAAGTGCCTAAAGCGTAATGTAACGGATCGGATAACAAAATTAAAAATGAAGGTTCTTATACTACTAGATTTGGTTATATAGAAATATAAATAAATGGCAGTTAACTATCAACAAACGCGAAATTAATTAGGAGGAACATACATGAAAAAGTTATCAACAAATCAAGGTGCACCTATTTTTGATAATCAAAACTCACGAACAGCAGGGCAACGTGGTCCTACTTTATTAGAAGACTATCAATTAATTGAAAAGTTAGCTCACTTTGATCGTGAGCGCATCCCAGAGCGGGTGGTTCATGCACGTGGTGCGGGTGCTCATGGTGTATTTAAAGTGAAAAATAGTCTTAAACGTTACACAAAAGCTGCTTTATTCCAAGAGGAAGGAAAAGAAACACCTGTTTTTGTACGTTTCTCAACCGTAATTCACGGCTTACATTCGCCTGAAACTCTTCGTGATCCTCGTGGATTTGCGGTGAAATTTTATACAGAAGAAGGGAACTGGGATTTAGTGGGAAATAACTTGCCGGTATTCTTCATCCGAGATGCGATGAAATTCCCTGATTTAGTTCATTCATTAAAGCCAGATCCGCGGACTGGTCGCCAAGATCCTGATCGTTATTGGGATTTCTGGTCATTAAGACCAGAAACAACGAATATGCTAATGCACCTTTTATCAGATGAAGGAATTCCAGCAGACTACCGTCATATGCGTGGCTCGAGTGTTCATGCTCTTAAACTAGTAAATGAGTTTGGTAACACGGTATATGCGAAATTCCGCTTTGTGCCAAAGCAAGGTATTAAGAATTTATCTCCAGAAGAAGCGGCAAAGATACAAGCGGAGAACTTCAACCATGCTTCTCAAGATTTATATGAGGCAATTGAAAATGGGGAGTATCCGGAGTGGGATTTCTACGTTCAAATTTTAGATCCGGCCGACATGGATAAGTTTGATTTTGATCCGTTAGATGCTACGAAAGATTGGTTTGAAGAAGACATTCCTTATCAACTTGTTGGAACGATGACGTTAAACAAAAATCCAGAGAATGTGTTTGCTGAAACAGAGCAAGTGGGCTTTAACCCAGGAGTGGTTGTAACGGGTATTGAACCATCAGAAGATAAGCTTCTTCAAGGTCGTTTGTTCTCGTACTCTGATACGCAACGTTACCGTGTAGGTCCGAATTATTTACAACTGCCTATTAACTGTCCGTTTGCACAAGTGAACAATAACCAGCGTGATGGGGCGATGGCATTCAAACAGCAAACAGACCGAATTAACTATGAGCCGAACCGTTATGAGCATACACCGAAAGAAGACGGTGCTTATACCGATCATCACACTCCTGTTCAAGGTACAGCTGGGAGACAAGAAATTGATAAGACCAATAACTTTGGTCAAGCAGGTCAAGTGTATCGCCGTTACTCGAAAGAAGAGCAAGATGCGTTAGTGAGAAACATTACTGCTGATATCTCATCTGTTGCATATCAAACTAAACTATTAGCGATTTGCAACTTCTATCGTGCGGATGAAGAACTAGGGAAGCGTTTAGCAGAAAACTTAAATATTGATTTAACACCATATTTACAACATGTAAAATAATTGTAGCTTACAAAGCCTTCTATGATAACAAATCGTAGAAGGCTTTTAATTGTCTCTGCTAGTAATATTTGTTTTAAAGGAAAAGCAAGTTGTTCATAGACGAAGCTTAGCTTAATCCTTTATAATTTATTTATCTATTGTTTAGTTACTCGAAATATAATAGGGGGGAAGAAAATGAATCAAAATCCACATACATATCCGTATCCATCAAGTCGTAATGTTATCTATGGAAAGAAGGGGATGGTTGCAACCTCTCAACCGCTTGCGGCTGAAGCGGGTCTTGATATATTAAAGAAAGGTGGAAATGCCATTGATGCGGCAATTGCCACTGCAGCTTGCTTAACAGTCGTTGAACCAACGTCGAATGGAATCGGATCTGATTGCTTTGCATTAGTTTGGGTCGATGGAAAGCTTCACGGACTAAATGGAAGCGGACAAGCTCCTAGTAAACTCACGATGGAAGCAGTGAAAGAAGCAGGCTATGAAAAGGAATTACCGAAGTTTGGGATGATTCCAGTTACGGTCCCCGGTACACCAGGTGCGTGGGCTGAGCTATCGCAGAAATTTGGGAAGTTGCCGCTAAGTGAAGTGCTAGAACCTGCCATTAAGTATGCAGAAGAAGGGTTTCCGTTAACGCCAACGTTGGCAAAGTATTGGGAACGTGCTTATAAAGCGTACTCTCGCTTATTAGAAGGGGACGAATTTACATCGTGGTTTGAGACGTTTGCTCCAGGTGGAAAGGTTCCTAAAGCGGGAGAGTTGTGGACTTCTCCGGGGCATGCTTATTCATTACGACTGATAGGTGAGACCAATGCGAAAGCCTTTTATGAAGGAGAGTTGGCAGATAAGATTGATCAGTTTTTCCAGAAGCATGGTGGATTTTTACGGAAAGAGGACTTAGAAGCATACAAGCCTGAATGGGTGACACCGATTAGTGTAAATTATCGTGGATATGATGTTTGGGAGATTCCGCCAAATGGACAAGGACTCATCGCTCTTGAAGCGTTAAATATACTAAAAGGATTTGAGTTTGCCGAAAAAGAATCTGTTGATACTTATCATAAACAGATGGAAGCGATCAAACTGGCTTTTGTAGATGGCATGAAGTATATTGCCGATCCATCGTCTATGAGTGTAACAGTAGAGCAACTCCTTTCAGATGAATATGCACAATCACGTCGCAACGAAATTGGCGAAGACGCATTAACGCCAGAGCCTGGAACACCACAAAAAGGCGGGACGGTCTATTTAGCTACGGCAGATGGTGATGGAAACATGGTTTCCTTCATTCAAAGTAACTATATGGGATTTGGTTCGGGGATTGTTGTGCCAGAAACAGGGATTGCTATGCAAAACCGTGGTCATAATTTCTCATTAGATCCATCTCATGATAATGCATTAAAGCCAGGTAAAAAAACGTATCATACGATCATTCCAGGCTTTTTAACGAAAGGAGATCAAGCAGTTGGTCCCTTTGGTGTGATGGGTGGGTTTATGCAACCACAAGGTCATGTTCAAGTTGTTGTGAATACAGTTGATTTCGGATTAAACCCTCAAGCAGCCTTGGACGCACCTCGCTGGATGTGGTCAGAAGGGAAAAAAATTCATGTTGAACGTCATTTAGCTCCACATATAGCAGAAGAACTAGCTAGAAAAGGGCATGACGTAAAGGTGGAGCTTGAAGGAGGTCCATTTGGAAGAGGTCAAATTATTTGGCGAGATCCTGAAAGTGGCGTTTTAGTCGGAGGGACAGAATCAAGAACGGACGGGCATATAGCTGTATGGTAATACCCATTTAGGGATGCGTAAAAGGTCAAGTTCAGACCGGGTGGCGCATCCCTATTTTTTAGCTTATAGTTTCAACCCAGTGCGACTTTTAAATCGCCTTAATAATATGTGGCTTTCTACTCGAGTGATTCCCTTTAAAGCGTATAATTCTTCGTTCGTAAATTGCTCGAGCTGATCAAAGTCCTCAACGAGTACATGCATATGTAAAGTACTTGGACCTGTCATTTGATAGCAACTTGCCACTCTGGGGTTTTCGGCCAATGTTTCTGCTACTGCAACGAGAGAAGTAGGTTCACAGTCAACTTCAAAAAATGCTGAAACTTTTTTGCCGACTTTATCTGAATTAATGACGACGCTAAATTTTTCAATCACTTCCTCTTCCATTAACTGGTTAATCCGTTCCCTGATGGCTACTCGTGATAAACCTAGCTCTTTGGCAATGTCTACATAAGACATTCGTCCATTACCTGTAAGAAGTTCTAGAATGCGTTTGTCGGTTGTGTCTAACTTCATTTAAACCACACCTTCACCTTTGTTATATTTTCATTATAGTTCAAAACCACGCTTTGAAAAACAAATGAGTGAATTTATTAAACATGCAATTTTATTAATTTTCTGATAGAATGTTATTACGGAAATCGAAATAATAAGGAGGAATATATAGATGAAATATCCTGAAGTATGGGACTTAGACTCCATTTTTAAAGGCGGAAGTCACTCTGAGGAGTTTGCTCATTTTGTGAAAGAGACGGATAGGTTGTTAGGTGAGTTGGCAGATTCAATAGGGGAAGAAGTAACGCTTGATCAGCTAGAGCAGCATATACATAGCGTCCAACAACTAATGCAAAGAACAAGACAAGCGAGTGCATTTGTTAGTTGTTTAACGGCTCAAAACGTGAAAGATAAAGAGGCAACACTTTGGCAAGGGAAAATGACGGAGCAAGCTACAAAGATCCAAAATATCTGGGGGACGATTGAAGACTTTTTAGGAGAACTAGATGCGAATCAATGGGAGAATCTTGTTTCACGTCCTTCTTTATCAGGTGTCACTTTTAATCTAGAAGAACGTCGTCTACAAGCAAAAGAGAAGCTATCACCTAACGAAGAAAAGCTAGCAGCGGAGCTTGCTATAGATGGATATCATGCATGGGGAAATGTGTACAATTCAGCGGTTGGTAGAATGCAAATTCCATTCGAAGAGAATGGACAGGAGAAATTGCTTTCTGCAGGACAATTACAAAATCGACTTAATAGCTCGGATCGTTCGGTAAGAGAACGAGCTGAGATAGTATCAGAAAAAGCTTGGGAAAAAGAAGCCGATCTCTTTGCTTCCACGTTGAACCATTTGGCTGGGTTCCGCTTGAATTTATATCATGCAAGGGGGTGGGGCGACGTCTTAAAAGAGCCTCTTGCTATAAACCGAATGAAAAAGGAAACGCTCGATGCGATGTGGTCAACAATTACGGAAAATAAACCGAAGTTTTATGAGTTTATGACTAGAAAAGCTCAATTGTTAGGTGTTGAAAAATTAGCGATGCACGATGTTCACGCACCTTTGCCAGTTGAAGGAGATACGTCTATTTCTTATGAAGATGCTTGTGACCTGATTATTAAGCACTTTCAACCATTTAGTCCGAAATTAGCTTCGTTCACTGAGGGAGCGCTTCGTGATGGATGGGTTGAAGCGGAGGATCGCGCCGGTAAGCGTCCAGGAGGTTTTTGCACATCTTTCCCACTTTCAAAGCAATCACGAATTTTCATGACATATGACGGAACAATGGCGAATGTAGCCACATTAGCTCATGAACTCGGGCATGCGTATCACGGGCATTGCCTAAAAGATATGGACCCACTTGCTCAAAGATATGCGATGAATGTTGCTGAAACAGCTTCTACATTTGCGGAAACGATCATCGCAGACGCATTAGTAAAAGAGGCACCAACAGAAGAGGTGAAGTTATCTTTACTTGAAAACAAAATCTCTCGATCGCTTGCCTTTTTCATGAATATTCATGCTAGATTTTTATTCGAGACTAGGTTTTATGAAGCGCGTAAAGAAAAATTATTATCAGTAGAAGAACTTAACTCTCTAATGGAAGACGCACAAAAAGAAGCGTATGGCAATCAGTTAGCAACGTATTCTCCAACATTCTGGGCATCCAAGCTTCATTTCCATATTACAGGAGTCCCATTTTACAACTTCCCATATACATTTGGCTTTTTGTTTAGCTTAGGAATTTATAAAAAGGCACTTGAAGCGGGAAGGTCATTTGAAGATGATTATATTGCGCTTTTACAAGATACAGCTAGCATGACGGTCGAGGATCTTGCAAGCAAACATCTGAACGTTGATTTAACAAAGAAAGACTTTTGGCAAGAAGCAATTGATTTGATTCTTGTTGATGTTGATGAATTTATGGAACTTACGAATTCATAATGAAGAAGGGAGCCGACAGGTCTAGATTTAACCTGTTGGCTCCCTTTTCTCTTCTAATGAGGTGCATCTTGCCGTAAGTATCTCTTGTCTTTCATAAAGAGACGCCAAAACCAGATGAAGACAGGGATTAAAATGGCCATCCCAACTCCATATCCGATTAAAAGGAGATGAAACATCACTTCATTTGTAAAGGCATCATAAATGGTAACGTCAGGATAAAGGAAATAAGGCATATGAGCGGAGCCGTAAGCAAAGCTAGCTAGTCCAAATTGCAAAGCAATAAGAAGAACGGCTACTCTTGGTCTGCCGATGGAAAACTTTTTAGAAGGCCACCAAAGGGCGCTATAGCCGATTGAAAAGGCTAATAGTGATAACGTAAACAATAGCCACTCATTAGCCATATTTTCAAACATCCAAAAGGCTTCTGGAATAAGAGTCATAATCGCCCCCACGGCAAAAGACAATGTAATCGGTCCGAGAATGATTGCGTTCCGTCTATATACGTGATAGGTCTCCTCAGAGCCTGCTTCTTTCGCATAATCACTTAACAACAAAGACGATAAAAACAACTCTGTACTTAGACCGAAGCCAAGATGAGTGTAGAATGTTGGACTAGTAAATAACTGATCAATCAAAATATATTGTCTGTCGCCAACAACTTCTACAAACCCTCCAATGGCAGCCGGTAAAATACTAATAAGCAATGCAGGAATTAGCAGTCCAGTTACTCCAGAAATGATGACTAGCATATTCGTATATTTTTGGACTGAATAAGAGTAAACCATGAAAGCACTTCGTATCGTCAAAAGAAAGAGTACTAAGCAAATAGGAACAATCATTAACGTTCCTAGAGTCGCTGCAGCTCCTGGGAAAAAGCTCACCAATGCAACTACGAGTAAAACAAGAAACACGTTTGTTACTTCCCAAGAAGGAGATAAATAACGATTTGCAACGGATGCTGCTTTTGTGTCTGTCCTTTTTCTATAGTACATCGCCCAAAATCCAGCTCCGAAATCAATGGAGCCAGCAATCGCGTACATATAAAGAAAAGCCCACAGAATGATAATTGCTATATAAACATCTTCCATACCCATTCACCGCCTTAAGTTGCTGATTCTAAATCGTTGGAAACTGGATTTCGATTAAAGTAAAAGTGCATAACAAGGGCTGTTATGACAAGAAGAACGAGATACAGAGATACGAAGAGCACAAATAACATTCCGAGATTTCCAGAAGTCGTTGCAGCTTCTCCTGTTCGCTGAATTCCATAAATCGTCCAAGGTTGTCTACCAGTACAACTAAAGATCCAACCTGTCTCAATTCCAATCATGGCAAGAGGACCTGATGCAACGAGCCCAGCAAGTAACCATTTCGGATATGGCTTCTGAGATTTTCTTCTTATAAACCAGAAAATCCAAAACAATACAGCTAAGCCAAAGAGAGCGGAGCCTATTCCTACCATGACGTTAAACAATGTATGTACAAATAGAGGTGGCCACTCATCACGTGGATAATCATATAATCCTCGTACAACCCCGTCCGTTGATCCAGTCGCTAACCAACTAAGCATCCCAGGGATTTCAATGCCACCAACAACTCTTCCAGCTTCAGGGTCAGGCGTGCCCATAATAGCTAAAGGGGCATTCGCTTGTGTTTCAAATAATCCTTCTGCTGCCGCGAGTTTTACAGGAATATGTTCATGAAGCATGATTGCCGTATCATGTCCGTTATTCATAGTATAAAAAGTCATAAGTAACCCAATAGCAAGCGAAAGAGTAAGCCCTTTTCGGTGATAAGAATATTCTCTTTCTGAAAGGCCGCCTCTAAATAGTTTATAGGCAGCAACGGAAGCAAGAACAAATGCCCCGGTCATATAAGCACTGCCCACTACATGGAGAGACGTAACATAGAAACTAGGGTTATTGACTGCAGCTAATGGGTTCACATTTGTTACTTGACCATTTACCAAGTCAAATCCTCGAGGGGTGTTCATCCATGCATGGGCATTGGTAATTAACACGGCTGAAGCTGTAGCACCAAGAGCAACGAAGAAAACACTCACAATTCTCATCGTTGGGGAGAGGCGATCAGCAGCATAAATATAAATAGAGAGGAAAAGAGCTTCTAAAAAGAAAGCGAAAATCTCAACTTGAAAAGGAAGCGCAATAACTTCTCCCACAATTTCCATAAACCCTGGCCAAAGTAGACTTAACATAACTGCGACAATCGTTCCAGACGGTATCGCGACCCCGAGTAAAATGGCTACACCTTTTGTCCAACGTTTAGCAAGTGTGCCATAATCCTCATCTTTGCGAATGATCCGCATGATCTCTGCTGCTAAAATCATTAAGGTGATTCCCACACCTAAAGTCGCAAAAATAATATGAAAAGCAATAGAAGTGCCAAAGATCATTCGAGCAAGCATAACATTATCCATTTTCTTACTTCCTTTCACACAAAAAAATGATGGATGTGTAACAAATGTTCATTAACCTGCTATTACTTTGCGTTAATATTTTGGATCTATTCGTTTATTTTTCCAATTGTTTTCCTTCAGTCTTAAGATAGAAAAGTCAACAAAAAAAGAGCGAGTTACCTAACAATGGTAAAATCGCTCTTTTTATTTGGCTGTTTTTAAAGATAGTTGCTGTGAAAAAACGTTTTCCTCTTAGTGAAATGGAGCGGAAGTCACTCGACTCCTGCGGGAAGAAGAGGTAGGGGCGAGACCCCACAGGCGCAGCCGTGGAGGCTCGCCACCTCCTTGTGGGTGCGAGTGGCTGGAGCGCAATGGAACGAACACGTGGTGAACGCCCCCTTAAAAACAACTTTTTATTTTTTATCTTGTTCTTCCTTTGAAGAGACAGATGTTCTTTCATCGATACGTTCTTCAATTTTAGCTAAAGCTTCTGGATCATTTAGTAACTGTTTTTTGTTTTCTAAAACAAGTTCTTCAAATGATGTGGATTGTCTTCTCATGATAACCCCACCTGTTCTTTTGATATCTTACAATGACTAGTATATCATGGATGTAAGCGAAATAAAGATGGAATTGTTACAATTTTTAGACAAAAAGGAAATTTGTTAGAACTTGTCGAACAAACTAAATCTATATACATGAAGAACATGTTATTCACATTTATTTCAGTGTTATCAACATAGCCTATAAAGTTATACACAATTCTGTTGATAAGTCTGTGCATAACTAGATAATTGTAACAAAGTTTGAAACATTTAAAAAAATAGTTTACAAATCGCATAGTTTATTGTTAGAATATTTTTAACATTATAAAAGGTGTTCTTTAAAGCTAAATAAAAAGTGAGCGACTGCTCAATCAATTCATAAAAGGGAGAGGGAAACCATGACAGTTTCAGAGAAAAAGATGATTGAGGAAATGCAAAAAAAGTTGGACCGTTTAGCAAGTGAGTTAAATGAGTTAAAAAAATCAAGCCACGAGGGATTTGAAAAAGTAGAAACGGATGATTTTTTAACTCAAGCATATAATTAATAATCAATAGAATGGCGTGGAAATGTTGCCGTCTAAAGATGTAAGATGTAAAGAAGTTCTCCATACTTTATAAAAGGAGGCTGTCTATTGACTGTTTGCGCTGAAACGATTCATCAATTAACCATTCCAACACCATTTCTTGTAGGTCCTGTTCATGTTTATTTAATTTGTGGGAAGTCACTCACGCTGTTTGATACAGGACCTCTTACTGGTGAAGGTAGAAAAGAGCTAATAAAACAGCTGAATCAGCTTGGATATGAAGTTGAAGATATTGATCAAGTTATTCTATCCCATCACCACCCTGATCATATCGGTTTGGCTAGTTTATTCAAACACGCCACAATGATTGGTCATCGGTACTTAAAACCATGGATTGAAAAGGATCAACAATTTTTCAGGAAGTATGAACAGTATCTTCGTCAGTTGTATATCGAAAACGGACTTCCTATTGAACTTCTAAGTAAAATTGAAAAATCTAGCGCTGCCTATATTAATTACATTGAAGCAACAGAGTTAGATATTGTTGTAAAACATGGCGACGAAGTACCAGGGCTTCCAGGCTGGAAAGTAATAGAAGTACCAGGTCATTCGCAAAATCATATTATGATTATTCGTGAACAGGATCAAATAGCCATTGGGGCGGATGTTTTACTAGCCACAATTTCTTCTAATGCATTACTTGAAGCTCCTATGACTGGAGAGGAAAGACCGAGAACGTTGCTTCAGTATAGAGACTCTTTACGATTAGTCAAATCTTTAAAAGTGAAATTACTTATGACGGGGCATGGGGATATGGTTCACAACGTTGATCAATTAGTTGACCAGAGATTACGAGGGCATCTAGAAAGAGCAAAAGCAATAAAAGAATTGATTTCAAGTGAAAAAATGACTGCCCATGAAATTAGCTATCGTTTGTTTAAGGAGAAGCATAGGAAACAACCTGATTTAACGTTTTCCGAAACATTTGGTCACTTAGACTTATTACTTGAATCGGGACAAATTGAAGTACTAAAAGAAGGAAGTTTTTTTTACTTCAAAAATGAATGAGTAATCATTCGTTTTTGAAGGCGTTATTTATTTTCTTTCTTTTCTTTTCTCGCCATTTCTTGCTAAAATAATGGTAAGACAGAAAAGAGGAGGAGCGAAATGGAGAAGAAAACAAATTCTTTTAAGTTGATCTGGATCTTTGCTGTTATTTTGATTTCGATCGTTCTAGCTAAAAAAGAATGGAGAACAAAAATGTTAGCAGAATTACGTCAGATTAGGGAAGGAACTGAAAATGCGGTTCAGTTTCTTAGAGATAATCGTGAACAGATTGTCGATCAAGTTAGAACGACTGCTAATGAAGTTTCTTCTGTTGTAAGAGACATTTCAAAAGATGTCAAATTAATTGGAGAAACAGCTTCACATTTAAAAGAAAGCTCCGAAGAGATAGTGAAAGCAACAAGAGAAGCAGCTGAAGATTTTAAAGCCCTAAAGAAATAACATACATAGAGTTTAGTAGCAGAATAAGAGGCTGTCTCGGGGATGTCTCAAAAGGTCAACGGACCTTTTGGGACATCCCTTTGACATGACTAGAACAAAGCATTAAGCAATGACTTTCTGTTTGTGGAATGCGATACAGAAAAATATGATCAATAGCATGAGGCTAATCACAAGAAAGAAACTGATGCCACTTATGAATTGAATAAAGAGACCACCCATGTAAGGGCCTAAGAGACTTCCTACACTAAACGCAATGCCACATAAAATGTTGCCAGTCGGTAAAAGAGACTTCGGTGTTAAGTCAGTCATATAACTAATACCAAGAGAAAAAGTAGAACCAACTAACATACCTGCGATAAACAAACAAATACCAAGACCAACTACATTTTGCTCCAGAAAGCTCGCAAGGAAAAAGGTTACACTGCCAAATGCTAAAATGAACGTTAATATTTTCTTTCTCCCCAAACGATCACTTAACATCCCGAGAGGAAGTTGAAACACAATTCCCCCTATCGCAAATGAAACTAATAAAATAGAGACAGAGGTAACGTCCATGCCAATTCGCAAACCATACACTGGGAAGCTGCCATTTAATGATGCCTCTAAAAAGCCGTACCCTACTGCTGGCAATAAAGCAACCCAGGAGTAGGAAAAGGCTTTTTTAAAACGACTAGCAGTGTCTCGAAAAGAGGTCAGTTCAATTGCTTTTTCCGGAAAGTCATTTTGCAAAGCAAATAAAAATAACCACGCTACTAAACAAAGACTAGCTGAAATAATAAAGGGCAATGCTTCATGAATAAAAATAAGTGGAGTCATTAAAGGACCCATGGCAAAGCCAATTCCAAAAAAGACACCATAAATGCTTATATTTCTACCGCGCTTTTCTTTAGGAGAGGTGGAGGTAATCCATGTTTGAGTTCCAAAATGCAGAGCATTGTCACCAATTCCGATGCATAGTCGCAAGAAAAACCAGAACCAGAAGGATTTCCATAAAGGAAAGAGAGCAAGAGCAAGAATGACAATTAACCCACCAATGATAATAATAGGTTTGTACCCAAATTTTCTTAGGGGTGGCTCCATGAACGGAGAGACAAGAAGAATCCCAATATAAAGAGCAGTAGCGTTTAGTCCATTCAATGTCGCTGATAACCCGTCTTGCTCGAAAATAACAGAGATGAGGGGGAGTAGCATTCCTTGGCTGAAGCCACTAATTGCAACAATGCTAACTAATACCCAAAAACGAAAACGATTCATCTAAAAACCTCACTTTATTTTTCGAGAGCCTTATCTATTTTAGCTTCTTCTCTTCTAGATGACCATATGTAATTTTGGCATAGAACATGACGTTAGAAAGAGAGACTGATACAATAAGAAGCATGATAAGATAATGACACTCACTATCTTAAGATGAAGGAGGCGTTTTTTAATGGAATATAAAATGATGGAGAATAGCTTTGTAACAGACCTTGAATTTGGACAGTTAGAGGTGTCAGGAAATGCTGACTACGGATTCCGTCCGTATCAACTACTTGTATCTTCTGTAGCTGTTTGTAGTGGAGGAGTACTTAGAAAAATACTAGAAAAGAAACGTCTTTCTTATAAAGACATACGTATTAAAGCGGACGTAAAAAGAAATGAAGCTGGAGCGAATGAGGTAACAGATATTCATTTGCATTTTACTCTTTTTGACGTAGATGCATCAGATGAAAAGTTAGGAAAAATATTTGAGTTAACGCGAAAAAATTGTCCGATCTATCAGTCGGTTAAAGATTCAATACGAATCACTGAGACATATGAATGTATGAATCAAAGTGCGAACTAGAGTCAGGTCGTTATGAAATAGCAATAGGAACCATACTCCGAGAAGCGAAGGCGCCTGCATGAGAATTCGGCTCATAGAAAGGGCTGGTTTCCTATCCTGTGTGGTTTTTTCTTTTCTTCGCCCTGATCGGGACCGTTCCATTGCCATTTTAGGCACTTGCTTTCCGCGGGGAGGATGGCAAGCCACCACGACGTTTCATCTGTGGTGGCTTGCTTTTTCCTCTTTTGCCCGAAGGAGTCAAGTATTTGCCATTCTATTTCACTATTATCCAGAAAAATTCACTTACAATAATTCTTGCTAAAGTAGCTTTGTTTACTATAATTAAGAAGCATGACAAAAATAGAGGCCGATCCTGCCATATCGACATAGGTGGTGTTTCTTTCTTATAAAGAAGAAGGGGATTTTTATGTCACAGTCCAAGCAAATGGATTTTACAAATGGGCCTATTATGAAGAAAATGATCTTATTTTCTTGGCCTATCTTTTTAACAAATTTATTACAAGCGTCGTATCAATTTATTGATTCTTTGTGGGTAGGGAACTTATTAGGCCCTAGTGCATTAGGAGCAATTACAATTTCTGCAACAGTTGTTTTTACGACTCTTTCTTTTATTATAGGGATCAATAGTGCAACATTAACGGTCATTAGTCAAAGAAAAGGAGCGAATGACGAAGAGGGGTTGAAAGACTCATTAAATGCATTTGTTTTTGTATTAGGAACGTTAGCCCTCTTGCTAGGTTTACTTGGATTTATATTTTCTGGGACCGTTTTACGATTTATGGGAACTCCTGATGATATCCTTCCTTTGGCGCAATCTTATTTACAAATTAATTTCATTGGGATTTTATTTTTATTTGGTTATAACTTTATCGGAACCGTTTTGAGAGCGTTAGGTGACAGCGTATCGCCTATCCGCTTTATCGTCATAGCAGTCTTGTTAAATACGTTACTTGACCCACTATTTATCTACGTATTTAAATGGGGGATTGAAGGAGCGGCGTATGCCACGATCATTTCACAAGGAACAGCATTTGTATATGGACTATGGTTCTCCATAAATAAAGCTGGAGTTCCTTTTCAAATTCCAAAACTCCCTGAGAAGAGGTACTTTCTTGTTTTGCTCAAAATGGGTCTCCCAGCTGGATTGTCCATGATGGCTATTTCAGGAGGGATATTAGCCATTATGACAGTTGTGACTAGTTTTGGTGAAGGGGCCGTTGCTGGATTTGGTGCGGCACAAAGATTAGATAGCTTAATAATGCTTCCGGCACTTACATTAGGGTCGGCAGTGAATAGTATGGCCGGGCAAAATATCGGGGCTAAGCTATGGGGACGAGTAAATGAAATAGCAAAGCAAGGGTTATTTCTCATCGTGATGGTTTCCTTGGTCATAAGCACGATTGTCTTTGTTGGGGCAGAGTTCTTTATACGAATGTTTGTTCAAGATGAGGAAACCGTTGAGTTTGGAACAATGTATATTAGAACGATTGCCTTCTTTTACCCATTTTTAGGTGTGAACTTTGTTTTGAATGGAATAGCGAGAGCAGCTGGAGCCATGTTTCCTGTTTTAATTTTGAACATTATCTCGTTTTGGATATTACGGTATCCATTAACCGCTATTTTCTCAGCTTGGCTTGGAGAAAGTGGAATAGCTCTAGGGATGGGTATCAGTTTTATAATAAGTAGCGTTATTGCAGGCGGATACTATTTCCTCGGAAATTGGCGAAATATAAGTGAGGAAATTGGGGAAAGTACTGGGAAAAAATCAGATAAACAAGAATCTTAAAGGTAAGAAAGAAGAGTGGAGAAAAATATGAGAACGTTTCTTATTAGAGCTTTTAGTTATATTGTGGGATTGATGATTGTTTCTTTTGGCGTAACTTTAACAATCTTAGCAGGGCTGGGGGCAGGTCCTTGGGATGCCTTAAATGTGGGCTTGGCTCATCAAACTCCTTTTACAGTTGGTAATTGGGTAATCTTTGTTGGAATTATCCTTATTATCATTAATGCCATATTAACGAAATCACGTCCGGTTATCGTTTCGCTACTAACCATCTTCCTAATAGGATATTTTATTGATTTTTGGCTTCTAATTGTTTTCCCTAATATAGTGTTCAATGGGTTTTGGATTCAACTCCTAATTTTATTAGGGGGTGTCGTAATTATTGCTTGTGGAGCATCCGTTTATTTACAAGCAGAGTTTGCTATTATCCCTATTGACGGGTTTATGTTTGCGGTAAGGGACTTGTTTAAAGTAAAGCTAATGGTAGCAAAAACGATAACAGAGGTGACAGCTCTTGTAGCTGCTTTCTTGGTAGGAGGTCCTATTGGGGTTGGAACGTTAATTGTTACTTTTTCAATTGGTCCTCTTATTCAATGGTTTTTTCCACGAGTTGAAAGAAAGCTCAATTGGAAAGGTGCTCATTAAGGATCAAAAAGTCTGACTTAGGTAGCCTTTAGGTATATCTAAGCCAGACTTTTTTGTTATCTTCCTTATCGGGTCCGTTTCATGCGCTTTGGGTACTTGCTTTCCGTGGGGAGGAAGCCAAGCCCCCACGACGTTCGTCGGTGGTGTCTTGGCTTTTCCTCTATTTCCTACAGGAGTCAAGTACCTTCCGCTTCATTCCACTAAGGCCGGTATTGAATATCAATAAAAGCCCCTCTTGCGAAGCATCTTTAGTTAGAACCGAGTTCTTTTGCGCGTTGGTTTGTTGCTTGGATTGCTCTTTTAATGGAGTTCGAAAAATCATCTTTCTCCAAAGAGGTTAGTCCTGCAGCAGTGGCGCCTCCAGGTGAGGTAACTTGTTCGCGCAATTTTTGTGGATCTCTATGTTTGTCTAACATGGCTGCACTTCCGATAATCATCTCGAGAACCAACTTTCGTGCTTGCTCTGCACTAATACCGTAAGAAGTGGCTGTTTGTTCAAGTGCTTCAGCAAAGGAATATAAGAAGGCGGGAGCACTTCCTGTTATTGCCGTTAGATGATGAACTTGCTCTTCAGAAAGCTCTTCTGAGGGACCGATGGCTGAGACAATGGTTGTAAATAGCGCTTTGTGTTGTTCATTCACATGTTGGCCAAAGCAATAAATGGACATAGACTTTCCAACATCGGCGGATGTGTTTGGCATTAACCATGCTGTCGGAGTTCCATCTGGTAAAGCTGCCTCTAAAGTGGATGGACCGATCCCGGCAGCTACAGTCATGACAAACTGACCTTCATGTAAAAGTGGAGATAATTCCTCTAAGACGCTAGGATGCTCAGATGGAGGGCATGCTAGTAAGATGACATCTACTTCTTTAACGGTATTTCTCCAATTTTTCGTTGTATGAATTGAATAAGATTTCTGTAATTTGTTTAATCTACTTTTGTCTTTTTGATTCGAGATTGTAATCTTCATTTCTGGATTTGCTTGTAGCAAACCGGCAAAAATGGCTTCTGCCATCCGACCTGCTCCTATAAATAAAATATGTACATGGTTCATGGTTGCCTCCGAAGTTTATATTTTATAGGGTAAAGATTGGGTGAACTCAGCAACTTTTCCCTTTGTCTTTAACGTTACCAAAAAAAGAAAGGTAACGGTAGTGATGGATAATATTTGTCTTTAAGATCACACTATAAAAAAACAATGTCTCTAATTGAATGAGGAGGTATAAAGATGAAACGAGTAGTAGTCGCGCTTTTTGCGATCTTATTGTTAGCTGCATCTGGGAATGTGTTTGCAGAGGGCGAGGGAAAAAAAGAAGAAGAAAAAGGGTTTAAAATACCTGATTCTGTTGTGAAAATTTCAAAGGAAAATACGTATACGAATCCAACACAAGACTTACCTTATTTACAGCCAAGTACGTTAGCGAAGGAATTATTAGATTCAGCAGATGTTCCAATTGAAAATCCAGACTTAATCCGTATCTTAAATGAGTCTACGATTAATGATTCAAAATTAGCATTAGGCTTCCGTGCTTCTATTTATTTAGGTGAATGGCCACTTGCCTATGAATCGGATGGTACAGAGGTGAATTGGGAGTATCAAAAAGTGAATACGAATTATGCGGATAATCGTGGAGGACGTTCACCTCAGAAATTAACGTATAATCAGGAACAACAAAAGAAGGTAAATGGTGGTTTAACGGCAAAGATTCCAAATAGTGAAGCAGTTAAAAAGATGATGATGATCAAAGCGACAGAGCATACGAGTTTGCCTTTATCTTTTGAAACGGTAATCGGACAAGGTACGAGAAAAAATAACACGTATAATGTTGCTCCAAAGCAAGTAGGCTACTTACACAGTTATGTCCCTGCTGCGAATGAAAAAGGGAAAGTAACATATGGTGAAGTGTATTTAACATTCAAGGGTGGCAAACGTAAGTTAGAAGTGAAAAATGTAACACAACAAGGAATTGGAGCGTGGATTCCAATTCAAGACCATCTTTCTTTTACATTTGTAGCGGCAAATCAGCCTAAATAAAATCAGAGGTTGTCTCCAAGCACAATGGGTAGGAGACAACCTCTATTTCGTTATTACAGGTTGGATTTCCGTTTCGTGAAATCAACATCTTGATAATAAGCCTCTTTTACAAGAACATTTGGACCGAGGCATTTTACAGATGGGCAATGACAGTTTAGCGATTTAGCTAAGTCACTTTCCATCCATGTAGAATAAGCTTTTTGCAATGTGGTCGTTTGAATATTGCCTAATGGTGGCGTATCACCAAAGTCAGTTACAATGATATTCCCGTCAAAGATGTTCACATTTAATCGAGATCGACCATCTGGGTCATTGCGAACGGTAACGTTTTTAGCGGAATAGAGGCGCTTTTGTAATGCTAAGTCGGCCTCATTTTGACTACATGGGTAAAAAGGCAACGTACCAAAAAGCATCCACGTCTCTTCATTCCTGCAATCTAAAAGGCGATGAATGCCTTCACGAATTTCAGCAAGCGAGGCCACTTCTAGTTGGCTCGCGAAATCGCTTGGGTACATTGGGTGAATCTCGTGCCGTTGACAGCCCATCTCAACAATTTGTTTATGAATGCTTTCAAGATGGGGAAGAGTACGCTTATTCAGCATCGTTTCTGCAGAAACGATCACTCCTTGGCTCGTTAAAGCTTTTGCGTTTTCTACCATTTGATAAAATAGTTTTTCTCTTTGTTCAAGACTTGGTTTGCGGTCCATCACAGCAAAGCCAATTTCTGCAAAATCATCAACGCTACCATAATTATGAGAAATATGGATAACATCTATATATGGAATGATTTTTTCGTACCGTTTTAAGTCAAGAGTTAAGTTCGAATTGATTTGAGTTCGGATTCCTCTTTCATGTGCATATTTCAAAAGCGGAACAACGTATTGATCAACTGATTTCTTTGAGAGCATTGGTTCTCCACCGGTAATACTGAAAGCACGCAAAGTGGGAATCTCATCTAATCGTTTGATTAGCAAATCAATCGGTAGTGGGTCAGGGTCTTTTGAATTAAGTGTATATCCGACAGCGCAGTGCTCACAACGCATGTTACATAAAGTGGTTGTCGTAAATTCAATATTTGTTAGTGTTAGTTTTCCGAATTCTTTTATATCTTCATAAGCTTCCCATGGATCATGAGAAGGAGTTATTTTTGGGAAAATGTCAATCACAGAGATCGTACTCCTTTATCATCATTACTTCATTTATCATAACGTAAAAACGAAGGATTCAAAAGAACAACTTGGAGATATTGTTGCTACATTGTGATGGAGAGAAGAATCTGTTACACTTTACACATCAAAAATATGAGTTGTTAAAAGAAAAAGGAGCGAACATAATTGGGCGGAGCTATACATGATAAGAAAGAACAAATGAATTATTTGCAAAACAGACTTGATATGGTCATGACGGTGCTAGATACGATCGATCCAGAAGAAGCTGGAGTTGAGGATATCGATCGCTTGCTTGCGATGCTAGATGATATTGAAACAAAATGTAAACAATTTAGGCATGATTGGTCAGAGTAAGGAGCTTCGACGATGAATTTATATCTGATCCGACATGGTGAATCAGAAGGAAATGTAAGTGGGAAAATTCAAGGGTGGGAAGATTATCCACTATCTGAATTAGGACAAGAACAAATGAGTCTGGTTGCCAATTATTTTAAAGATATTCGACTCGATTATCTTTATAGCAGTGATTTAATGAGAGCGTACGAAACAGCTAAAGCTATTGGTTCTGTAACAAAACGTACAGTTCATAAGTGGGAGAAAGTCCGTGAAGTACATTTAGGACCTCTTCAAGGATTAACGCGTCCACAGATTTATGAGAGATATCCGGTCACAAAAGAAGCATCAATTTTAACATCAGGTGTGGAGGGGACTGAAACGGTGGAACAGCTGTCCGCACGTTGTAAGCACGTGATTGATCAAATGCTGCTTGCTCACAAAGATGATCATGTTGGAATTGTCTCTCATGGTGGGTTTATTAGTATTTTTCTCATGTATATCATGATAGGAGAGAAGTGGCATACGTTTCATCGCCCATTCCAAATTAACAATACGAGCATTACTCATATTGAGTGGTCTCCTAAAACAAATAAACCAATTATTCATTATACGAACAAGACAACACATTTAGAATCAGTAGTGAACGGCTTTACACAGAAGGGATTGCTATAGAAAAGAGGTTGCTGAAAAAAAGATTTCAGTAACCTTTTTCTTGTGCGATCGTTCCTAAATTCCCTCTATATTTGGACGCGCTTTCACTTAAGACTTTCGGAATTTTTGGACTAGCATTATAATAGTAATGGGATAGAGTTTTGTATAAAAAGGGAGATGGATGATATGAAGAAATTTGAAGAAAGCATGTATCAACTAATCGTTGAAACATCTACAAATCTACCAAATGATGTACGCCGAGCTATTGCTACGGCTAAAGCTCGAGAAAATGCGGGAACGCGTGCAGCATTATCACTATCGACAATCACAGAAAATATCGGAATGGCAGACGAAAAAGTTTCTCCTATTTGCCAAGATACAGGAATGCCTACTTTCGAAGTGAAAGTTCCGGTTGGTGTCAACCAAATTAAAATGAAGAAAGCTATTTATGCTGCAGTAGAAAGAGCAACGAAAGATACAAAACTACGACCAAACTCTGTTGATTCATTAACAGGGAAGAACTCAGGAAATAACCTTGGTGAAGGAACACCGGTTATTCATTTTGAACAATGGGAAAAAGATGTAATCGATGTACGCTTAATATTAAAAGGTGGTGGCTGTGAGAATAAGAATATACAGTACAGTTTGCCAACAGAACTAGAAGGTCTAGGCCGTGCTGGGCGTGATTTAGATGGAATTCGCAAATGTATTATGCACTCTGTCTATCAAGCTCAAGGACAAGGCTGTAGCGCCGGTTTTATCGGAGTAGGAATCGGTGGAGACCGTACAACAAGTTACTCTTTAGCTAAAGAGCAACTTTTCCGTACAGTTGATGATGTGAATGAAAATGAAGATCTGAAAAAACTTGAAGATTATGTTTTGGAAAATGCCAATAAATTAGGAATCGGAACGATGGGATTTGGTGGAGAAGCGACATTACTTGGCTGTAAAGTCGGAGCAATGAATCGTTTGCCAGCTAGTTTCTTTGTTTCTGTTGCTTATAACTGCTGGGCTTATCGCCGTTTAGGTGTCATTTTAGATCAAGAAACGGGTGACATCCAAGAGTGGCTTTATAAAGACGGGGAAAAAGTAGACCTTACGAAAATCGAACAAGAAGTAGCCGCAACAGAAGAAAGCACGAGTGATGTACGTGAAGTCGTGTTAGAAGCTCCTATTACGGAAGAGCAAATTCGTGAGCTTAAGGTCGGAGATGTCGTCATCCTTAATGGAATGATGCATACAGGTCGTGACGCAATTCACCATCATTTAATGGATCATGATGCGCCAATTGATTTAAATGGTCAAGTGATTTATCACTGTGGTCCTGTTATGATGAAGGACGATCAAGGAGAATGGCATGTAAAAGCCGCAGGTCCAACGACAAGCATTCGTGAAGAACCGTACCAAGGGGATATTATGAAAAAGTTCGGAATTCGCGCTGTCATCGGTAAAGGTGGAATGGGTCCAAAAACGCTAAAAGCTCTAGGAGAGCATGGTGGTGTCTACTTGAACGCCATCGGAGGAGCAGCGCAATATTATGCTGACTGTATTAAGAAAGTAAAAGGAGTAGACTTAATGGAATTCGGAATTCCAGAGGCAATGTGGCACCTTGAAGTAGAAGGATTTGCCGCAATCGTCACAATGGATTCTCACGGAAATAGCCTACATGCAGATGTAGATCAATCATCACTTGAAAAATTAGCACAATTTAAAGAGCCTGTATTTAAATAATCTTTAACATAAAGAAGCCTTAGAAGGGAATACTCCATTTTCTAAGGCTTCTTTTTTTTGAAGGTTCGTTTCGTAAGAATTGTTGCTATAAAATATATCGTTTTTCCTCAAAGTGAAATGGAGCGGAAGGCACTCGACTCCTGCGGGAAATAGAGGTAGGGGCGAGACCCCACAGGCGCAGCCGAGGAGGCTCGCCACCTCCTTGCGGGTGCGAGTGGCTGGAGCGCAATGGAACGAACAAGCTACTTCTACTTATCCCCAAAAAACGATAAACAGCAATTTAACAATAATTATACATTTTTTATCGTCAATAGGTAATCATACATAAAGGACTTCTTCAGTGATAAACTAACAAAAAAATGAGGGAGAATGATACTTGATGCTTAAGAAAACAACAGTTCTAGCAACACTCATTTTTGCCATACTATTTGGATGCGGAAACACCTTTGCTTCTGCTTACAGCAATACCGTTCATAATTGGAACTATAAGCCTGAGAAGGACAACAAACCAGTAACAACAGAGCCTCATTATCTTGAGATGTTAGAAAAAACGAATGGATTTTTTATTGGAAACACATCGAAAAAGGAACTGTATCTGACCTTTGATAACGGATATGAGAATGGATATACCGAAACAGTTCTGGATGTACTGAAAGAGAAAGAAGTTCCAGCAGCTTTCTTTGTAACTGGGCATTATTTAAATGACGCAGAGGACTTAATCAAACGAATGGTGGATGAAGGGCATATTGTCGGAAATCATTCCTGGCATCATCCAAGTCTTCCGGAAGTAGGAGATGGTCGCCTGACCAATGAGCTAAACAAAGTAAAAGAGCGTTTTACAGAAATTACAGGTGTTAAGGAAATGAATTATTTACGTCCTCCTAGAGGGCAGTTTAGTGAACGGTCGTTAGTGCTTTCTGAGAAACTAGGCTATACGAATGTATTTTGGTCAATGGCCTATAAAGATTGGGAAGTTGATAAACAAAAGGGTGGAGACTACGCCTATAATCAGATTATGAAACGAATCCATCCGGGCGCTATTATGTTAATTCACTCCGTTTCGAGTGACAATGCCGAAGCATTACCTCGCGTGATTGATGATGCGAGAGAACTGGGGTATGAATTCAAAAGTTTAGATGACCTCATGTTTGAAAAACAAATGTCAGACTGGCAATTGCCATAGAAAGAACTAATTAATAAAACATTAAAAGGATCAGTCATATAAAAAGGTGACTGATCCAATCATGGTTTTTTAGTTAGCAAAACTTTGCTGTCCAATTGCGGCTGCAATCGTTTCTAATGTACTTACATCTGTCACATCAAAAGCAATAGGTTGACGGCTACGAACAACCATCATTCCGATTTCTTCTTCCATTGAATTTTTAATAGGAAACTTTAATTCTCCGTTACATTCCCATTTAATATCATCTTCAAAAGAAGAAGCGGCAACTAATCTGTGATCTAAATTTTCGTACATATAAATTCCAACCCAATCAATGTAAAGAACTTGCTCAACAAGACTCTCAACCGTTTTGTTAAAAATCGACTGTAAGCTTTCGCGCTTATAGACATGGGCCATAATTTGTAATGAAGCTACATCTGTAGGTATAGACAAATTTATCTCTCCTCTATTTAAATCTCTGTGTCTATTTTAGCAGATCTAGTAGCTTTTTCGGTCTAGTAAGTTTAGGAAGAAATGTGGGATCATGCTATAATAGGGGACGCAAGAAGGAACGGAGTGAATGAAATGAACCAAAAACCTGCCCAAAAGTCAATTAATATGAAGATAGGCCAGAAGTTTCCATTAACAATTAAGCGACTTGGAATCAATGGTGAAGGTGTGGGCTATTTTAAAAAACAAGTTGTGTTTGTTCCAGGTGCTTTGCCTAATGAAGAAATTGTGGCTGAAGTGACAAAAATAAATCCTAGGTTTTCGGAAGCGAAAGTAGTCAAAATTCGCAAGCCGTCCAAAGAACGAATTGAGCCACCTTGCCCTATATTTGATCAATGCGGTGGTTGTCAATTGCAACATATGAATTATGCTGCAACACTTCGTGAAAAAAGAGACATTGTCAAACAAGCGTTTGAGCGTCATACAAAGCTTAATCTAGAGAAATTAATGATTCACGATACAATAGGAATGGACGATCCGTGGGATTATCGAAATAAGAGTCAACTTCAAGTTGGCAAACGCGGGGACGAAGTCATTGCAGGACTTTACGCTATGAATTCTCATACATTAATAGACCTCACTCAATGTAAGGTTCAACATAAAGCAACCAATAAAGTAACTCATATTGTGAAACAAATTTTAGCAGACTTGAACGTTTCCATCTACAATGAGCGCAAGCATAAAGGGGCGATTCGGACGATTGTTACTCGAGTAGGGTTTGAAACGGGGCAAGTACAAGTGGTCCTTGTGACAAAAGAAGAAGAGTTGCCACGAAAAGAGTCAATTGTAGCTGAAATTAAAAAGCGCCTGCCAGAAGTGACATCGATTATCCAAAATATCAATAACCAAAAAACCTCCATTATTTTTGGGGAGAAGACCGTTCATTTAGCTGGTGAGGAAGTAATAGAAGAAAAGCTCGGTGATTTATCGTTTACGTTATCGGCACGTGCCTTTTTTCAACTTAATCCAGAACAAACGGTGAAACTCTACAATGTAGTGAAACAGGCTGCTAAGTTAACGGGTAAGGAAAAAGTAGTCGATGCTTATTGTGGGGTAGGAACCATTGGTTTATGGTTGGCCAAAGATACTGCAGAGGTGCGAGGAATGGATGTTATTGAAGCGTCAATTGTAGACGCTAGAAACAATGCCAAAAACCACGATTATCACCATGTCAGTTATGAAGTAGGGAAGGCAGAAACCTTGCTTCCTCGTTGGCAAAAAGAGGGGTGGAAACCTGATGTTGTCGTTGTTGACCCACCGAGAACAGGGTGTGACGAAAAGTTACTTCAGACGATTATTGAAGTAAAACCAAAACGAATGGTGTATGTATCCTGTAACCCATCGACATTAGCTAAAGATGTAGATCGACTATGTAAAAAAGGATACAAAGTAAAGTCGATTCAACCTGTTGACATGTTTCCATGGACAGCGCAAGTAGAAAGTGTAACTGAGTTAGTGAGAGAAAAATGATTAGACGATCACTTGAAATGATTCGATCGGAGTGCTTGCCATTTGGAGTGGAGTCTAATCAAATAGAGCGATATAAAGAGTATTATGATTTGCAAATGAAAGACTGTGAGCATCATTATGGCTACATACAGGTTGCCGGGTACAACCTATTTGTTCAACAATTCAAACCGAGCATCTATACTAAAACCGTATTCTTGATTCACGGATATTTAGATCATGCCGCCTCTTTAAGCAAAGCCATTCGAAAGCTTGTCGACAATCACTATGAGGTCATTGTATATGATTTACCAGGACATGGGCTTTCTAGTGGAGAGCGTATGTCAGTGAACAGTTTTGATGACTATTTTGAAACGGCGAAGGGGCTATATGATTTCTTTTTTTCACATGGCGGTGAAACACCTTACCTCGTTGCACATAGCACAGGTGGAGCAATTGCCCTACATTTGGTTAGAAATAAGCAAGCACGCTTTTCAAAAATGGTCTTAGTTGCTCCTTTGTTTCGTCCTTATCTTTGGAAAACATCTACCTTAGGACTTTTTTTAACGAAGCCTTTTATTAAAAATATCAAACGAGTGTATTCTAGAAATTCAAGTGACGAGGAGTATCTTGCTTTTACGAAACTGGATCCGTTGCAAGAAAAGGTATTACCCTTAAGTTGGCTTTATGCCTTAGGTGATTGGTTAAAAGCGGAATTGGAAGAGAAACAGGAAGACATTTCGTTTTTAATGATTCAAGGAAGTAGGGATAAAACAATTGATGTTGCTTTCGGGGAGAAAAAAGTCATGTCTATGTACCCAAATAGCCAAATTGTGAGGATGGACGAAGGAAGTCACCAGCTTTTTAATGAAGAAAGTGTCGTAAGAAATCAAACATTTTATGTGATGCTTAAATATTTAAAAGATCAAAGAAGGTGACATGGCAGTCACCTTCTCCCAAGAGGTTAGTCATCTACTGCCGTAGAGCGAATATTCATTTGTTCGGCCTGCCGATACGCATCAACCATACCCCAGATCCACATAAGTGGATAAGTGATAAAACCAATAATAATAAACATTAAAAGTGCGTTAATAAATTGAATGATCATAAACGCAATCCCTTTCCCGATTTGACCATTATAAATTTGACCAAGTCCGCACCAAAGAGCACTCAAAACAGCAGCTAAACCAGGACTTTTAAGGGGACCATTAGACATGATATCTACCTCCTTTTCATAGCTGTTATTAAACGTATTAATGGTCAAAGAAAATCATGACAGTCTTTTCGAAGGGACAACCTTATAAAATGGAGGAAACCCTGGGAGGATTAGTAAAGGAATGTCCTTCATAAGGCTGGGGAAGGCCAAAGCCAGGCTGAATTAGCAAAGAAATGTCCTTCAAAAGGCGGATGAAGGACCAAGCCAGGCTGAATTAGCAAAGAAATGTCCTTCATAAGGTCGATGAAGGCCAAAGCCGGGTAGAATTAGCAAAGAAATGTCCTTCATAAGGCGGATGAAGGACCAAGGCATTTCTAATTCGTTTGCAAATATACTTTTTCTCCCCAAAATAAGGCAACCTCTTATCACTTTTTACTCAAAGATACTGGGAAACACTCACTGTCTCGCCGTTTGGAAAGTCCTCACGATATAATAAATCGACAACCATGTTTGCCACTTTTGATGGTGGCAGTAATTGATCTTCTTTTTTATACCTTTGGAAGGTATCTACTTGGATGAAATCTTGTTTGGAGGTTGTTCTTATTTGTTCTTGCATATTTGTGTCCATAATTCCTGGACCAAAGGAACAGACTTTTACAGGATACTCAACTTCCTCTTGCTCGATTGCGGTTGTTTGGCTAAAAAGGTCCAAGCCCGCTTTGGATGTGCCGTAACAGCTCCAACCAAAAATCGGTCGTTTGCCTGCACCAGATGAGATATTAATAATCCGCTTTTCTCCGTTGAAATCTTTCGTTCGTTTTAGAAACTCAGAAGTTAAGATCATAGGTGCTACTAGATTAATGTCGATATTTTTTATAATCTCTTCTGGGCCGGACCGGTCAATCGGTTTGATTGGGTCTAAAATACCGGCATTATTTATAAGATGGACATGATTTGCATGATCTAGCATAATGTTAGTAAAAAGCTGTTCAACGAGCGGTTGGATTTCAGTAAGATTAGCTAAATCAAATGGATAAAAAAAGTAAGGTGTCTTCGCTAGTATAGCTTTTTCCTCCAGATTCTTGTTAGTAGATCTCGCAATGCATATTATTGTCGTATTTTCTTGATCGAGTAGAAGACTGGCTATGGCTTCACCAAGTCCTTTAGAGCTGCCTGTTACAATAACGTAATTCATTTTATCCCTCCAAAAAAGTCATGTTAAAATAAGTGAGCAGGTTATCGTTGAAATCTGTCGAATGATACATATATATAATAGTTTACCGCAGAAAAAAGGAGGAGAAACATGAATCTTTATAAAGCTCATTTTGTCCATCCACATACGCAAATACCGTTAATTGTTTATTTTAATGAAAGCAATGGGCATGTTACGTTTGAAAAAGACAATGAAGTTCTACAAATTTTGCTAGAATTAACAGAAGGAATGGCCTCGAATAAGAAATTCCTGAAAAATATGAGCCTCACTTCTAACATATGTCAAACTCAGTATCCAGTAAATACATTTCAAGAAGTGTATGAGTTTCTTGAAACATTAGGAATAAAAAAAGCAGATATATCGTTTCAACAATTGTATCTTCATTAAAACAAGGCTGGTTTCTAAGAGTAGTTGCAGAGAAGAAACATTTTATCTCGTAGTGGAATGGAGCGGAAGTCACTCGACTCTGCGGGATGAAGAGGTAGGGGCGAGACCCCACAGGCGCAGCCGTGGAGGCTCGGCACCTCCCCGCGGAAAGCAAGTGCCTGAAGCGCAACGGAACGGACTAGTGTAAAACTAACAACCGTAAACAAAAAGGAGGACAAGATGAAAATAGTGATCACTTGTCATTTGCCTAATGACATTATCCAACCATTAGAAGAACGTTATGATGTCGTTATGTGGGAAAAAAGCAGTGAACCAATGCCAAGAGAGAGGCTTTTAAAAGAAATTGAAGATGCAGATGGTTTATTTACTAATGTCGCTGATCAAATAAATGAAGAGCTTTTGGAAAGAGCAAAGAAGTTAAAAGTGATTAGCACGATGGCTGTAGGTTATGACAATATTGACGTAGCAGCTGCAAAAAGGAAGAACATTGTCGTTGGCCATACTCCAGGTGTCTTAACGGAAGCAACAGCTGATTTAACGTTTGCTCTATTGATGGCAACAGGGCGCCGAATTGTCGAAGGAATGGATGTGATTCGACAAAACCAGTGGAAAAGCTGGGCTCCGTTTTTCTTAACAGGACAAGAAATCTATGCAAAAACAATTGGAATTATTGGCATGGGGAGAATTGGATTAGGTGTTGCGAAAAGAGCTAAAGGCTTTTCGATGGACATTCTTTATCACAATCGGTCGAGGAATCAAGAGGCGGAACAAGAGCTTCAAGCGACTTATTGCGATTTAGATGAGCTATTAACGAAATCCGACTATGTCGTTTTATTAGCACCATCAACGGAAAATACATACAAGATGATCGGCAAAGAACAGTTTGCCAAAATGAAGAACACAGCCGTTTTCATTAATACGTCTAGAGGAACGAATGTAGATGAAGAAGCATTGTATCATGCGTTAAAAGAAGAGGAGATTTTTGCAGCAGGGTTGGATGTATTTGACTCTGAACCGATCTCATCTACACACCCACTTCTTTCTTTAAGAAATGTGACGGTGCTGCCTCATATAGGAAGTGCGGCCATTGAAACGAGAGAAGAGATGGCAAGACTAGCTTGTCAGAATTTACTTAATGGGCTAGAGGGACGACCTTTGGTTCATGAAGTGAAGTAAAAGAGAAAAAAGAGGTACCGAAGTGGTCAAATTAGACCTCTATTGATACCTCTTTTTTGTTGTCATTTTTTGCTTTTGGCAATGTAATAGTAAAACATGTCCCAATTCCTTGTTTGGTATCTACTACAATCGTTCCACGCATCGCTTTTATAATACTATAAACGACCATAGTCCCAAGACCGGTACCGGTTGTTTTCGTTGAATAATAAGGAGTTCCAAGCTTTTGAGCCTGCTCATCACTCATCCCCGTACCCGTATCCCTTATCATAATAACCGCATCTCTATCCGTTTGAGTTAGCGTAATTGTTAATTCTCCATTATCAGCCATCGCCTCAATCCCATTTTTAGCCATATTAATCAGGCATTGGTGAATCTTCTGGCGGTCACCAACAATATAGGTTGGGTTCGTTTGATTTAAAGTAATGAATTGATTTCGCATCGTTGCATAAGGAGTAACCACTTTTACTACATATTCTAATTCTTTATTAATATCAAGAAGCTCGATATTTTCAAGAGAAGGCTTGGCGAATGTTAAGTAATCAGAAATAATGACTTCTGCTCGCTCTAATTCATTTAAAGAGAGACGTAAATAGAAATCTTTCTTCTCTTCTGGAATCGTCTTATCTTGCAAAAGTTGTAAAAATCCTTTCGTTACGGTTAGAGGGTTTCTAACTTCATGAGAAATACTAGCGGCCATTTCACTAACAACTTTTAACTTCTCTAATTCTTTTAATTCACTTAAAACATAACTTTCTCTTTTTGCACGTTCAATGAATAAGATAAATAAGTACATGGTAATAATTTGAGAACCATAAAAAAGAGTTAATGAAATCCAACCACCTGTTGAAAGATTCACTTTAAACAAATAGCTAACAACCAATAATAACAGAATACCGATCGCATTCACTGTAAGTGCTAACGTTAGTTTTTGTTTAAAATCAGTGGTAGATTGAAATTTTTCAGTTATGTAACAAACGATGAAGAAAATTAGCACATAAATCGTAAGCGATGTATAAAAGCCAGCATCAAATCCTATCATAAACCGATAAGTGAGCAAAACAATAAGTAGAAAAACACCAACTTTTCTACCGCCATAGAGAATGCCTATAATGAAAGGAACTTGTCGAAAGTCAAAAGAAAATCCAGGACTAATAGACAGGGGAAAGGTCATACATAAAAGAATAGCAATTGCCGATATTAATCCTATTAGAATTTCATTAGAGACTTTATTGAATTTTCCTTCCATATATTTATGATAAATAAAGAAGAGAAGAAAGACAAAAGAGAGGTTTAATAAAAAAATCTGTAGGTCAAAAATAATAGTGCTCACAATTTTCCCTCTTTTTCTACAATTTTATCTTAACCGTATTCTTTTTCATCGTGTAAAACTCCTTCTTGATTTCAATAAAATTGGTATTTTTGTCGAATTTTACTGATTACGATAGAGTAGAGGTATAAAAAAACACAACCAACTAATAAGCTTTAGTTGGTTGTGTTGAACGTATTAATCCTCATCAACAGGATAAACGCCATTTTCATCATGAACTTCTCTACCTGTAATAGGAGGGTTAAATACGCAAACCATTCGCATATCTCCCTTTTCACTAGCGCGAAGAAGATGTTCGTCATGCTTATCTAGTACATAGATTTCATCTTTCTTAATAGGCCATACTTTGCCGTCTGCTAGTGTTTCAACTTCGCCTTCACCTTCAATACAATAAACAGACTCTAGGTGGTTTTGATACCAAATATGAGTTTCTGTGCCTGCTTTGATGATTGTATCGTGAACGGAATAACCCATTCCAGAATCTTTTAATACTAGACGGCGGCTAACCCAATTTCCTCCGTCTACTTCTTGATCTGTTCCAATGATATCTTTTAATTTTACAACTTTCATAATCTATTACCTCCGAATTTCTTTTCAAATAACTGTTTTTATATGTTTAAACGGAATCGCTCCATTGCGCTTCAGTCACTCGCTTTCCGCGGGGAGGTGCCGAGCCTCCACGGCTATGCCTGTGGCGTCTCGGCCTTACCTCTATTTCCCGCAGGAGTCGAGTGACTTCCGCTCCATTCCACTATCCTGGTAATTCAATAATAACAATCCTTGCGAAAAGACTTTTTACGTTTTATGTAGAGGAGTAGATGACTCCTCTGAAATTATGATGTAACTAATTCTTTTGAGCCTAGAACAGCTTTTACGCTGTCTTCGATGATTTTAAAGCCTTTTTCCAATCCTTCGTCATCGATAATGAGAGGAGGGAAGAGTTTAAATACTTCATCTTTAGGACCAGACGTTTCCATAATTAACCCGCGTTGGAAAGCCTCAGCTGCAATTTGACCAGATAGACCGTCAATTTCTGAAGAGATACCAACCATATAACCGCGTCCTTTGGCTTCTCCTTTTAATTCCGGATAATCAGCAACGATTCTTTCTAAGAAGGTAAAAATGCGTTCTGATTTTTCTTGGATGCCTTTTTCGAAGTTGGCATCTTCCCAATAAGAGAGAGCAGCAGTTGCTGTCACAAAGGCATGGTTGTTTCCACGGAATGTACCATTGTGCTCACCTGGTTCCCAAATGTCTAACTCTGGGCGAATAAGAGTAATGGCAAGTGGCAATCCGTAGCCACCGATGGATTTAGACATACAAACGATATCTGGTTTAATACCAGCTTTTTCGAAACTAAAGAATGTTCCAGTACGACCAACACCTGCTTGAACGTCATCAACGATTAGCAGAATGCCCCAACGCTTACAAATTTGTTCTACGCGTTGTAACCACTCGAAGCTTGCAGCATTAATACCGCCTTCACCTTGGACTGTCTCGAGGATCATTGCAGCAGGGATTTCAACTCCGCTACCTCCATCCTCTAGGAAACGCTCGAGATACTCCAGAGTGTCGAGGTTGTCATTAACAAAGCTATCATAAGGCATTGTTACGACATTTTGTAATGGAATTCCAGCACCTTTACGTTTGAACGCATTACCTGTAACGGATAGGGCACCAATTGTCATACCATGGAAGCCATTAGTGAAACTAATAATATCCGTACGTCCTGTTACTTTACGTGCTAATTTTAATGCACTTTCTACTGTATTTGTTCCTGTTGGTCCAGGGAACATCACTTTATAATCGAGATTTCTTGGTTTTAAAATCACGTTATTAAAAGTGGTTAAAAATTCAGCTTTTGGAGCTGTCGCCATATCAAGCGAATGTGTGATGCCATCACTTAAGATATAATCGACTAACTTTGCCTTCATCGTTGGATCATTGTGACCGTAATTTAATGCACCTGCACCTGAAAAGAAATCGATGTATTCTGTTCCTTTTTCATCCCACATTTTATACCCTTTTGCCTTCGTAAAGACAGTTGGGAAACTACGGCAATAACTACGTACCTCTGATTCAAGCTTTTCAAAAATCGTCATATCTGTTTGACTCATCGTCTTTTTTCCTCCTAATAATACCTATACTGGGTAATGTATTTTTGTTTTTTCATTAAACCTAGCTAATAAGGTGTTACTTAGTTTTTTAGTGGACCTACACGAAAAGTAAGTTCTTCTTCATGCCCCTCTTCAGGGAATAAATCTTCTGCAAAACATTCACTTACTTCACATGTAGTTTCAAAACTACGAGCTAAGCGGCGAAATAACGCCTGTGATGCTTCATTTGACGGTGTAACAGTTGCTTCAACATAATTTACTTCACTACAACCTTCACGTTGTATTAAGGCATGTAGTAATTTTGAAGCCAATCCTTTTCCTCTTTGAGAAGAATGAACACCAATCTGCCAAACAAATACAACATCTTGTCGTTCTGGAGGAATAAAAGCAGTGACGAATCCAACGACTTGATCGTCTTCTTTTGCGACAACACAAGTTTCAGCAAAAAACTCACACATCATAATGTATTTATAAGCTGAATTTTGGTCGAGCGTTGATTCATTAACTAATTCCCACATCGCTGCCCCGTCCTCAACAGTTGGTCTTAAAAATTGAACCGATCCTGTTTGTATGGGAGCAGGAGCCATTTGACTTTTAATGTTGGTATCCCCCTTACATCCAAATTTTGTTTACTGTTTAATCATACGGGGAGTCTGGAAAGGACGCAACTTAGCTTATTAAGGATTAATTAGCGTGAGCAACGATAAGATGGGATTAAGATAACTAAGAGCATTCATTGCTTTAAATGCTTCTAAATGGTTAAGTTTTCTAACTAATTGAAATAGACAGACTGAATGGATAACTCCAAAACCCTTGTTTTATAAGGGTTTTGGCGCTGTATAGATTTGGCAGAAAATAAAAAAGAGGAAAAACAGCCTCATTTACAGGCGGTTTTTCCTCTTTTTTTAGCTTAGGTTACCTACGATTTGCTTCTGTTTGCAGCGCGATCAGCTGCTCTAAACTCGGATCCATAACGAACTTCTTGCGCTTTTCGTAACGTACTGCGTTCTTCTTGAGCTCTGCGTTTTCTACTTTCCATACTGACCACCACTTTCTTGTAAGGTTAGTAACAGTATGGACAGTTTCATAAATGTTAATCGATATTATGCTTCTTTTATTTCTAGTTCGTCTTGTTGTGTTCTCATCAAATGAAGGTGATACTGGTCTTTTTCGATTTGAAAAAGATTATATACGTCTTCCTTCGCGTTGATCTGATCATAAATATCACGTCTAAACTCATTCGCAAGCGTACAGTAAGGTAGTTTATCTGCAGCTTTATAAGATCTAATATTCTCTTTACGAATTCTCATAAAAACGGTCTGGATGTCACATGAGAAAAAGAGTTCATCAAAAAATGCATCTTTAGCTACTTTGTTATACCCTTTGCCAAAGTACGGTTTGCCAATCCACGTTCCTAAAAATCCACTTTGGTTTGTGATGTCAAATAAATTAATGGTGCCTATTGGTGCGCCCCACTCATCGAGAATGGTACGGGAGATGAGTTCGCCGCGTTCTTCTGCTTCAATTGTCTGTTTTGTTAAGAATACAAACTCATCATATGAATTTGCCTTTTGACGAACAAATGGAAACACGGCCGGGTCCACTAACAATTCGAACAAAGCATGACAATCAGCGACGTCTCGTTTTTTTAAAATCACAAAAAGCCCTCCTTTTTGATGAGGGCAGAAAAAGGTCCACCCTCGAATTTAATAATGTTGCGTATCAAATTCGGGGTGGGAATCGAACCCACTAGAACCAGCCGAGCTGGTGGCGCACCAATTGCCTTCCCAATGCTTATATATTCGTTTATTAAGCGATATAGGGGATTCTAGCGTGTTTATGTTAAATGAACATAACGTTATGATTGAAATACATCGTTTTACTCTTGAATCCTTTTATATATTAAATGTTTTTCACGAAAAAAGATACCTATTTTTTATAAATTTTTCGTGAAAAAATCTCCCAATTTCTTAATGTTTTCTTCCTTTTTCAAATAAGTTTTCTAGGGACAGGGGCAAGGTAGGAAATAAGTATGGATAGTTTTGTGAAATAGCTTTTTCAGGTATGACTTTTTGCCCGTCTAATACAAGCGTACTCATTTCTCCTAAGAGTATTTTCAAAGCAAATCCAGGTGTAGGCAAGTAATGAGGTCGATGCAACACCTTCGCTAATTCAGTTCCGAATTCATTCATTTGGCAAGGATGAGGAGCGGTCACGTTAAAAGCTCCATGAATCGTATCCTTTTCAATTACAAATTTGAACATGTGAATGGCATCATCTATATGAATCCAACTTAACCACTGTTTGCCGGTACCAAGTGGCCCACCAATAAAAAGTCGATAGGGGAGCAGCATCTGTTTCAGGGCGCCTTCCTTCGGGTCTAATACAACGCCGAGGCGGCAATACACCACTCTCACCCCAAAAGCAGTGGCCTTTTCTGCTTCTTTCTCCCACTCTTGTACGACATGTGAAAGAAAGCTATCATCTGTAGGTGTGGATTGTTCGGTGAAGGTATCTGTTTCTGAATTTCCGTAAAAGCCAATAGCAGAAGCGTTAACAAGCACGTTAGGTTTGCTAGGCAGCTTTTCAATAAGTTGAACAATTGACTTAGTTGAGTTAATTCGACTTTGGAGGATTTGCTGTTTGCGTTTGGGTGTCCATCTGCTTGCCCCAATGGACTCTCCTGCCAGATTAATAATGGCATCGACGTCTTGCATCTTTTCCTCTGGACGAGAGTCAGGGTGGAGCCATTCTATATACTGTACATTTGGTTTTTCTGGTTTATTGGTAGCATCTCTTGTTAAAATGATAACAACATGTCCATGGTCTAGTAATAAATTTGTTAGCTTGCTGCCGAGAAAACCTGTGCCACCTGCAATCGCAATTTTCATTTTTATTTCCTCCTGCTTTTTAGTTGAACAGCTATTGTTGTCTTAAGGTTGTTTTCGAGGATGGTTGCTGTAATAAACATTTTCTCAGTGAAGAACACGTACCCCAAAAAACAACTTAGTATGCGAAAGTAGCCTTTCCTAAATAGTGTACGTTCATTGATAGAGTTTTTGCAAAAATTTGTAGCTTAAGAAAGGAGGGCGTTACATGGCAGTGATCGCCAAAATTGAAGTTCAAAAAAGAAACAAAAGTCGATATAACATTTTCTTAAGTACTGGTCAATCCGTTGAATATGCCCTTAGTGTTGATGAAGATTTGTTAATCAAGCATCGTTTAACAAAAGGACTAGAAATAAATGAAGAGACACTCATTCAACTTATTGATGAAGATGAAAAAAAGAAAGCGTACCATCTTGCTATTAATTATTTGTCGTATCGAATACGCTCCGTTCAAGAAATGAAACAGTATCTAGAGAAAAAAGAAAAAGAACCTAGACATATTCGTGAAGTGTTGGATGAATTACTAAAGCAAGGGTTATTGAATGATGAGGAATTTGCAAAAGCCTTTATTAGATCGAAACAATTAACTTTAATGAAGGGACCACTTAAGTTAAAGCAAGAATTAAAGCAAAAGGGAATAGCCGACGAGACAATTGAAGCAGCAATCGCTTTATTTTCAGAAGAAGAACAAAAGAAGAAAGTCCTCACGTGGTTAGAAAAACAACAATCTAGACGAAGCAGCAAAATCAGTAGCAAAGCATTTAAAGATAAGCTCTCAAACCAACTTTTATCAAAAGGTTATTCGCAAAGAGTCATTATAGAGGCTTTTTCAAAGCTTGATTTTGAAGAAGAAGATACAGAAGAATGGGATGCCATCTGCTTTCAAGGGGACAAGGTAAGAAAGAAGCTTGAAGGCAAATATACAGGATGGGAATATGAACAACGGTTGAAACAGCAATTATACCGAAAAGGATTTCCGTTGGAGTTAATTGATCAATACATAGAAGAAGGGGAGAGCTAGCGAGTGAAAGGAAAAAGGAAACCCCACCTTTTTTCCATCCCTTAGGTTTGCAATGGCTCCACACGTTGCGCGCCCGCTAAGAGAACCCCACTCATAGCGGGGTTTAAAAGAAGGCACCGGTTTCGCTCATTGCTTCGAGTGAAAGGAAAAAGGAAACCCGTCTTTTTCCTTTCCTTAGGTTTGCAATGGCTCCACACGTTGCGCGCCCGCTAAGAGAACCCCACTCATAGCGGGCTTAAAAGAAAGCACCGGCTCCGCTCATTGCTTCGAGTGAAAGGAAAAAGGAAACCCGTCTTTTTCCGTCCGTTAGGGTTTGCAATGGCTCCACACGTTGCGCGCCCGCTAAGAGAACCCCACTCATAGCGGGCTTAAAAGAAAGCACCGGCTCCGCTCATTGCTTAGAGTGAAAGGAAAAAGGAAACCCACCTTTTTCCTTTCACTCTTCATTTTTTATACACAAAGTTTGTGAAATATTGAGCAAACTTTGTGTATAATAATCATGTGAGGAAGACTTATACTAATTTATAAGAGGTAGGAAATGGGGAATGAATATGGTTACATTAATTGCGTTAACGCCCATTATTTCGGTGGTTGTTTTTCTTGTTGTTTTACGGATGCCGGCTATGAAAGCTATGCCCATTAGTTTACTAGTAACTGGGGTGATCGCGTATTTCTTTTGGCAAGTGCCGATTGTCCAACTTGCGGCTGCCTCAATAGAAGGGGTATTAATTGGATTATCCATTTTGTATATCGTTTTTGGTGCCATTCTTTTGTTAAATACCCTACAGGCGAGTGGAGCTATTGATACGATCCGCAATAGCTTTTTAGGAATTAGTAATGATCGTCGTATCCAAGTTATTCTTATCGCTTGGTTATTTGGTGCTTTTATTGAAGGGGCGGCTGGTTTTGGTACGCCGGCTGCGATTGCGGCTCCATTACTTGTGGCGTTAGGGTTTCCGCCACTTGCAGCAGTTGTTTTAGCTCTTGTTGCAGATAGTAGCCCTGTATCGTTTGGAGCAGTAGGGACTCCAGTCATTGTTGGTGTTCAACAAGGGTTACAAGAAGGAGCAGATTTGGCTCCTGTTGCAGCACTTTATTTACAAGACATTGCTATTACCGATTTTCTCAGACTGTTATCAGCTCAAGTGATGCAAATTGATGTTATCGTTGGAACGTTAATGCCACTTATTCTTATTCTTCTATTAACGCGCTTTTTTGGTGAGAACCGCTCGTGGAAAGAAGGATTAGTAATGTGGAAATTTGCCATATTTGCAGGACTTAGCTTTACCGTGCCGGCTTTACTAGTGGCAACTTTTATCGGCCCTGAATTTCCAGCGATTATTGGAGGGTTATCAGGATTAGTACTGGTGTTATTTGCATTAAAAAGACGTTGGTTTTTGCCTGAAGATACGTGGGATTTTGGAGCTGAATCAACATGGAGTAAAGAATGGTTCGGTGCAATTACAGTAGAAAAAAGTGAAAAACCACTAAAAATGCATCTTGCTCTTGCTTGGATCCCTTATGTTTTACTTGGGGTGATTTTAGTGTTAACACGTCTTGATGTGTTGCCACTAAAGAGCTGGTTGTTAAGCTTTGTGGTTGGTTGGGAAAATATATTAGGGACAGAAATAAGTGCGAACTTTCAACCATTGTATTTACCAGGATCTGTCTTCTTAGTGGTAGTGGCAATAACATACTTCTTGCACCGCATGAAGTTTCAAGCATTTAAAATGGCGTTTTCAGTTTCAGGAAAAGCATTAATTGGAACGTCTATTACGTTATTTACAGCTGTTCCGATGGTACGAATTTTTATCAACTCAGGGGTGAACTTTGCCGGACTTGAGAGCATGCCGGTTGAACTCGCTTTTCAAGCCTCTACGTATTTAGGAGATGGATGGCCATTTGTCGCACCTTTTATAGGGGCATTGGGGTCGTTTATTTCTGGAAGTGCTACATTTAGCAATATGATGTTTTCGCTCTTTCAATTTAATGTTGCCGATCAATCAGGTCTCGATCCTATGCTTGTATTAGGATTACAAGTTCTTGGGGCGAATGCGGGTAACATGATTTGTGTTGTAAATGTTGTAGCAGCTGCTTCTGTAGTGGGACTTGTAGGAAAAGAAGGGGCCATCATTCGTATGACATTACTTCCTATGCTTTACTATGCCGGATTTTCTGGAATCATCGGTCTGATTTTGGCATTTTTACTGTAGTGTAATTCCTTTGTTTGTCCTGCTCGTTTCCTCTATAATTAGAACAGGATGAAACGGGAGGTTTTTTGGATGGAACAACAAAAAAGATTTAGTCAAATGACAGAATATGAACTACGTAACGAGATAGCACGTTTAAATGAAAAGGCTAAAAAAGCAGAACAATTAGGGATGTCGAGTGAATTTGCTGTGTACGAAAGACGTGTTCTGTTAGCAAAAGCATATTTGCTTAGTCCTGAAGATTACAAACCAGGTCAAACATATAAAATAACAGATGGCTCTTCATTCCAAGTATCTTATTTAAATGGCTACTTTGCTTGGGGATATCGTGATAATCAAACGACACTTGAAGGTGTGCCAATCTCTTTATTAGAAAAGGAAGGAGAAGAGTAATGAGTAATCTCTTCTCCTTCTAAAAAGTCTTATCTTTGCTCAGCTTTTCTGTGCAGTCTCACCTTAATATCGGTTTGACTCATCTGTGTTTCTCCGCCAATTTGTTTGGAAGCGTGCTTTGGATTAGCACGAGGTGAATCAAATGGACTTTTGTATTCTTGTCCAGCTTGGAAATTCATACTCCTCTTACCCATAGTGTGGCACCTCCAGAAGACGTTGGTGTAATTATTACTTTTTGCTATTTCATAATTACAAATATTAGTTGCTCGTATCACCATCAGAATTTCTCATACGCTCTCTTGGTCGCGTATTCGTGCTTAAATCAGCACGTTTGGATTCATTTTTATTTCTGATGTTTTGTGGTGAATTCCCCTCGAACTTAATATGGTTTGGAAAGCCTTTTGCTTTGTTTCGCATTGGTGGACCCCCCTTTCCAACGTGTTCAGTACTATTATGAACATACAGATCTAAGTTATGAGACGTAAACATTGTCAAAGGAGGAAAACGGTATGGAAGATAGGTTTCAACGACTAACGGATCAATTGTTAGCAGTCAATTCAGAAATAACAGCATCGCAAGCAAGAACCTGGGTTGAAAGTTTATGGGAGGATTTTGAAACAACGCGTGCCAAAGGAGGTTGGTCGTATAAAGGGCAAGATCAAACAGAAAGCATCGTTGCTAAATGGATTGTGCAATATGGACCTTCCTTGCACAAATACACGCCAAGCAAAGAGAAATTTTCCCATCTTAACAAAGATGATGAAATGAAACATTAAGGAGGTTGTCTCCATTGATTAGTCCCCTATAGGAACATTCATGTTCTTCAAGGGGACAGTTTTTGAGACAACCTCCAACTTGTTTATTCGGTAACGATATTTAATTTTTTCTGAAGCGTTTCTTCACTAAAGACCCAGCCTGTATAGGAACTTAATATAGAAAGATCTTTATCAAGTTGAACGATCGCAACAAAAGGATAATGACCTTTACTGCGGTAACGCAAATCAACAAAGCGGACTTCAATTACATCGTTTTCCTTATCCTCAATTTCCCACCGATAAGAAGGGGAAAAGGATAGGAAAGCTGATAAATTAGAGTCTTTTCTTGCCGCATTGATCACCGGGATATCTGGGATTGGATCAAATGCATATTGCTCAAAGTATTCAATTTCATGATTGCGTGATTCTGTTACAAACATCACGTCAGGTGTACGAATAACCACATGCCACTGATTCCATCTAATGGTTGGTGAGACGAAGACATGACTCGCATCAGGATGAAGCTTCTTCGCATGATCAACAACACGTTTTTTCTCCCATGCTCGCCACAAGTAATAACCGATTAAAAGGATATACAAAAGTAAGATGGTTGGTCCCGGAGCGGCTAGCCCTAGACCCCAAATTCCAAAGGCAACTAGATGACTAAAGAAAATAAATGGATCAAATATGTTAATGATTCCCAGTGCGATCCATTTGTTTGAGATTGGTCTTAATGCTTGTGTTCCGTAAGCATTAAAAATGTCGACAAACACATGTAAAAACACAGCAATAAAGGACCATAACAATACGGTAGACCAATTGGTTTCTGGAGTGAGCATAATAATACCACTTGTAATCAAAAGTGGCCAAATGAATATTGCCGGTAGAGAATGTGTAATTCCACGATGGTTACGTATGTATACAGCATTGTTGCGCAATTTTAAGACTGTATCAAAGTCAGGTGCTTGAGAGCCGATGATTGTCGCAATCATAACCGATGTGGGAAGTAATGGATCATTGGCAATCGTTGGATCTAATGTCGCCAACCCGCCGAGTGCAACGCCCATTACGACATGAGTACCTGTGTCCATCGTGTGAGATACCTCCTTATTGCTCATAAAAACATGATATAGTTTATTTATACCCGAAATGAGACGGTTTAAAAAGAGGAGAATGGAAGAAATGACAAAACGATTACAAATTTTTATGGAATATAAAATAAAGAAAGAACTCGTAAAGGAATATGAAGAGGTTATGAAAGAGATTATGAATGTGTTGCCGGATTATGAAGCAACGAACATTCAGTGGTATGTAGCTGACGATCAACCTCACCTTTATGTAGAAATGTTTGAAGTCCCAACACCTTCACATTATCAAGTGTTAAAACAACTTCGTCAATCAACTGAACATGCGACATTTAGCAAAATGGTCCCTTTCATTGAAGGTGGGGTAGAGAAAATACATTGTTGGGCTTTCCAAAGAAAGGACTCGTAAATTGGAAATGAAGCAACTAGAAGAATTTCACATCAACGACTTTCAGAATGATTTAGTGAATTGGTTTAAAGAGAATCAACGTGATCTGCCGTGGAGAATGTCAAAAGACCCTTATCGTGTGTGGGTGTCTGAAATCATGTTACAACAAACAAGAGTGGAGACCGTGATACCGTATTACAACGCCTTTATGCGTGAATTTCCAACGTTAGAAGCATTGGCAGAGGCTGAAGAAGACCGTATTTTAAAAGCCTGGGAAGGACTTGGGTATTATTCTAGAGTCCGTAATTTACAAACAGCTGTTAGAGAAGTCGTTGAACATTATGGAGGGATTGTACCACAGACGCGTGAGGAAATTTCCTCGTTAAAAGGGGTAGGCCCTTATACAGCAGGTGCGGTATTAAGTATTGCTTATGGGAAACCAGAGCCAGCTGTTGATGGAAATGTTATGCGCGTACTTTCGCGTGTTCTGCTTGTAGAAGATGATATTGCGAAGGTGTCTACGAGGAAATTATTTGAAAACATTTTATATGAACTTGTCTCAAAAGAAGATCCATCGTCATTTAATCAAGGATTGATGGAGCTTGGGGCACTCATTTGTACACCAACATCACCTGGCTGCTTGCTTTGTCCGGTAAGAGAACATTGCCGTGCGTATGATAAAGGTAGACAAGCAGAGCTGCCTGTTAAGTCGAAAAAGAAAAAACAAACGTCCAAGCAAATGGCAGCCTTCATCATTCGAAATGAACGTGGTGAGGTGCTAATCGAGAAGCGACCTGAAACAGGGTTGTTAGCGAGGCTTTGGCAATTTCCTAATATGGAAATAGACCTTAACAATAATAATCAAGCGTCTCTAAAAGATAAGTTTTTATCTACTTATCATTTTGACTTAGAAATAGGCGATCAGGTCCAAAAGGTGGAACATGTATTTTCTCATCTCATTTGGAACATAACCGTTTATGAGGCACAAGTAAAAGGGCAACCGGGGAGTGAAGAGATTGATCAGAAGTGGATTGGTGTAAAAGATATTGAAAAATATGCCTTTCCGGTTTCGCATCAAAAGATTATTAAGCAATCATTGCTGTAATGGAGGAGTTATGAAATGGATTTACAGTTAAAGAATAAAGTTGTACTTATTTCTGGCGGCTCAAAAGGGATTGGCTATGCGATTGCATCATCTTTTCTTCAAGAAGGAGCCAAAGTAGCCATTGCAGCCAGAGGAAAAGAAGCGTTAGATGAGGCGACTGAGAACCTAGGTGGGCAGGTTATGGCGATACAAGCAGATCTAACGAACGAAAAAGAAAGGGAACAAGTGGTTGAACGCGTAATTGAAACGTTTGGAACGATTGACATCCTTGTAAATAACGTAGGCGGAAGCAATGGTTCAACGACTGCTGAAACGGATCTTGATTTATTTTATGAAGCCTTTGAACTTAATTACTTTTCGGCTGTTCACTTTAGTAAACTTGTTTTGCCTTACTTACAAGAAAAAAGGTCCGGTAGCATTATTAATATCTCATCGATTTTTGGCCGCGAATCAGGCGGGAAAGTGACATATAATAGCGCAAAAGCAGCGATGATCAGTTTTACAAAATCATTAGCGGATGAGGCTATTAAGGATGGTGTCCGTGTTAATGGTGTCGCACCAGGTTCCATTTTGCACCCATCAGGTAATTGGCAACGAAGATTAAATGAAAACCCAGAGAAAATAAATCAATTTGTGAAAGATGAGATTCCAGCAGGTCGATTTGGAACGGCAGAAGAGGTAGCCAATGTAGTGACGTTTCTTGCTTCAGACAAAGCAAGTTGGGTCGTAGGTGCCACCCTAAACGTAGACGGCGGCCAATCAAGGTCTAATTTTTAGAGCGACCGTTTTTTAGGGGTCAGACCCTTCTGTAGGTCTTTGCAGTGATAAAGCGGGGTCTGACCCCTGTGTAGGTCTTTGCAGTAATAAAGCGGGGTCTGACCCCGCTTGTTTATTGATCATCATTGATCATGTGGATTTCTTTGATTTTTTGTTTTGTTTCAGCTGTTCCGAGTCGGTAGAGTTCTTCGTACACATCATTTAAACCTCGTTGATATTCATTTCGATCTTCATCAACGACCTCGTCGTCGAAATGACGGAAGGTAACTAAGTTACCTAGTTCAAGGTCATGGGATTGTACTTCGTGAAGTAAATCCTCTAAATCCTTTTTCTCAGCTGGGGTTGCTTCGATTTCGTATTCGATTAGTTGGCCATCGTCGACTTTTGTTGGACTAATCGTGTCCATACTTATAGGGTTGAGGTTAACATAGAACAATTGCTTCTCCATTTAAAAGCTCCTTTCTAATTAAACTCATCTTATTTTCCCCAATAATGAACATTCTACATCCATAAATAGAAACTTCTTTACTAAGGCTGTATTTGCATCCTTTGTTTTCTTAATTGGGGATGTGTTCTTCTTAAGTTCGTTCCATTGCGCTCCACTTAGTTGTAATCAAATATAAATAGCAACAAACTTTGCGAAAACAACCTTAATAAAAAAGAGGAATCTGAAAAGGATAATTTTCACCTTCTCAGATTCCTCTTTTAATTAAAGTTGATGATTTAAAATAATACGCCCATCGTATTCTTTTTTCTCTAGTGAAGTATGAGCGCTGGCTGCTTCTTGATAAGAAAACACTCTTCCAATATGTGATCGTAATTCCCCATTTTCTAAACCTTTAGAGATAAATTGACCGGCATGAATGAGTTCTTCTTTTGGAGCAGTAAAGAGGAGAACTCCAATAATAGAAGCGTGCTTCATGTTCAATTGACGCCAAAGAAGTGGAGGCGTGTTATTAACAGGCGATCCAATCGTAATAATTCGTCCACCTAACTTAATCACCTCTAAATCGGTTTCCATATTCTCGCTAAAGGACATGTCTAAAATGAGAGAGACCCCAACTCCTTGTGTCAGATCTTTTACGCGAGAGGGTACTTCTTCTTTCGTGTAAATGATAACGTCATCTGCACCTGCGTTTGTTGCAATAGTTGCTTTTTCACTATTAGAAGCTGTGGCAATGACAGAAGCGCCTGCTTGTTTGGCTAATTGAATAGCAGCATGACCGACAGCACCAGCTCCTCCGTATATAAGAACAGTTTCGCCTGCTTTTAATTGTCCGCGGTTAAATAGTGAAAGGTAGGCAGTCATAAATGGCATCGCAATCGCTGCCCCTTCTTCAAACGATGTATCTGTAGGAAGAGGGAAAACAAAATTAGCGTCTAAAGCTACGAATTCAGCCGAAGCTCCTTTGGCATTCGTAGCCCAAACACGGTCTCCTACTTGAACTTCTTTCACATCTTCTCCAACAGCTACAACTTCACCTGCTAAATCAAAGTGGGGAATATGAGGAAAGGAATCTACTTGTCGAATTCCTTTTCTGAAATATGTATCAACGGGATTTACGCCACTTGCTTTGACATTAATAAGAACTTCATTTGATTGGATAGAAGGTTTATCCACCTCGGATACTGTAAGGACGTTTGGATCTCCATAGGCTTCGTATACAACCGCTTTCATATTAACCTCTCCTTTTTTGCTTTTGTCCATTATAGTGTAAAACAAAAAAGGAAAAATGCCTATCTTAATCCATTAAAACAAAAGAAGAAGGCTGGGTCCAAGCCTCAGCCTCAACAAAAATTAATCATAATGTGGTTTTGTGCCTTGGGTCCATGTTGCTTCTTGATGAAGCCCACCACGAGCCTCGATTTCTCGAATGATTTCTCTATGAATACTAGCACCTTCTGCATTTAAGTACGGAGTCATTTGCTGTAATCCGTGGTGAAAATAAGCTAATTCTTTGTCTGTCCACTGGTCGATAGACATCATGGAAAGTTCGGTCATATCTCGTCCGACATACATAGATGTGTTCCTCCTTCTTTTGTTTCTCATAGTGTTCCTGTTCGAGGAAGGAGCTATACGATATAATGAGGAACAGATGAAACTATTGGAGGATTGAATAGAATATGGAGCAAAAAGTAGCACTCGTAACAGGGAGTAGTCGCGGAATTGGAAGGTTGATTGCGTTAAAGTTAGCCGAACGTGGCTATGACATTGTTGTCAATTACGCAAGAAGTAAACAAGCTGCGTTAGAGGTTGCAAAGGAAATTGAAAGCTTAGGACAAAGAGCAATTGTTGTAAAAGCCAATGTAGGGAAGCCGGAAAAAATTAAAGAACTGTTTAAAACAATTGATGAGGAATTTGGAAGATTAGATATTTTAGTAAACAATGCAGCTTCTGGTGTGCTAAGGCCACTAATGGAACTAGAGGAAAGCCACTGGGACTGGACAATGGATATTAATAGCAAAGCGCTACTATTTTGTGCGCAAGAAGCGGCAAAACGGATGGAGAAAAATGGAGGAGGGCACATCGTTAGTTTAAGCTCATTAGGCTCTATTCGTTATTTGAAAAATTATACGACCGTTGGGGTATCAAAAGCAGCGGTAGAAGCCTTAACTCGTTATTTAGCAGTCGAACTCGCTGAAAAGGGCATTGTCGTTAATGCTGTTTCAGGAGGAGCGGTTGATACAGATGCGTTAACTCACTTTCCAAATCGGGAGGAATTATTGGCTGATGCTGCGGCAAGAACACCGGCTGGTCGAATTGTAGAAGCGGAAGACTTAGCAAATACGGTATTATTTTTATTATCAAAAGAAGCTCAGATGATTCGCGGTCAGACGTTAATCGTTGATGGAGGAATCTCTCTTTTAACATAAGGATGTTTCGGAAGATGGTTGCTGTGAAGAAACGTTTTTCTCATAGTGAAATGGAGCGGAAGTCACTTGAACCTGCGGGATGAAAAGGAGGTCGCTGAAAAAGATCTTTTTAGCAGATTCGGGGAAGTGCAATGGCTTCACACGTTGCGCGCCTGCTATGAGAAACCCACTCATAGCAGGCTTAAAAGAAGGCAACGGCTCCGCTCATTGCTTAATGGCCACTAAAAAAGGTGAAAAACGTACCTTTTTCAGAGGCCTCAGAGTATACGAAAACAGATAAACATAAAAAATAAAAAATTTTAATTGCATAAAGCATTTCACCCCCGGACATCTTAATAGTCGTGGAGGTGATACTCATGGATAGACAACAACAAGCATCTAAAACAAATGCTCAAGAAGTACGTCGTCAAAACCAAGCTTCTGCTCAAGGTCAAGACACTGAATTTGCTAGCGAAACAAATGCTCAAGAAGTTCGTCAGCAAAACGCTCAATCAGAAGCTCGTAAGCAACAAAATTCTTCAAACCAACAATAATTGCAATACTTAAAAGGCAAGCACCCTTTGGCATATCGTCCAAAGGGTGCTTCTTTTTAATGGTTTAGAAAACCCCTGGCTATGCCGGGGGTTCAAAAGAGCTTATAGCGTGGTAGTAAAAAAAAACCTCACTTCATGATAGGATAAAGTTGGTTTCCCGACCACTTCATCTCACCA
>NZ_JAOANA010000011.1:0-148137 GCF_032335535.1 Alkalihalobacillus sp. MEB130
GGAAGCAGACAGTATTCGAATGAAATATAGAAAAGCGTTGTTTGATATCTCACCTGTTGAATCTTAATTGTGATTAACTGTTTAAAATTAATTGTGGTAAATTGTTTAATTCTACTTGACGGTTACACCTCGGTTATTCTAAAAATCATCCGCTTATTAGAAACGCTATAGATGGGATAAAAAATCAAGTTTGCCTAACTACTCCCTTTTATCATATCGAGAACTCCCCATCGACCATTTGGGATACTGCATTATTAACTCACGCCCTTTTGAATGCTGGCGTTTCTGAAACGGATGATATGATCAAGCACTCAAGCCAATATCTGTTATTACGCCAGCATTTGCACTATGGAGACTGGGCCTTCAATAACTCAAATACGATACCAGGAGGGTGGGGATTTTCTGACATCAATACGTTTATTCCTGATGTAGATGATACGACAGCTTCTCTGAGAGCGTTGAAACAAACTGTTTCAGGAAATCCCCAATATAGAAATAGCTGGATTCGTGGACTTGACTGGGTATTATCAATGCAAAATAATGACGGTGGATGGGCAGCTTTTGAAAAAAATACAGATAAAAAGCTACTGAGGTATTTCCCTTTTGATGCTGCGGGGCGTTCTGTGATTGATCCATCTACAACAGATTTAACAGGAAGAACTCTAGAGTATTTAGGAAACGAGGCGAACCTTCTTTTGCCCCATCCTCAATTAGAAAAAGCTTCTCAATGGCTCCAAAGAAATCAAGAGGACGATGGGTCTTGGTATGGACGTTGGGGTATTTGTTACATTTATGGAACGTGGGCTGCCATTACAGGAATGAAAGCAATTGGAATGGACTCAAACCACTTCTCCATTAAAAAGGGTATTGATTGGCTTCTTTCCATTCAAAATAAGGATGGTGGATGGGGAGAATCTTGTTACAGTGATATTCGTAACAAATATGTACCTTTGCATGCAAGTACTCCTTCGCAAACAGCTTGGGCCTTAGATGCTTTGATTGCTACTTACGACAAACCAACAGAAGCCATTCATAATGGAATTGCGTATTTATTAGAAAATAATTATCAGAATAACTGGACTATAAACTATCCTACTGGCGCAGGACTCCCCGGCGGTTTTTATATTCATTATCATAGTTACAAATATATCTGGCCACTGTTGACATTAAGTAACTACCGAAAGAAGTATGAGTATCTAAGTTAATGCTATTACGATCTAATATCGATTCAGTTTAAAATATGAGACATTGAAAACCGCGCATGTCCTTAGATACGCGGTTTTCCTTATTGATTAGTCTTTCACATCCTTGGCTAAACCTTACCACCGATATATGAAACTTCTTCATTTTATAGTACATTCATTTATAAATGGAATTTTGTTGCACAGTATGGATCTACTGTGCATGTAAATGCGATTGCACTTCATCTCCTTTTTTTACTTTCTAAATTTCATGCCATGTAATTAATTATTCCCATTGCTATTAGACAACTTATTTAAAATGAGTTGTCTTCTATTTCTCCAATCTAAAAAAGCCAAAAAAAGTGAACTAAGTTTCCATTTTAATTCCACCGAATGATTTATCAAGAATATTTAATGAGGAGGAAAGAATGGAGCATTAGTTTTCAACGCATCAACCAACACACCTTACATGGCATGAAACATTAGAAATACATGAGTTAACAGCTTTTCAATCAGTTGGGCTTATGAAAATCAAAAAAGCTTATCCTGAAATAACTGACCCCGCCTTAAAAGATTTATACAGACAGGCTATTGATGGTTTAAGTAAAAATATACATGGGCTACTTCAATTTTACCCTATGGCTCCTAGGTCTGATGACTATAATGAAGGCCATCGGAATGGTGACATACTATTATCTGTTTATATACCCAAAATAATTACTTACTAGAATCTCATTTAAGAGAGAGAAATACCAATACTCACCTATTTAAGCAAGGTACATAAAATATTATTTTCATTCCCCGTAGTAACTAAAAAATGGTTAGTTTAAACACCTAAAAATTAGGCTTGTATGTAGGTAGGAGTCTATAAACATTTCACTTAAAAACCATATAGTGTAATTGTATCAAGCAAAACTTATTTTAAGGAGAGATTACTTTGAATCATCATATTGGAATAGTACCCAACGAACAGCCGTTTAATAACCAAGATCTATTAAATAGCCAACAGCTTGAAGAACAACGTTATGCCCAACCTTATGGACAGCCGTATTATCCCCCCTACCCGCCTCGTCCACCTAGATGCCGTTGGGTACGTGAATGTAGATGGGTATTCCGTTGTCTTCCAGTAGACCATTACTCACCTTATGATTACGGTGGTGACACCTACTAAGCAAAGTATGATAAAAAGGACCTTTTTATTTAATATATAAATGTATTTAATAGAACGGATTTGGTATCTTTTAGTTGTGACATTGACTAGAGACAATCTATTTTAATCTACTACAGAATAATCCGGGATTACTGTGGAACCTAAAGAAGATAGTAAGTTGACTACTATTAATAAATTATATTATTAAGTGGTTAAGAAGCTTGGAATTTTATTATCTTCTCCTTAGGTCCTACTTTACTAATCTCTATATTCTATATTTCTGAATAGAATAAAAATGTGGTCCAAAAGTGGTCAAGAACCTTACTTGCAATAAAAAAAGATTTTCCTGAAAAATTAAAAATCGTTACTGACATACAATAATCTCCCTCGAAAACGTCCCTTTTTTCGCAACACATCGATCAACGATCTCATAGCCAGCCTCTTCAATCACTGAATCCATCGGCTCAATTGTAACGAGAACTAATTTTCCGGAAAATTTGTGAGCGCTTTGAATCATTTCCAGTTTTTCTTGTGATGTTATCACAGAACAAAGATTATAAGGCATATCAATAATAGTTTGACCTAAAATCATTGTGTTAACTTTAGAATACCTTTGTGTATTTTAGTTAATGTATCAAGGCTTTGAGGATTTCCAAATTTACTTTGGACAATCCTCTTTAACTCTTTTTCACTTAATTGTGTGAGCATTTTGTGGTCAATAACAGAAATGTAATTAATAATTTCATGAAAAAGACCTCTTGTTATAAATATAAATTTATAAGTATATTTATTATTGAATCTAGTCAAGCTGTCACCCGGTGTCAACTCGGATAAAAACTTAATTCAATTTGTTCTCTCAATGAATTCTCTTTATACTAAAATGTTAACTCTGAGCTGTCGCTCTCCGAAAAAATACGATTAATATTAATTACCTTTTTTCTAACACTTTGTCCTGGTTACATATTTTAAATAGTACTTTTCAATAATTCCACCCAATAGTTAGCTGGCCCCTCTCTTAGTTTAAACAATAGTAAAAGATGAACAGATTAAAGGGTGAAATGACATATATAAAACACAAATCAAGAAATTCACTCTTTTAATAAAAAGGGTGAATTTCTTGATTTGATCCTTTCAATATTACTTCTCCTTTTATCCTTACAAAAGTCAAATAAAACATGACCTCCACCCTGTCAAGGTGGAGTCGCTAGTTCACGAGAAAAGAAGAGAGTGCATAAAGCCTATTGTATTGCGGGTTTCAGAAGAGGGTAAAAATTCTAATTAACTCTAGAAAACTTAAATTATTTAAGTCTGTGATCAAAATGTGATCACAGACTTCCCTTCTTTAGACTAAAAGACTAAAACAGGTTACTACATTTCCATACTTTAAACTTACGTATTTTCCTTAGGATTTTAGTATTACTATTTACCTTACCAAACACCAGCAAGCTAGATAGATGCTATAAATATTATTTGGGATTAATCTCCTTAGTTAAGAAGTTAGACTACTAAAATCCCTATTGAAGAATAGCTTTTTCCTTCATTGGGTATACTACTATTACCATAATAACCTGACGGAATTAAGCAGATTGAGTTGTCAATTTAAAATAAACTGACTTCAGATAGCCCACATTAAACAGAGAGTCACTTTTTAAATACGCTCTATAAATTAGCGCATCCAAAGAATTGTATCCTTGTAGTCGCTCAGCTTCGCTCAATTTTCTATTCATAACGCGTTTTGCACCAGCTGTATCTATTCCATTTTCCTCGTAACCAACAATTAATTCAAAGATTATAGTAGCCAATTTTCTAGGAATTTGTTCTTCATATCTTTCAATTAATCCTAACGTGACTACATGATTTTTATATACTTGATTTTCAACATCTTCCTTAATTACTAGCCTAGTCGATATAGTATTTTCTTCGCATTGTAGCTTACATTCTAAAATTAGCTGTTCCCCAACATTTTCAAAATAAGGGTTATAGACCTTTCTATTCCTATTTTCATCTATTACATATCCAGACTTTTTTTCATTGCAATAACTACAGCACGGTACTAAATTATAATAATGTATTGCATATTCCGGAAAAATGTCTTTAGGCAAATAATGATCCATATATTTAGTTTCATTTAGACCACAATATGCACAATTATTACGATAAAATACATTCTGTTGACTAATAATAGCTGTTTTTAGCTCTCTTACTAATTTTGTATTACCTGTATAGCAATGCAAGAGTGCTTCCTTCTCACTAGTTTCAAAATCAGGGTATGCATTAATATTTTCAAGGTGGTCTTTATTTGACTCGTATACGTTATAACATTCGTTAATAATATTATAAGTACGGCTCTTTAAGGCGTCTGTCCCATACAAAATTTCTTTATATTTATACTTACTTTTAGAAATTTCTTTATATTTCATTATTGGGGTTGGAAATGAGAGTAGAGTTAAATTATAAAAAGTCAATTTGATTCACTCTCCCCATATAAACTTGATATATATAACTGTGTTTTAAAACTCAAGTTATTTTCGAAAAGATTTATTATTTCATCTTCAGTTAACTCCTTAGCCCATTTAATCAATTGAGATCTGTACAGACTCTCGTTATCCAATACATTAAAAATATCTACTGTTATTTCCGAAATATTAGTACCAAATGTTTCTATGCTTGGTTGGTTGTAAACAATAGTATTCTCATCTATTAAAGAGAGTTTTCGGACATACCTAGAAGGAATCTCTTGAACTAGAATAGGAGAATGTGTACATAAAATTGCATACGATTTAAATTGCTCTAAAATCTCATAGTAAAGTCTAGCTAGATTAGCTATAGCATTAGGGTGTAAGTATAACTCTGGCTCATCTAAAAATATCAATGAACCATCCTCAATCTCACTTAATAGCCTGCAGAGCATTGAAATAAATATACTCTGTCCTGAACTAAATATTTCCGAGAAAAAATTTTCATAATTAAAATCATCTGCCAATTGAAAATTTAATATATTTGAACTGTTGATAGATTCTATAAATAACTGTTCTCGATTCTTATCTATTATTTTTCTGTATGCGCGTTTATTAATCTCGACTAATTCCTCACTGGAATAAATAGAATTATCAACCTTATGTAAGCCAATATAAGTATAATTGTTAAATTTTGTTAGATTTTCTTCAGTCTCTTGATATTCCCTTGAACTTTTTTCACTTTCTAGAGACCCTTTATAAAATTTATCAAAGACGCTAAATGAAATTGCTATGATTTTATTATAAATAGGTATTTTTCTATCTAAATCATTTGTGCCTGATTTTTCAACCTTTAGAAATCTATTTTTGTTTTCTGGCTTAGAGCTATCAAACAATGATTCAGCTAATTGATTTAATAACCTTGTTTTACCAACGCCATTTTTGCCAACTATGGTAAATAGCCTATTCGGTAGTCTATCTTGTTTTCTAAAATTAATCTCAATATCTTTAAAATCTTCATCTTCAGAATATAGTTTAGCTTTAAACGAAAAATCGTAATCCCTATCTTGGCTTTCTTTATCTAAGAAATATTTATCATAAACATCTGAATACAAAAAACGACCCTCACTTGACCTAAAAAATGAATCTTGAATACCCCGATTTTCTAAGTTGAATTTTGGATTCTTCTCCAGACCAACTATTGAAATATCATTAAGTTTAATTAATATCTCTTTAGAACGTTGTCTTCCCAATATCTTGATTAGTCTCTTATAAAATTTCTGATTATAACCTAATGAAATATAATCAGAAGTTAATGATTCAAACTTATCAGGGATTACTAATCGTGTGACTTCATTTGTATAATGTAGAATTCTAATTAAACCAATTTCAAAGAATTCGTGACCTTTCCAATAATCTAAATAAAAAGTTGTCTCGTAACCATAATCGTTCCAATTATCTTTAGTTAAAACAAAAAGCTCACCAGCGTTATTTGACAATTCACTATTATTTTCCCTACTAACTCTAAATGTCTGTGTATAAAACATAATATTAGCTCCTGTTTTCTATTTGTCATCTAAATATAACTAAAATTCTTATCATTATTAGGCTATTTCAAAAAAATTGTATTTTCTTCACTATTCAATTAAAGATAACCTTATTAATTGTTTGCTGCTTCAAATAAATCTTTTTGAAAATTTATATCTGCTTTAACAGTCACTTTTATTTCCTCCTACTACTAATCCCATTTCATTTCCAACATATACTTATTTTATCATAGTCTTATTACATATAATAACGTAGCTTTTTTGATTTTTTCTTTTCTAATAAAAACAGCATTGCTATGCGCAATGCCTAAAGGATAACACCATTGTATTTAGTCTTCAAAAACTACTCCTTGCAATTCAAGTTTAACTAATATGAAGATAAAAATATGTAACAACAGAGCAAACTGCTCAATACGCACTTCATTCGAAGCGATGTTATAATGAGCCAATCTATTTCTTAAATTGAGTCCATACTCATCATTGGTTAGAAAGTATTCCATTGTTTCTATTTCATCTTTAGTAAAAACTTTTCCAAGGCTAGGTTCTTTCTTGAGATCTAACATTAAGCTTAAATTATATTTTGCAACTTTTAAAATATCCGTAACTCCATATTCTAATATCAATATGATCTCTCTAAGGTATCTTTCAATAATTTGTGTTAAAAAAGTTGAAGCGAGAAAGAATTCCTCTTCCATTACTAATTTCGATAATTTCACTAAATCTTCATTTAAGAATTTACCTACACCTATAAATGTTCCTATCTCAGATGCTAATAATTGCAATTCCTCCCAGAAAGTTTCTTTATACTTAAAAAGTAAGTGTAAGGTATTTAGAACCATTAGCGTTTCAAAATGCTTAAACTTCATTGAAAACGCAACATTACCATACTTCTCGTGCTTAATTCCTTCTATCTCTAATTTTTCAGCCACTTCTTCTATTTGTTCCTGAAAAAGCTTGTAAAAGTTCAATTTACATTTTCGGGACTTCAAATATTTCTTAAACAACATTTTATGTTCTGACTCATTTTTATTTTTGATACTATGGATAAAATAATCTACTGCATCTTCATTATATATTTTTAATTCATCGAGTTTATCGGCAACAGAGCTTTTCAAAACCTCTATGGATTCACCATATTTTCTAGAAGCAAATTCATAGAGTTCATACAACCTCTTTTTGTTTTCAAACAATCTTTGTATTTCTTCATAATTAGGTATATAACGTTCACCCAATTCATTGATACTCGATTGCACTTCATTGAGATTTGATTTTTTAGTACTATTTATTTGAAATAGATAAGAAATGTCTCTAGGTATGGAATGTTCAAAATTAAATTTAGTAAACCCAAAATCATAATATAATTTTATACCTTTAATATCTTCTTACAATGCTCGTAAATAATCCTCTAACTCTGCTTGAATTATTGACGGTTTGGAAAATCGCAGTTGAATTCCCTTAAGAAGAGAATCTATTTGATTGAATCCAAAAAAGGAAGGCAATAAGTCTTGAAAGTACGCCTGTTCTTTTTGATCCAAATCCTCCACTTCTACTTCTTCTAGAATAACCAAACGATAATTTTGAAGCGTACAATTATTCTCTATCATGTATTTAAAAAATTTGGTTGTTTTGAATGTCCCATCATAGAAGGATATGGATTTTGAAAAGAAATATTTATAGTATTCATCATATGAAAGCCTATTTAAAGCCGATAATTCGGTGAAGTGCTGCTTATACCTTCTTTGTATATCCTTTGATTTCCCTATATAAAAAGGCACTACCATCTCAGAAGTAAAATTATCGACATAAACCATATATATGCCTGATAAATTATGTTTGCTCTCCGATGTAACCTCTCTATGTGAATTCTCTTGTATTAAGTTTTGTACTTGTGACTTTATATCATCAATAGTTCGTTTTCTTTCCATATTTCACTCCTTCTTTAATATTTACAATATACATACATACTTTAACAACATAATTCGACAACCTCTGTAAAAATCCTCCAATAAAAAAAGAGATATCACATTAGCCTTTGGACATCTCTCTTTAGAACTTTTTATATTTTATATACCAGAGTAACAACATTGAAAAAAAGTGTGACTTTTCAATGGAATATATTGGTTTGTTCAACTATCATTGAATCAAGAAAACAAAAAGAAATGAGGAGTACTATGGGGAAAATCAATATCAATCCATTTGAAGGAATAACAGAAGTTGATCTCAATAAGTGTACAAAAGAGAGTCCCTTGAAAGACTTTGAACTTCCAAAAGGAATGTTTGAAAAAGAAGACGATCATTTAATGAACTTAGATAATTGGGACACACAACATTGGGAAACAGTCTTGGAAAATAGGTTGCTCTGGGTGGATCACAATTTTGGTTACACAATGTTTTACTATTACAAAGGCATTCCAGATGATGAATGGTATATGTCTCCTGGGAAAAACGGAAAGTCCGTCCAATATTACCCTCACTTTGAAGAAATACATTACAGTAACTTTTACAACTTCACTTACTTTGTGGACACGTTCTTTCTAAAGGCTTACACCTTGTATGAAACGATTGGACATTTGTTGTTCAAACTTTACGACTTTGAAATCAATGAGGACGATCCACGAGATCAAGTGAGTTTCAACAGTGCAATCTTTAAACTAAAAAACGTGAACCGTGCATTGTACAAAGACCTAAACAAAGTTAAATACTCTAATGACTTCCAAATTGGTGTGAAAATGAGGAATGACATTGCACACAATCACCCCCCATATCACATAGATTCTGGAATAAGAAAATCACATGGAGTAACTACTTTTGGTGTGGGGAAATACACAACTTCAAGTGAAATTAAAGCAGCAATGATTGGATTGCTTAGAAGTATCAAGGTAACATTTGAAGTGCTTGAAAAACATTTACCAATAAAAGAAGAAACCAAATAAAAAAAGAGGAGCAAATTAAGGTTCCTCTTTGCATGTTATGACGATTTCTTTTCAGGATTTTCATAATACCCAACAGTCAATTCTTCCTTCATTATCTCCAACAATTCTTTTTCCAATTCTTCAAGCCTTTCTCTATGAAGCTGTATTTTTTGTCTAATTTCTTTTTTCTCTCCTATTTCAACTTCTTCTCTGTACCAGTCATGTTCTAATAATAACTGCCTTTGTTCTCCAACTATTTTTTCACAAAGTTCCGACACTGTTTCCGATTGATACAATAATGTTTCACTAAACAGTTGGTAAGCCTCTAATCTTAAAGTATCTGCTTCAAAAAACTTTTTATGTTGTATCACATTATGTAATTCCTTTTGCATTTCTTTTTTATCTGTTTCCCACAAGTAAAAAATTCTACTTTTATCTTTTTCTAATAGATCGTGATTACTTAGATAGATTTCTAAATCTGTCTTTGTGTGTTCCATAAAATTAGGATATTGTTGGTACCAATTTGTAACATTGAAAATTGAATCTGTAGCCTTGTAAATCAATCCATATAACTTAGGATAAGTTTCATGTTTCTTTGTGGTAAAAAGTTGGAAGTCATGAACTTTCCTTTGTGAGTCAAACAACAAGTTACTCTTGAATGCTTCAATGTTTCTACTTAAAAAGTGTCTGTATAATGCCAAAACAATGGCGGTTGTAAAACCACTTGTCAAAATCGTGATTAGAATGTCTTTCATAAAAGTCTCCTCTCTTACTGAATTAGATTATTTTCTCGAGTGTTTCTTTTTCTTCATTTTTCAACTTTGTTATCTTTCTCTTCTTTTGCTCCTTAGAATAAAAAGGATTCTTCTTAATGTCCTTCAATCTCTTTTTGTACTCTTTTTTCCGTGATCTTATTACACTTTTTGTTTCCATGTGATACAAGTTGTAAAGTTTAATGTAACTCAAAGTAATTTCTTTGAAGAATTTTTCAAATTTCAGATATGGTTCTATTACGTCATAATCTCTTTCAGGCTCTCTCAACTCATAATCAAGAAATTTATTCCACAGTTGGACGTCTCGCCTCATCAACAAATGGATATTTGGATAGACAATATCTCTAACTTCTTCAATGACTTTATTCCATTTTTCAAAGTTGTCTATTGAAGGCACCGTATGTGTTAATTCTTTTCCATCCGGAGTAATATCATAGAGTTCTTCAATTTCTTTGATTTCTAAAACAGGATTATACTTGTAATAAAGAATAAACAATTTATTGTACACTTTTGTAAGTTGCTCATGGGTTACATTCTGTAAATGTTTGTTTTTCTCGCTTTTACTTTCTTTAAACCAAACGAAAAAAGTTGTGAGTGCAGCAGCTATTAAGGGACCTGCAAAGTATTTTAAAATTAAGTCCATTATCTTATCCATTTCTTTTCCTTGGTTTAATCCAAAGTTCACCAAAGTCATAATTACTGCGTGGATCTTGTTCACTTTGAATCAACGCTGTTCTTACATTCACTAAGGATCTTTCCACAAGGTTATTAAAAAACTTAATAGGATAAGAGATTTTCCAAACCTCCCATTCCCTGTCTTTCTCTAACATTGTAAAGTGAACATAATGAGGGTAATCATGGTCAAATAACTCTGTTGAACCAATTGACCTTGCTTCATGAACCAAACTATTACGGTATTTCCACAAGAGATTTACATGAGTAAGATTATATATGTCCACACCATTTATTATTGTTTCACCTCTTGGCATAAGTGCTTTAATTTCTTCAACAGTTGAGTCACAACTAAATGGAGCTGGACTTGCAGGCGGATAGTCTTGTATTCCTTTGGAAACATGATCTTTCAATCTTTGATATTCTCGTTCTTGTGTGCTTTCAAGTAAGAGTGCCAATTGTTGAAGGCTTACTCTGTTTGCGTCTTCCCATTCACAAAACTCCAAGATGAATTTTTTGAATCTATCTACATTACGGAGTCCGTTCCCAAACACACCATTTGAAATAGTCTCTAAAAGACTAAAGAGTAAAGTCTTTTGGTAATTCTTCAAGTACCTTTCTCCTTGAAGTTGATTGATTGAAACTTGAATCTCCTCCATTGCTCTTATATATAAATCAATGTCTTCTCTTATATTCATTTAATACCTCCAATATTTTCCTATGCTACCTGATAGTTTAAATGAATAGCTTCACAATATCACGAATCTTCATACTAAAATCATACCAGAAGAAAACGAATTGTTTTTTACACTTACCATTTTTATATATAACTTAGTTGCGTAGTAAGCGTCTACTAAACATAAAAGATATAATAAAACCACTTAGAGTAGTCACTAAGTGGTATATTATTCAATCTCTCCTCTTAAACTTACTCCCACTACTTTTCTTACGAATACGATCAAGCTGCGAGTTAACCTTCTGCCGTACTTCCTCTGTTTTCTCTTCATCTACTTCAATGCTCTGAATATCATCTTCCTCAATGATTAAAGTAAACCAAGCTCCTTCTTTAATCCTTTCAGGCAGACGTTCCTTATTTACAGTAAACTCTTTTTTAAGCTCATCTACTAAAATAACTCCAACTTCTCCGTCTACTATCCGGTCCAATACCCCTTTAACCTTCATCATTTATCACCTCGCACATGCTAATCCTTCTTCTTTAATATCTGCTAATCTCCCAGCAGCAATGCCATTAATACGGGCCATGTCATCTAGAGAATTAAAAGGACGTAATTGAATCAACTCTTCTGCACGAGCTGGTCCAATATGTGTTATCCCCTGAAGTTCACCCTCACTTGCAGTATTTATATCAATACAATTGTTAGATGTCACTTCAGCTGAAGAAGAGGAACCAGATCCTCCGCTATTCTCACTCGTAGAAGTTGAAGCACTAGTACTTAAAGCTGTTGCTCCTCCACTTGAAGATGGAGAAATAGTTCCATCCTCATTTGTTAGTACCGATAGTAGTTGTCCATCTGACTCTATGATAATTGTACCATGCATATATGTTCCATATACCTCTATACCCGCATTAAGAACTCGGTTAATCACTTCATCATGAGGGTGACCATACTGATTGTTTTCACCAGCTGAAACAATGGCAATAGACGGATTAACCGCCGATAAAAACTCTGGAATGGTTGATGTACTAGATCCATGATGACCTAATTGTAAGACGTCAGCTTCTAAATCAAACCCTCTACTCAGCATTGCACGTTCCGTTTGCGTTTCAGCATCACCGGTCAATATAAATGATGTTTCTCCATACGAAAATTTAGCAGCAATAGAACCTTCGTGTACGTCACCAGTTAGACGATCCGGATTAATTATCTGAATCTCCAATGGTCCTACGTCAAAGATCTCCCCTGCTCTTGGTTCATGATAGCCTACTCCACTAGATTCAATTGCATCTAAAACTCGTAGGAATGTTTGCGATGTTGTCGTGTCCCCAGACATCCAAACCTCGGTAACATCTAATTCATTTAATATTTGATCCATTTGACCAATATGATCAGCGTGTGGGTGTGAACCTATCAAAATATCAATTTCATTTATTTGATGAGCGTTGAGATAATTCACGACATCATTTCGGTTCCAGTTTCCAGCGTCAAATAAAATCGTAAGAATATTCAAAAAGAGTAGCATCAGCTTGTCCCACGTCAATGAAATGGACTTTAAGACCTTCTAGTGGCCCATCTCTTGGGTTTTCTTCTGGATTTTCATCAGTCGTATCTTTTTGTTCTAAAGGTGGTGTAGCCACATTGACAATATTATTTTCTTTAATTTCTTTTTCCTCTGCTACCGCAAAGTCATATGCTACTTTGTTCTAATGTCTCAACACCCTCATTAACTAAGACATCTTCGGAAGCATCGGAGCAACCTGAAAAAGCTAAAAGCGTAAGAACACTATAAAGACTAAGTAAAAATTTGTTTTTCATAGCCCCTCCTGGTTGGTTTCTTTTAACATAAATTATTACTCTTCACTTGTAAGAAAATCAACCAACTTTTTCTTTCCTTAATTGATTCATACATCGCTGTATAAGTAATTACTATATCTATTCCCTTTGTCTTAGCAATGGAATAAGTAAACACTCAAATCGTGGTTCAAGGTGATTAACTACCAATACTATGAAGTATGGATTTATTGAATGTGCGAAAAAAAGTTCTGCTGGTTGTTATTGTTTTTTGATACAAGCTAGGTTTTATGGATAGGAAGTATCTACTGAATGGTTAATGAGCTACACCGAACAATCCGCCTGTGCGTCCTTTTTCATTTGACTTTTAACATAACTGAAAAGCCATGCTCGTCTACGAAAACTTCCACTTCTTTAACACTTTCAACAGGATTATCCTATTAAGAATGAAGAGAAAGTTCACTTTTAAGGCTTGTTCACGTGCTTTTACTTAATCTCCAAACATATCAAGATGCTCAAGCTCTGGACTAATAAATATAATTTCTTCTACATGACAGCGTTTTACCAGTTGAAATGTTTTCGAATAAACAATAGGTTATTTACCTTTTTTACCTTCAACGACTAGAAATGCCTTTTCCGCTTTTATAGCTTTGAAAGCACCAGAATCTTTTTTATAACTCTTCCGTATCTCCAATTCTGTACATGCATGAATATCCGAATAGACTACTCTCCACGATTCGCTACAAGTAATTTGAGTATTTTTTGTTATCAATAGTTTGACACTCCTAAGACCATTATTAATACTTTCACAGAAATAAAACTAGGTATTTAAATCACTATACCTAGTTCTCTTATCAAAAATTAAAACTTTTATTTACCTATGTTTTCTGGATTAAATCCAAATTCATTAAGTATCTTTTTACTGTGCTCTCCAATACCTGGTATTGGATTCATGACAGTTTTGATATTGTCGAATGTTACTGGTGGAATTAACGCCTTTATTTTACCAACTGGCGAATCAACTTCTCTCCACCGATTTCTATATTTCAGTTGTGAGTGTTCAGTGAATTCTTTCATATTATTTAATCGGGCATTTGCAATCTTGGCTTCTTCCAATCTAGTAATAATTTGATCAGAACTTAACTTTTCAAACACCTCATTAATAATACTTTCTAATAAATGACTATTTTTGACACGTAAAGAATTACTATTAAATCTCTGGTCATTCGCTAGGTTTAGGTTTGATAATACTTTCTCACAAAAATGCAGCCACTCTCTTTCATTCTGAATACCTAGAAAAACCATTTTGTTATCTCCCGCCAAAAATGGCCCATAAGGATAAATAGTCGCATGACTTGCCCCTGTGCGTTTTGGTTCAGCACTGCCATAGTCTGAGTAGTAAAGTGGATAACCCATCCATTCTCCTAGTGCTTCTAGCATTGATACTTCCATAATTGTTCCTTCACCTGTTTGATATCTCGTTATTAAAGCGGTTAAAATACCCGTGTACGCGTACATACCTGCTGCAATATCCGCTACAGAAACTCCAGCTTTAGATGGTGTATCTTCTGTACCAGTTATAGATACTAACCCTGCTTCACATTGTATTAGTAAATCATATGCTTTTTTATCTTTGTAAGGTCCATTAGACCCGTAACCCGATATCCCACAGATAATTAATTTAGGATATTTCTTTTTCAACAATTCTGGGCTAAAACCTAATCTATCAACTGCCCCTGGAGCTAAATTTTGAATAAAAACATCTGCTTCAGATAGGATTTTCTCTAAAACATTTTTTTCCTCATCCTGTTTTAAATCAAGTGTTAAAGATTCCTTGGAACGATTTAACCATACAAAATGACTAGACATTCCATGAACCGTTGTATCGTAATTACGAGCAAAGTCTCCAGTTGGTCTTTCAACTTTAATTACTCTAGCACCTAAATCAGCTAATTGTCTTGTAGCAAATGGAGCTGCAACTGCTTGTTCTAGCGAAACTACTGTAATTCCCTTTAATGGTAGCATTAAAAAACCTCCTCATTATTGTAACCACTTACATAATTAAATTGAACTAAATCTCTCTACCCCTTGTTTGTACCAGTCATTTCCATAACTATCGTTAATAACAATGACCGGAAAATCCTCAATTTCTAATTTTCTTATAGCTTCAGTCCCTAAGTCTTCATACGCAACAATCTCTACTTTTTTAATTGTTTTTGCTATCAAGGCCCCAGCCCCCCCAATAGCTGCAAAATAGATTGCATTGTTTTCTTTAATTGAATCAACAACGTCTTGGCTACGGTATCCCTTTCCTATCATCCCTTTTAAACCCATTCTCAATAACGTAGGTGTGTATTTATCCATCCTCCCACTTGTAGTAGGTCCGGCAGAACCAATTACTTCCCCAGGTTTCGAAGGGGTAGGTCCTACATAATAAAAAACATTACCTTCTAAATTAATTGGGAGGCTTTCTCCACGTTCTAGAGTTTCAAACATCCGTTTATGTGCTGCATCTCTTGCAGAGTAAACGATTCCACTTAATAAAACTCTATCTCCTGCTTTTAGTGAAAGGATATCCTTATCACTTAAAGGAACAGACATTTTCCTACCTGACAAGCTAATCACCTCTTTTATAATATACCTTCCTTATGTCGACTTGCATGACAATTTAAATTAATAGCAACTGGCAATGCAGCAATATGACATGGGGCAATTTCAATTTTTACATCTAATGCCGTCGTGTTGCCTCCCATACCTTGCGGACCAATTCCCAATCGATTAATATCTTCCATAAGTTCCTTTTCTAAATTAGCAATATCCTCAAGTTTATTTCTTTCTCCTATTGGCCTAAATAAGGATTTTTTTGCTAAATAGGCACATTTTTCAAAATTCCCACCAATCCCTATACCAACAACAAGCGGTGGACACGCATTGGGCCCTGCAACTCTAACAGTGTTTAAAATAAAATCTTTAACACCTTGCAGGCCATCAGATGGTTTCAGCATTTTTAACGTGCTCATGTTCTCGCTACCCCCGCCCTTCGCTGTCATGTGAATTGTTAATTTATCACCGGGGACTATTTCTACATGAATAACAGATGGTGTATTGTAACTTATAGATTTTTTCCTTGTTATAGGGTGTTCAACAATTGAATGTCTTAAAAAACCCTCCTCATACCCTTTGATCACTCCTTCATTTAAGGCATCATTCAGGTTACCACCAATAATTTGACACTCTTGCCCTAACTCAACAATAAAAACAGCAACTCCAGTATCTTGACACATTGGAACTCTTTCGTTTTTTGCAATATCAGCGTTTAAAATTAATTGATTCAATACATCCTTTCCAGTTTCAGAGATTTCATTACTTTTGGCTTCTCTAAACGCCTCTAAAACATCCTCACCAAGTTCATAGTTTGCTTCTTTACACAATTTTGCCACTTTTTCAACAATATCTTTATAATAAATTTTTCTCAAAACATAACCTCCATTACTTTTGACACATAGGGGGAAAAGGTAATATTCAAATCCTTAATTTATGGATATTGGATCCTGTATCTATAATAACATACACCGGATTTTTTTTCACTATTTATATATTTCTAATTAATTAATTATTTATTTTATTTCCACCGCATCTTAATAAATTCCTAATATTGAAAGTGGACAAAATACTTTGGATCCTTTATCCTTAAATTAAATAGCTTTAATATAACTTAATATCAGTTGAAAGGGTTTTTATATATGGGAGATAAAGTTAATTTACGTATTGATGATAGAGATACCCTGCATAATAAAGTAGTCAGTGTTTTAAGAAAAGCCATTCTTAAAGGCGATTTCAAACCAGGCTCTAGACTAGTTCAATCTGATCTCGCAGATTCTCTTGGTGTTAGTAGAATGCCTGTGAGAGAAGCACTAAGAAAACTTGAAATTGAAGGATTGGTTACTCTTGAGCCACATCGTGGTGCAATAGTTAACTCTATTCAGATTGACGACATATTAGAAATTTATGAGTTACGTTCACAACTTGAAAAAATGGCTGTTGAACAAAGTGTTAAACTTTTGAATGAAGAGGATTTAATTGAGCTTTCATCTTTAGTTGACGATATGGAAGAAACTGATTCTGTTGATGTATTCGTCGAAGCAAATATTAACTTTCATAGATTACTTATTCATCGTTGTCCTTGGAAGCGTTTAACTACATTCATTGAAACTCTTTGGAACGGGTTTGCACAAGAAACACCGCAAGTTATTTCTGGACAAATGCAAAAATCAAATAAGGAACACCGTGAAATTCTAGAAGCTGTAAAAAATAAGGATGAAATTATGGCCGCTCAATTAATGGCAAAGCACATTAATAGAACAAAGCTACATTTGGTCGAAGCAATAAAGAATCAGAATAATGAAGATAGGATCTAAAAAGCGAAAGGAGGTTATCACTCCTTTCGTTTTTTTGTAATAATACATTTAGGAATTTATTATTTAAAAACGCTAGGAAAGTTAATTTTCCTAGCGTTAAAAATAAGTATAAGATCATATTAATAAATGGTTTAAACGCCACGACCACCATCTATATCAATGAAACTACCAGTTACCATTGACGCATCATCGGAAGCTAGGTACAAAGCAGCTTTTGCTACATCGTCAGCCGCCGCGACTCTCCCAAGTGGAATTGATGAAATAAACTTGCCTTTTCCACTCTCATATTCTTGGTCACCAATAAAAGCTTTGAGCATTCCAGTTTCTGTAGCAACTGGATTTATTCCCACTACACGGATACCATACTCTGCCAATTCCAAAGCCAATGATTTAGTTAACATGATTGCGGCTGCTTTAGATGCTGAATATATACTATGCCCAGGTCGGGTTCTAACACCCATAATTGAGGCTGTATTAATGATAACCCCTGTAGATTGCTTTTTCATATATGGAATTACAGCTTGTGAGCCCCATAACACTCCTTTTATATTTACATCTACAATTAAATTTGTTAACTCTTCAGATACTTCTTCAGTTTTAATTGCTGGCATACCAACTCCAGCATTATTAAATAATACATCAATAGAACCATATTTTTCATAGACACGATCTATAATAGCAGTCACTTCATCTTTTATTGCAACGTTACAAACTGCTTCAATTGCATTTCCACCATTTGACACGATTAAATCTACTGTTTCAAGTGCTGGTTCCTTATTAATATCAGCAACTACTACGTTTGCTCCCTCCTTCGCAAACAGAAGTGCTGATGCTCTTCCCATTCCTGACCCTGCTCCTGTAATTACAACCGTTTTCCCTTCAAATTTCTTCAATATCTTCACCTCTATAATTTTTTTAAATTCCGATAGAAACATACTTAGTTTCTAAGTACTCTTCTAACCCTTGGTGACCACCTTCACGTCCAATACCACTTTGTTTAATTCCTCCAAAAGGAGCCTGGGCAAGTGATACAAGTCCGTCATTTATGCCTACGATCCCATACTCTAACTTCTCATATAGTTTAATTGTTGACTTTAAGTTTTCAGTAAACGCATAAGCAGCTAGCCCATAATCTGTGTCATTAGCCTGTTTTATGGCATCATCAATGTCATCAAATCCAACTATTGGTGCTACAGGTCCAAAAGTTTCTTCAGACATTATTATCATTTCATTGTTAATGTTACTTAAAATAGTAGGTTCATAGAAATATCCGCCTTGATATTCTTCAACTCTTTTTCCACCACAAACAACTTTGGCCCCCTTTGCAACTGCATCCTCAACATGTCTTTGGACTTTTGTATATGCTGCTTGATTAATAAGAGGCCCAATTTTTGCATCCGACTGATTACCAATGCCGACCTTTAACTTCTCCACTTCATTTCGTAACTTATCTATAAAAATTGGCATAATTGAATTCTCTACATAAATTCGGTTAGCACACACGCACGTTTGTCCTCCATTACGGAATTTCGACAATATAACACCTTCTACAGCCTTGTCGAGGTTAGCATCTGCACACACGATAACTGGTGCATGTCCCCCTAATTCAAGCGATACCTTTTTTACTGTGTCGGCTGCCCCTCTCATTAACTCTTTTCCAACAGCTGTAGATCCAGTAAACGTAATTTTTGAAACTCGTTTATCTTTTAACCACGTTTGTCCAATGATTTTCGGATTCCCTGTAATAGCATTAATTACACCTGCTGGTATACCAGCTTCCTCTGCTAATTTTACTAGTTTCAAAGCCGTAAGAGGAGTTACTTCAGCTGGTTTAATCACAGTAGTACACCCTGCGGCAAGTGCTGTTGCAATCTTTTTCGTGAACATTGCTGCAGGGAAGTTCCATGGTGTGATAGCAGCAACAACACCAATAGGCTGTTTTATTACCAATATCCGTTTTTCTCGTGAGGATGCAGGAATCGTTTCTCCATAAATACGTTTTCCTTCTTCGGCATACCAAGACACAAAACTCGCCGCGTAATGAACTTCACCAATTGCTTCTGAATATGGTTTACCTTGCTCTTCTGTTAAAATCGTTGCAATCTCTTCTTTATTTTCAATAATTAATTGAAACCACTTATAAAGTAGGTCAAATCTTTCCTGTGCTGTTTTTTCTGACCACTCAGGAAAGGCTTTACTTGCAGCATCAATCGCCATTTCAGCTTCAATCTCACCTGCATTTGGTACTCCAGTAATTACATTGCCAGTACCGGGATTAATTACATCAAATGTCTCTCTAGAAAAAGCAGATATCCACTCACCATTTATATACAATTTATTGAATTTCAATTTTTGTGTATTCATTTATTCCTCAAACCTTTCACGTTAGATTCATTCATTATTTAAAAACTTATTAAACTAATTAAATAATAGATAGTATTTCCTTTGCTCTCCGATAAACTGGATAATCAACTAATTTATTATCAACTGAGATGGATGCTACACCTTGTTTTTCTGCTTCTTCGAAAGCGGATACTATTTGCTTTGCCTCTTCTATTTCCTCTTTTGAAGGCGAAAACACATGGTGTACGGTTTCAATTTGTTTAGGATGTATAATTAATTTTGCTTTAAACCCAATTTGTCTAGCAAAATCAGCTTCATTTTTTAATCCTGACTCATTATTTAAATCAGGAAAAACGGCATCAATTGGACCTGCAACTCCCGCCGCCTTTGAAGCGATTACAATTTGTGAACGAGCAAACAGTAACTCATAACCATTAGAAGTAAGCTGACAATCAATGTCTAAGGAAAAATCAATTGAACCAAAGGCTAATCTTGATACCATCTCATCAGCTGTCACAATTTCATAGATAAATTGAATACCCTTCGCTGACTCAATTAACGGAATTACCTCAAAGTTATCTGTGATTTTCTTTTGCTGAATCTTATTACTCACAATTTTAATATCCATTTTACTTTCTGCCTTTGGCAAAACAATACCTGAAGCTCCATGCAATAGTGCACATTCAAGATCGTCTTCCCAATAAAGAGTAGATAAATCATTAATTCTAACATAAATTGGTTTTTCATCCTTGAACTTCTTTAATGCTTCTATAGCTAATAATCTAGCATTTTGTTTTTCTGATTTTGCCACCGCATCTTCTAAATCTAGAATAATACAATCAGCATCCGAATAAACTGCTTTTTCAATAACTTTTATTTTGGTCGCTGGCACAAATAAGTATGAACGATTAATCTTCAATATTTTACACCTCCCACTAAGGATACTGGATCCAATAACAAAGAAAGAAGCCGCCACTCTCTATAACTCCATTAACATTGTATCCTGGATACAATGTTTTTGTAAATAAGTTTCCTATTATATTCTTACTTTATTTATCTATTCACTTATTTCATTAAAGACGGCAACCATGTTGACAATGTTGGTAAGTAAGTAATTATCATCAAGTTTATTATTAGAATTAAAAGGAAAGGGAGGATCGCCTTACTAATATCAACAATTTTCATATTTGAAATTTTAGCAGCTACAAACAAGTTAATCCCTACAGGGGGAGTAATATATCCAATTGAGAGATTAATTACCATAATTATCCCAAAGTGAACTGGGTCTATCCCAAAACTAAGTGCAATAGGTAGTAATAAAGGTACAAATATAAGTATAGCAGCCGTTGCATCTAGAACAGTACCCGCTAATAGTAAAATTAGATTAATTAATAGCAAGAAAATAATTGAATTCGTAGTGAAATTTGTTATGAAATTTGCTATTAAATCCGGTATACCTACCATACTTACGAAAAAGCTAAATAACCCAGCTGTTCCGATAATAATCATAATAACTGATGTTGTTATAGCGGAGTTCTCTAAAATCTTCATTATTTCTTTTAATTTGATTTCCCTATAAATTAACAATCCAACAATAAGTGAATAAACTACCGCTATTACCGAGGCTTCTGTAGGTGTGAAAACTCCTGCATAAATTCCTCCTAGCACAATTATAGGCATTAATATAGCCCAAAATGCTCCTTTAAATGAACTCCATATTTCAGTTACATTTTTTCTTTCAACTCCATGATACCCCCTCTTTTTAGATATAATGTACGCGGTTATTAAAAGCGATATAGTAATTAGCAACCCAGGAAATATCCCAGCCAAGAACATATCGCCAACTGAAGTCTGTGCACTCACTCCGTACAAAATCAGTGGAATACTTGGTGGAATAATTACTCCTAGCGAACCAGAAACTGCTTGGTTAGCACTTGCGTAACCAATATCATAACCTTTAGCAATCATAGCAGGGATGAGTATTGAGCCTATTGCAGCAGTAGTAGCCGCACCTGACCCCGAAATAGCAGCAAAAAATAAAGAAGTTATAATAGCTACCATTGCCAATCCGCCTGTTGCATGACCGACTAGAGATGTGGCAAAATTCACCAAACGTCTTGACATCCCCCCAGCTTGCATAATTACGCCCGCAAGAATAAAAAATGGGATAGCCATAAGTGGAAAAGAGTTTAAAGACACAAATATTCTTTGAGGCACAGACGTTAATGGTAGTGTTTCCCCAAGTGATAGGCCTATAACAGTTGCTATTCCTAAACTAGTTGCTATTGGAACACTTAAGAATAGAAATAGTATTAAGGAAAAAAAGAAAATCGCTATCATCATGTATCACCCACTTCAACGAAAATCTTTATTATTGAGTTTATCGTATTCAAGATTACAAAGATTGCCCCCACTGGAACTGATACGTATGCCCAAAACATCGATATACCTATACCTGGTGCTGTTTGTATAGCTACACCTTTTGCTAGTTCCCATCCATAGAAAACAAGAATTGAAAAAAAAAGGATTGAAATACAATGGACAACTACCTTAATTAATTTTTGTAGTTTTAAAGAAACGCTATCAGGTAATATTTCCACCGCCATTAACTCTCCTCTTTTCGAAGCAATCCCCGTACCTAAGAGAATTAACCAAACCATTAAGAATCGAGAAGCCTCTTCTGACCAAGCTAAGGATTGACCACTTACAAATCGCGCATATACTTGCATAGAAATAAAAATAACCATTAATCCAAGCATTATAGCAATCGTATAACTTGCAATCTTGTTAATTATTTCAATACATTTTAAGTACGAGCGTAAAACAATCATTTTTTTATCTCTCTCCTTTCTTTAAAATTAAGGGTGGTATAAAAAAATACCACCCGGGTTTGAACTAATATTCGTAATTTCTAATCATTTCAACTAGTTCTTCTCCAAATTGAGGAGCCCATTTTTCAAAGATTGGCTCAACAGCTTCTTTCATTCCCGCCAGGTCTGGTGTCGTAATTGTGACACCCATTTCTTTATATTCTTCAGCAATTTCTGCTTCCATCTTTGCTGCTTGTTCTCGTTGGTACGGAACTGCAATTTTTGCCGCCTCAATAATAGCATCTTGATGTTCATTAGATAAAGAATCAAATTTTGCTTTGCTCATTAACAAAGGCATTGCTGAATACGTCTCTTGTATTGTAGAAATAAATTGACCAACTTCTTCAAATTTCCCATCCTTTATTACTGAATAGGGATTTGAAAACCCATCAATTACTCCTTGCTGCATACCAGTAAATACTTCAGGCCATGCCATGGGAGTTGGATTTGCACCTAATTCTCTAAATGTATCTATCTGCAGTTCATTCTCCTGAACACGAAGTTTTAACCCTTTTAAATCTTCTACCGTTTCAACTGGATGTGAACTATTAATTAATGTTCTAAATCCATTCTCCATCCAACCTAGTACCTTTATGTTCGTTGCAGCCTCAAATTTATCAGCTAGTTCAGTGCCAATTTCACTGTCTAACACTTCATGCGCATGTTCGTGGTTCTCAAATAAGTAAGGCAAATCTAATAATGCAAGTTCACTAACAAATGAGCTCATTGGTCCTGCTGTTGTAACTTGTAAATCTATATTCCCAATAGACATTCCTTCCATTACTTCACGCTCTCCACCTAATTGGGAATTCGGGTAGACTCTCACTGTAACTTCATTATTTGTTAATTTTTCTACTTCCTCTTTAAATTTTAATGCACCTACACCAAAGTGGGATCCCTCGCTGAGACCAATTGATAAACTTAGTTCAATAGACTCACTTTCTGAAGCGCTTTCATTTTGATTACCAGACACTTCATCCCCACTTCCACAGGCTGTAGTAAACAATAACAGACTTCCTAAAATTACTGAACTGAAATACTTGTTCATTTTCCTCATAGTTTAGATAACCCCCAGTTTATAAATGTTTAAATTATTTTAAAACAACACCGGAAAGACAAACATTATTATTGTTGTTGTAATCACTATTGAGGTACTTGGTGCATCAAAATGCGTGTCCCCATGGTTGTGAAATACTCTTGCAATAAACTCTCCAATGAAGCCTCCAATTACACCGAATAGAGCACCTATGAAAAGATCACCTGTTGCTAAAACAGCATACGAAGCAGGTAATGCAATGTGATGCCAAACAGGCCCAGATCTGTCTGTATTTAACGCTATCAAAGAAATTGCTGCTATTGCCCAGCCAATTAATGCATTTTGATATACAAGGGTAAGAGCGGCAGAGCCTAAACCTAAAGCAAAGCTCAAAAGGAGCAAAGGCAGGAAATTTCTCTGCCATGGCAACCAAACTTCAGTTTTTTCTGAAGCAAGCATAAGCCCCCATAGATTTGATGCTTTCATTTTTTCTTTTAATGGTTCGTCTAATGTGCCAAATAATCCTGATTTACTTAAGAACAATCTAGTTAGAAGGCATGCAAAAACGATTGTGAGTGCAATGTTATCAGTCGGAAGTGCTAATCCTGAAGCAAGTTTAAAAAATATCCAACATAATGAACCAGTAATTCCACCTACAATATAAACACTGATATCATTATATTTAGATAATGGCGTTAACACATCTTTTCCACTTGGCATATGTCCCTTTAATTTTGCATATTGCGCCGCAGCAACCCCAGCACTAAAGGTAATATGTGGCCCTAGAAAAGGACCAAATGCAGAATTTAATAACAACACGTCTGTAAACTCTGGACCCACCATCACATTTCCAGAAATACTTATTAATACTAACAATCCGGCGATAACAAAGGGTAAAATCCCTCCCATTGCAGCACCAAAAACTCCTGCACAAAATGATACTATAATATCTATTAAAGTAATTCCCATAAGAACTCTCCTCAGAATATTCTTTATATTAAGAAAAAAGTATTCCGCCAATTTTCACTATAAAAGGTGTACCCCTCTAATTTATTGTTAAATATAATGACTTCATGGGGTGCATTCAACCAATAATTTTAATTTAAAATATTGAATTCTTGCCAAAAGTAATATCTTTTACTCAAATGTAACTACTGGCTTAATTGTCTTACCACTTTTCATGTCTTCTATAGCTTGTTCAAGCTGTTCAAACGGGTATTTCTTAATAAGTTTATCGAATGGAAACTTACCTTTTTTGTAGTAATTGATTAGCTTTGGAATAAAGACAGGCGGAATAGAAACCCCCTCAGTTACTCCAACAATGGTACGATTCGGTAAAACTAAATCATCATGAATATGGATCGATGCTTCTCCACCTACACCCACTACTGCAACCGTCCCTCCTACAGCTAAACATCTTATAGATTGAAGAACAATTGCAGGCACAGCAGTAGCCTCAAACGCATATTGTGCACCATTTCCTGTTATTTCATGAATTTCACTGACAACATCAACTTCTTTCCCATTTAGGGTATGTGTTGCACCTAACTCTTTTGCTAATTTTAATCTGTCTTCATCGATATCAACTGCGATAATATTTTCACACCCTAATAAATTTGCTGCCATAATTCCACTTAAACCTACACCACCACATCCAAATACTGCTAAGCTAGTTCCAAACTCTGGCTTAAGTTTATTTAATATTGTTCCAGCTCCCGTTTGAATTCCACAAGCTAATGGTCCTAAAATTGCTAAATCTACATCTTTATCAACTTTTACTAGATTGCTAACATGAGCAATTGAGTACGTCGCTAATGATGACTGACCAAAAAACGTCGCCACTGGAGTTTCCCCTATGGAAAGACGAGTGGTTCCATCCATCATCGTTCCTCCATAATTAAGAAGTCCTAGATTCTCACAACTACTTGGTTCACCATGAGTGCATGTATTACAAGTACCGCAAAAAGTAAATGAGACAACTACATGATCTCCTTCTTGGAAATCTGTTACTCCTGGTCCAACTCTCTCAATCACCCCAGCTCCTTCATGTCCTAGTACAATAGGTAAAGGCGTTGGAACAACTTGATTTGAAACACTCAAATCTGTATGGCATATTCCTGTTCCAACCATCTTTACTAAAACTTCGTCCCCCTTTGGTTCTGAAATTTCAACATTATCTAAACGAATACTACCTTTTTCTTCAACTAACGCACTTTTTATTAACATTCAAACCCCTCCAATTTAGATATTGCAACCATAATGTATACTGTATCCAATCTAACCCTAAAAAAAATATACTGCATGCTTCACACACGACTATGTGAAGCATGTTATTCTAGAAATTACTTTTTAAACATATAAACCTTTGTATTGGTAAACTCAGCAAGTCCATCCAGCGAATTTTCAATACCGAAACCTGACTGTTTATGACCTCCAAATGGAATGTGAGTTCCGTGAATATGAATTTCGTTTACCCATACCGTCCCGCTTTCAATTTTACGAGCTAATGATTTAGCAAACTCAACGTCTTTTCCCCAAACAGAGCCCGCAAGACCAAAAGGAGTGTTGTTCACTCTTTCAATGACATCATCGTAATCATTATATTTTAGTACCGGTAGAATCGGACCGAACGGCTCTTCTTTAACAATCCTAGAATCCTCTGGAGGGTTGTCGACTATAGTTACCGGAATGAAATACCCAGGTTGTTCATCATCAACTTCTCCTCCCAATGCTATATTTAAATTAGTATCCTTAATGTCCTCCAAGATATTTTTAACTTTTTCATATTGCATTTTGTTTTGGATAGGACCTAAGTCAGTAGATGGGTTATTACCATTCCCTACATTTATCGACTTCGCAAACGCTACCAACTCATATAAAAATTCATCATAAATTTCTTCATGAACATATAATCGTTTAATCGCGATGCACCATTGACCGCTATTACCATACGCTGCCCAGAATAAATCTTCTACTAAAGATTTTGGATCTGCATCTGGCAAGACAATCGCTGCGTCATTTCCACCAAGCTCGAGAGTTATTCTCTTTAAATTTGTTGATGCACTTGCCATGACCTTTTTCCCAGTAGCCGTTGATCCTGTAAAACTAATTTTATTAATATCTGGATGCTCTGTAATCCATTGTCCCAATTCATTTCCGCCAGATACTACATTTAATACACCATCTGGAAAAACTTCACGTGCAATCTCTCCAATTTTCAAAGTACATAGCGGTGTGTAGGGTGAAGGTTTCATCACCATTGTATTACCAGCCATAAGAGCAGGTACAATTTTCCAAACACCTAATAAAACCGGAAAATTCCAAGGTGTTATGGCACCTACTACTCCAAGTGGAGTATAGTGCTTTTCAACAACATGTTGTTCTGTATCTTCAATAATTTCCAGGTCCAGCCTCTGCTGAGAAACTTCTTTACACCATTGAATAGACATATCAAGTTCAATTTTAGCCCCCGAATGGCGAGGCTTTCCTTGCTCCAGTGTTAATAAACTCATTAACTCCTCTTTATATCTATCAAGTGCTTCTCCAAATTTATAGATATACTCTCCTCTTTCATCGGGAGTCTTATTAGACCAAGTCTTAAAAACTGTTTTTGCAGATTGAACGGCTTGTTCTAAATCGTCTTTGCTTGCTTCGGGCACACTAGCAATTATCTCCTCAGTTGCTGGATTAACTGCATTAAAAGTTTGCTCTTTAACTACTGATTTCCCGTTAATTGTCATTGTAAAGTCTTTGTCAAATGCAATTGTTTTTATCATCTTAACCCTCCGTTTGAATGCGTTTTCATTGAATGATAGATTCATAATCACTCAATATGATATCCTGTATCCAATATTAAATCAGGATTTTCCATATGTCAATTAATAATTTTACTTTTCTGTCTTTTTGAATCGACTTTAATTAGAGAAATTGTAATTTTAGAGCTCACAATGTAAAAATAGCAACACAACTAAAATAGCAACGGTTTTATTTGTGCCTCATATGGCTATTAGCTGGTGGGCAAATAGAATTAGGTCCGTGTAAAATATTCACTCACAAAACTTCTAAACGTATCAACAACTTTTACTGGAAAATGATCATTTTTCCAGGCACCCCAATATTTCGATAACACTCTATATCAGAAACAGGTGAAAATTTAATATCATATTGTAAGCCTATTGACTTTGGTATAATTCCTATTCCTAATCCAGCGAAACTAACGCAACAACCGTCGAACCTCCTGGCCTTCAAATGATAAATTGGGGATAAATCCTCTTTGTTGGCATAATTTATTCTTAGTGACCTTAGCCCTGTACCCCTCTTAAAACCAATGAAAGGCTTTACAATAAATTCTTTCAATTCAATAGTTGCTTTTTCTGCCAAATAATTGTGATTAGGAACGATAACGTTATCTGAAGTACCCAAAAGTATCTTTTCAGTTATACCAAAATTCAGCAAGTGAACTAATGGAACAATTAAGAGACGGTTTTATAGATTTGTGTTGAACCACGGATTCAGAAATACCTCAATATTTAGATTGGAGAGAACTATTTACTGAACAACTACCTCTTTAAAAAAAACGGTACTCCAAGTTCCTTTCCAATCTTTGAATCGCTCCGCTTAACTCTGGTTGAGACATGTATAGTGTTCAGCAGCTTTTGTAAAATGTTGAAGTTGTGCTACTCTATGTTATTATATTCTAGCTGTTATTAAACTATCTTGGTAAGATTAATTTATTAAATTTAGGGTGTTGGTTAAGTTGAATTATATACTTGATAAAATCAATAAAAAATATCGTAACAATAGAATAATTGTGGCATTGTTTTTAGGTAGCTTTGTAAGTTTTATGATTCTATATTCTTCACAGCCCCTTTTCTCAGTTTATACCATTGAATATGGAGTTAGTCCAGCTACGTCAAGTCTTACTTTGTCTGTGACTACTGCTTTTCTGGCAATTACATTACTACTGATTTCTTTCTTCTCGGATTACTTTGATAGAAAAAAACTTATGTTTATATCATTATTTTCATCTTCATTTCTATGTATCTTAATATCACAAAGCACCAACTTCTCAACTTTACTGATTTTACGAGCTCTTCAGGGTATAACTTTAGCGGGTTACCCTAGTATTGCCATGGCTTACATCAGTGAAAATATTGAAAAAGAGAAAACAGGACTCATTATGGGAATTTATTTAAGTGGAACGGCAATCGGTGGATTAGGAGGAAGACTAATCACAGGGATATTGACAGATTTATTTTCTTGGAAATTCGCTTTTCTAATAATTGGTCTATTCAGTTTATTAATAAGTATGTGGTTCTTTTTAAATTTACCTAAATACCACATTCCACAAAATACTATATCATATAATAAAATGAAAAGTGCCTTCATTCTTCAATTAACAAACTATAAAATACTCTGTCTTTTTGGTCTCTCCTTTATTCTGATGGGGTGTTTCGTTACGGTATATAACTACTTAGGTTTTTTATTAATCTCACCACCCTTCAACTTAAATCAAGCTACGATTGGTTTTGTTTTTGTGATTTACCTTGTTGGTTCTTTTAGCTCTACTTTTATGGGTAATCTTAGTAATAATATTGGCAATAATAAAGGCGTATTTTCAAACATCCTACTAATGTTAGTAGGTTTAATGCTAACCTTAATGAATAACCTTTTTATTATTATCATCGGGCTTGCCATATTTACTTTTGGTTTTTTTGGAAGCCATTCAATTGCGAGTAACTGGGTAGGCAGCCTTGCTACTAATAAGTCCCAGGCTTCCTCTCTTTACCTCTTCTTTTACTATCTTGGTTCTAGTGTAATTGGAACAAGTAGTGGCTTGGTTTGGAAACACTTTCGGTGGAATGGGTTAGTTTTGACTATTAGCATTTTAATTATTTTTGCTATGATTTTAGTATTATTTCTATCCATAAATAATACCTCGTCGAAGCAATTTTTTACAAAAAAAGTGATTGAAACAAAGTAAATCTCTGTATAACTTTAGAAAACTTTTTAGAGTTTTCTAACTAAAACACTTGAAATCAATTTGAACCTTGACTCATTATCTATTTTTATAATTTATATTGAACATTTTCTAGTGAGTTAAATAACCGTCCATGCTATCTTGCCAATACGCTCCTTACAATATAGTAAAAGACAATCCCCTTTGTTTAAAGGATTGTCCCATTAATTTAAGATTAATTCAGGATTAACTTCCTCCCTTCTAAACTAAAACCTAAACTCCTGCTCCACCACCTCTCCTTCCTCAATCATCCCATCCTCAACAACAAGAGGCACATCCACCACTTCCCTCTTTCTACCTTTCCCTTCATTCCCCAATATAGCTGCAACTGCCTTCTTCTTCGGCTGCATATCAAACAAACTCATCTGAGCCGACTCAAGCGTCACATGAACAATCTCATCCGGCCGAAACCGGCGTAACGCTATGAAATTTTCATTATTCAACTCAATATCCCCCAAAATAATACGCACCGACTGATTCCACTCATCCTTCGCTATCTTGTTTAAGATCTCAATCTTCTTGATACTCGCTTTTAAAACTGATCCCATTCCCTATTCCTCCTTAGTTAACTTGCTCTAATTCAATTCGACTTGCAGTGCCTAGATGTTGACCTACCTTGCTCAATAGATTATCCTTTTCTCCAAATGCTCCAACCTGCTTGCCATTCACTAGAACTCGGTATAACGAGCTTGTAGAAGCTACTTGCTCCTTTACTTTGCTCAGTTTTAACAGGCGCTCTAATCCATTTACATGGCCTACAGCAATCTTTTTCAACACCTTAGCATCGGCTAGCATTCTTGCATCCTCTTTATTATCAATAAACAGATTTTCAGTTAAAATAGCTGGCATCTTAGTTAATCTCAGAACCGCAAAATTCCCTTTTTTCATCCCACGGTCTCTTACATTAAGTTGTGCCATAATTCTAGAGTGAATCGTTTGCTGGAATTGGATCGTTTTTTGCTGTGCGTTGGGATGGATATATGATTCAAACCCTGTACCTCCACTACCATTAACGTGAATAGATAAGAAATAGTCTGCCCCCCAGGCGTTAGCCAATCTTGCTCGTTCTTCAAGGGTGAGAAACACATCAGAGTTGCGCGTCATCCTTACTTGAACATCAAACTCCTGCAGTAACGAATGCCTCATGTCCCTTGCAATGGCAAGAACAATATCCTTTTCCTTTAATCCATAACCTACTGCTCCCGGATCTTTCCCACCATGTCCTGGGTCCAACATAATTTTTATCTGACTCATCTTTTCCACTCCTTTTCGTTAACTTCTGAATTGTCGTAAACGGTAATCATCGCCTTTAATTGTCACTACTTCACATTGCTGCATCATTCGTGAAAAGTTCCGTGCTCCTACTTTCTCCTGGAGTTCTCGACCATTTAGGTTGGTTGTGTAAATCGTGTTTTTTCCAAGGCGACTATCAACCACTTCAAACACTTTTGCTATCGACCAGCTACCACTATGATCCGTACCGTGTTCTGCTCCAATATCATCTAGAACTAAACAATCTGCCTGTTCTAACACGCTTAGAAGATCATCTTCTGCAAGCTCACTATTTTTCTTATAAGTCGCTTTTAACTTGGTCAATAGCTTAGGCACCGAGATAAAGATTCCGGTATGACCTTTACCTAATAACTCCTTAAGTATGGCAGCAGCTAAATGTGACTTCCCCAACCCATAACTACCGGTAAGTAAAAGGTTTTTGGGGTGGTTAAACGAAAAGTCCGCTACATATTGCATTGCTGTTTTCATCCCTCCTTCCTGGCTTGGATTGGTAGGAAGATAGGTCTCAAAACCTACTTCTCGCAAGTCTGAGTTGATCAAACTGTTCTGGTCAAAGACATCAAACAGTCGCTCCCTTTCTCTTAACTTTTTTAGTTCCTTTCTTCTTTCTAGCACCTGTGATTCAATCGCTTTGTCCTCACATCTACAACCGTATTTCATCTCGAGACTTTTGCCTTTATCAGGTCCGAACGGCATGACTATCCGCCTAACGGTTACCTGTTCTTCACAGCCTTTACAAATCACTTTTGCGACAATATTAGAATCGGAAATCGTATCCAGTCTATACGCGAAAACTTACGCAAGTCAGCAAGTATTGGAACGCTTAAAGAGGAACCTTAGTCAAGCGCAACTCGGAGAACTGTTAGGGGTCAGTCAAGTATCTATTGCATCGTATGAGGGTGATGAAAAAATTCCTCGTCCCAATCGCCTCAAAGAAATCTCATCGTTGTTTAACCTCTCACCAAATGCGCTTTTAGGTCACCATTCTTCAGCTCCAGAAATCAAAAAGATTCATGGGGTGATACGTGTGCCAGTCATTAGGAAAATATCAGTCGATAATTTTATCGACGCAGAAGAAAACATTATCGAATATACTTACATTCCAGATGACAGCAAATATCGAGAGGGTGATGTTTTCATTCTCGAAGTCAATGGAGATTCAATGGAAGGAAGAAGTCGAATTTGCAAAGGCGACCGCGTACTCGTTCAACGACAAGATGATGTGGAGTCAGGAGAAATTGCTGTTGTTTCTATTAACGGTGATGATGCAAGTCTAAGGCGTGTTACAAAAACAGAAACTGGAGAAGTTATTCTGTATCCAGACAACTCCAAATACGAGCCAATGCTCGTCCGGGATGGAAATGCAAAGATTTACGGGAAAGTTGTGCAGGTTATTTTTGAACCATTGTAAAATAACCTGTTTTTTCTTTACTTGAAAGGAGGTGAGCTATTTTAAAGGCCTTTTCTTTTCACAGAACTATATATAGAAAGGAGAATACCCAATGAAAGGCTATTTACGTAAAAGAGGTAACAAATGGTCTTTTACAATTGATATTGGGATTAACCCAGCAACAGGGAAACGTCTACAAAAAACAGTTAGTGGTTTTAAGACAAAAAAAGAAGCACAAGCTGCTTGTTCTGAGATGCAGCAAGCCATTAATTCACAAACTTTCGTAGAAGAAAGTGTAAAACTTTTTAAAGACTTTGCGATGAAATGGTTGGAAGATTACTCAGAGTACTCAAAGGTTAGCTCAGTTAGAGTTCGAAAACAAGAATTAAACAGAGTGTTAAAATATCTTGCGTATGTCAAATTAAAGGACATAAACGGCCTTACCTATCAAAATGTACTTAACGAGCTCAAAAACAAAGGCTATTCTTACAACTCTATCCTAGGAACTCACACAACAGCTAGAATGATTTTTAAAAAAGCAATGGAAAACGAAATTATCAAAAAGAACCCACAGAATTCGCAAAAATTCCTCGCAGAATAGAATCAGTTGAAGATATTGAAAATAAGAATCAAGAGTTAAAATTCATGGAAAAACATGAACTCGTTCTCTTTCTAAATGCAGCAAAAAATAAAGGTTTATATCTAGATAGCATTATTTTCCACATGCTAGCCTACAGTGGAATGCGGATCGGAGAACTTTTAGCTTTGAAGTGGAAAGATATTAATTTTCAAGAATCAACTATTTATATTACAAAAACACTATTCAATCCTAAAAATAGCTCAAAAAAGTTTCAACTCCTCTCCCCTAAAACAAAAGGTTCAATCAGAAAGATTAAAATGGATGAGAGTACCATGAATCTCCTTAAGAGACATAAACAGGAACAGAACAAATATAAAATGTTAGTTCGGGATCAATACGAAGATCTAGACTTTGTTCTGAGCAAGCGAACAGGTTATCCTGAAGTTCATCAAACAGTCATTGTTCGTATGAAACGACTTTTAAAATTAGCCGGTATTAACCGTCAGTTAGCTCCCCACTCTCTTAGACATACTCACACATCTCTTCTTATTGAAGCTGGCGTTGGGTTAAAAGAAATCCAACAACGCCTCGGCCATACAAACATCAATACAACTATGGATATTTATGCTCATTTAACCGCTGATATGGAAGAAAAAGCTTCCCACCAGTTCAGTGAACTTATGAAAAACTTGTTCTAAACTATTTAATAAATGTGGTCAAAATGTGGTCATGCACCATATCTGCTATAAATAAAGCTATTCTAAGATATAAAAAATAGTTACACGCATACAAGAACTTCCCTCAAAAACGTTCCTTTTTTCGCAACGCATCGGTCAACGATTTCAAAGCCAGACGCCATAATCACTGAATCCATAGGCTCGATCGTAACGACAACGAGTTTTTTTGAAAAGCGGCGAGCGTTTTGAATCATTTCCAGTTTTTCTTGCGATGTTATCACAGAACAAAGATTATAAGGCATATCAATAATAGCCACGTCGTAATCTCCTGATACCTCTCGAACATCTCCTAAAGTCACTTCTCCCTCAAGTCCGAAAAATGCAATATTTTCTCGGGCTCCAGGGATGACTAAAGGATTCAGGTCTCTGCCGACGATATTGATTCCCATTGAAAGAGCTTCTACCAGAACCGTACCTATTCCGCAACACGGGTCAATTAGTTTTACTCCCGATGGATACGGTGCTGCAATATTAACAATCGCCCTTGCAACACGAGTACTTAACGCTGTTGAGTATTGAGCGGGTTTGCTTTGGTGCTGTAACCAGATGGCTTTGCTTTTATGATAAATACCAAGTATCCATTTATCCTTTACTTTTATAATCCCTAGTAGCAACTCAGGATTATGCAAATCAACTACTCCTTGAATAACAGATCCCACTTTGCGTTCGATCTCTCGTCTCTTTGAAAACTCCACTTGTTCTTCGTTCCGTTGATTAGTTTGTTTCACAAATAGAACTTTGAATGTTTTGCCTTGCATTTGTAAAGCTTCTGCTTGCTTCGTTAACCCTTCTAACGTTTGGTTTTCATATATTTTATCTAATCTCGCCTTCATGAAAGGACTTCTACTTGGATTTATTTTTTCATGGCTTTCTATTATGAAAGAATCGGTATCCCTTCCGAAAAATGCACGCATTTCCAGCTTGCATAATAAGCGCTCGTCCTCACGATATGAATACATGTATAAGTACGTACTTTGTTCTTGCCTGTGTAAAGTCATTAGGTTTTCATCGTCCTTTGCTGTTTCTATATGTCTTCTTATTATAAGTGATTATCTTTAACGTTGCTGAAATAAATAAACACCTTTTAACAAGGTGTTTTCAACTTATTACATGTTCATTTGTTTTGGTCATTTCCTTAATAATTGTACGAACATATTGTCCTGTAGTTTCAATTGTGTCTGTATTCGTGATCATAAACGAAAGATGATAATCAAAGTCAGAGAAATGAATAACATATTTAACTAACTCATGCGCGTCTTGTTTTACGTATGTATAGTCTACTTCATAACCGTCAATTTGTATGAGCTCTGGATGTGTAATTGCAAAAACCCTCCTTAGTAGATACGTGTTAGCTATTTTCTTAAGGGTTATTTTAGATAACGTTGTTTTGTATCAGAAACTCTTACTTTCTATATGTATGTTTTGCTGAACCTGAAAATGGATTTGTTTTGTATGTAAGATCTTCTTTTGCTTCTTTTTCTTCAAAGCTAATCCACTTACCTAATGATGAAAAAAGCCAAGCAAAACAACCAAATATGATCAGACTACCAAGTATGATCATAATTAACATTAATTCATCCACACTAAAACCTCCATTTTTAAAAATACTTCGTTTATCTTAACACAATAAGAACAATAATTGTCGGAAAATTCAATTTTTGTGTATTATAACCAATTCGCACCTTTGAAATAGTTAATTTCTATATGAGATTGGGTAAGTCCTCCTTACTTTGGGGAAAATATGCGTGAGGAGGTTCCATATGAGAAACGTTATAGCCGTATTTGTCCTTGTTATCCTATTAAACCCCATTCAAATTTATGCACAAAACGATTTTGTAGAAGTATATGATATTGAAAAAGATAAAATTGTTAAAACCATCCCTGCTAGTCCATCAGTATTATCAGAAGCTGAAATGTATTTAGAGCATATAGATGACATTTATAAGAAATTTAGACCCATGCCCCGAAAAGGTCAGTTAATTCGAGTTCCTTTCGATTCATCTGTACAAATTACAAATAATTGGATGAATTCCTCAGTAAACGAAGTTATTTTTATCATTCCTAAAAATGACTATCCACTTTTGTTAGTTTTTAACGAGGAAAAAGACCCATATTTCTTCACTTTCACGTTAAGTATGGATCATCTATTAGATAAGATAAGCGACAAAAATGAACAGGTGGAAACAATTGGTCCTTTTCTCCCCCTTCAACCTGCCTTATAATTTCCTGTTGAAGGAGGGGATTATAAAATGGCAGAAGTAACTCAATTTGTCTTCTTTGACTTTGAAATGCTATGTTCCGAAAAAGGAATGACGTTTGAATCAATGGAAGCGATAAGATTAGGTGCTGTAAAATATAACATAAAGACAGGACAAATTACAACGTTTGATCAGTATATCAAACCAAAGTCTAACCAAAGTCTAAGTTCTTTTTGTAAAGAATTAACTGGAATAGATGATGCTCATTTAAAGAAAGCAAGTTCATTTAAAGTTGTATTTGAAGATTTTTTAACTTGGGTTGGTGGGGTCAAAAAGTCTCGTTTCTTTTCCTGGTCCCCGAGCGATATAAGTCGCCTACGTATAGATGCTGCTGAACACTCTATCCCAGATGGAACAATTACCAAAATCAATAAGCGTTACGTTGATTTTCAGGCAATTTTTTCGAAACGTGTGTCCAAAACAAATGCCTCTGTTGAATCGGCATTACGTATGTATGGTCTCCCGTTTATTGGAGAAAAACACAACCCGATGTATGATTCATATAATACTCTACGTATATATTTGAACTTTTTAAATGAACCTATAGAATCAGATTTACTCATGTTAAAGCATTTTATTTTTGATGATGAAGCGTATTCGGTAACTCGAATCAATCAACATCTTACAGAAAAAATCAATCATGACCTATCTACCCTCATTGGAGAGCGCGATGTTTTTCACATGAAAGATGCTCGAAAAATGTTAAAAAGAACGAGAAACCTAGTGAATAAATACAACAATATTCTTATTAATCGTTCAGGGTTATTTAGTAAAGAAAACATGTCACTAGTTGATAAGCTAACGTCGTTTTATCATGAATTTTTAGGTTGTTTTGAAGAACATCATTCTTATTCGTCCAAAGTCATTATTTTAGATGATTTTGCAGTAAAACGAGTAAGCCACTTACAATTGAAGCAAGGATAATGGTCCTGCTTCATACATAATTCTAATCAATATTTATATATCATATATCCCACATAAACAACTACCCGTTACTACCGAATGAGTAAATCTACGTATTGAGTCCCCTATCTATTACTTTTGTTATCCTATTCTCATCCCTTTGTGATTTGTTAATAAATCCAATGAAGAAATACATTCTATATCTTAAGTACTATAATGCATTCATCGTACATATTACTGCTTTAAAAGAAAAATTTAAGGTGTGTAATGCCCTACATAAAACCTCCTTAAAAAGTGAATGATAAGCTTGTCATGTATACTATTAAAAGGAGTGATAAGCAAATGAGTAAGCGTTCTAAATCAAAACGTAACATGATCGAAAGCAAAGATGCTGTTCAACCTAGTACAGGTGAGGAGCGAATTACGATCTCTAAGTCCAATAGAGAGTTGCAAGACCGAAAAGATTAAGTTAATAAGCCCCTCCTCGGAGGGCTTCTAACATTCCCCTTTACCATTACAATCCTTATCTCTTACATATACCAAGAACTCCTTTCTAAAAATGACACTCATACTTGTGATCTATTTCACATACAAATATCCTTCATTATTTTAAACTGAACTTGCTATAAGAATATTTGTGTTTATCTTTTGTTACGATCCCTGCCATAAACAACGGGAAATCTTTCAGAAAGGAGCAATAGACACATAAAAGCGTTATTTTAGAAAGTGAGTGAAAGACATTGAAAAATAAAAAGAACAGATGGCTAATCGCATTATCTGCTGTCGCAATCCACTTATCAATCGGTTCAACCTACGCTTATAGTGTATATACAAACCCCCTCGGCCAATCAATTGGTTGGAAATCAACTCAAGTTACATTAGCATTTACAATTGCGATTGCTTTTCTTGGCATTTCGGCTGCAACTCTTGGTCGAATGGTTGAAAGAAAAGGACCTCGAAAGTCGGCCATGCTTGCGGCAATTTTATTTAGTTTAGGACAAATTGGAGCAGGTTTTGCCGTTTTTATTCAATCATTGCCGTTGTTTTTAATCATGTATGGTGTAGTGGGAGGAATTGGCTTAGGGCTAGGCTATATTTCACCTGTTTCAACATTGGTGAAATGGTTTCCTGACAGACGAGGATTAGCAACAGGAATCGCGGTCTTTGGTTTCGGAGCTGGAGCACTTGTCACAAGCCCTGTAGCAGCGAGGCTCATTGAGACGATCGGTGTATCTAATACTTTTTTTGTACTTGGTATTACGTACTTGCTGTTAATGATGAGTGGTGCATCTTACATTGCTAGGCCACCAGAAAATTGGATGGCAAATGAGGGAAAAGGAACACAGATCAACAGTAAAAACGTTTTCAAACAAGACTTGTCCCAACTCACGGCAAACCAGGCGATAAAAACGAAACGTTTTTGGATGCTTTGGGCTATGATTTTTATTAATATTAGTTCAGGAATTATGATCATTTCCGTTGCTTCTCCATTATCTCAGGAGATGGTTGGTCTAAGTGTTGCGTCAGCAGCATCTATGGTTGGTTTAATGGGGATTTTTAATGGTGGTGGACGAATTGGTTGGTCAAGCGTATCTGATTATATAGGACGGCCTACCGTTTTTTCCATCTTTTTCATGATACAAATTATCGCCTTTATTGCGTTGCCCAACGTCACAAATGTATTATTGTTTCAGTTTTTGATATTTCTAATTATGACCGTCTATGGTGGAGGATTTGCTGCTTTACCAGCTTTTATTGGAGATATATTTGGCACAAAAGAACTCGGTGCGATTCATGGATACATTTTAACTGCTTGGTCTTCAGCTGGAATTGTAGGGCCTATAGCTGTATCTTATCTACATGAAGCTACAGGAAGCTACACTCCCGCTTTCTTGTTTATCACTGTCTTATTAGTCATTGCGTTATTGATTTCATTCATGATTCAACTTGATATCAAAAAAATTAGAAAGACCCAAACGAGTAAGCTATTAAAAACAGGATAATTTGTCATTTAGAAACGTGTTACCTAACGGGAGCACGTTTTTTACTCTCAAAAGTTGATTTACGAACGTACATTCGTGTATAATTAACTTAAAAAGGGTGGTGGGTACAGAATGATAAAGAAAGAGGAAGAATTTTTAGCGAACCGATTCATTCATTTGCCACTAGTAAGAAAGGTACTTGAACGAGACTTGCTTTCTTTAAGAAAAGCGGATTTGAAATTTAATGAACCTTATATACAATTCGTTGAACGTGTCATCATTGAAATTGGCAAAGATATCGGGAGTGTAAAAAAAGAAATGTTTCAAAAAGGTCTTACGGTATACAATCAAGGAAAAATTGGAGACGTAACAACCTATTTAGTTTCTTGCCGAGGCTATCGTCGAGAGATGCGATTCTTCCCTCATATCTTGAAACAGTCCGTTGAAGAATATGTCCATGAGTATTTCAGTGGTATGAAGAAAAATGCGTAATAACAAAACGGATGCCCCAAAAGGGTAAACCAGCCCTATTGCGACATCCCTTTTATTATATTCTTTTCTTTACATCTGTCCTAATCTGTTCAATAACTTCATCCGGTAAGTTTGCAGGAAGAGAAGTTTCTTCTTCAAACATCCAAGAATTAATAACTTCAAGGTCGGATTTATTAAATGTTACGCTATATGTTTTATAGTCTTGAGTAAAATCAGCTGTTACGTATTCTTGCCCATCAAAGCCATCATCGATAATCATATTCTTTATTTCGTAAGTCATAACGAGATTGTCTCCTTCCTGAATCAATATACTATATATATTTTACGTAACATAGCTGGTTATACACACTCTTAAATCGCAACCTAATGCTGCTTCTGATGAGACGTGATGGGCAATTACCTGTCAAAACAAACATTTTAGTTATACATTCACTTTCCTGAAACCATGTTGAACGGTAAGTCCCTTTCGTCCATTCTGGCACGAATGGTGGTGTATGGCTTATCTAGATTGACTTTATATGCTTTTTGATTTTCTGCTTTTTCACCTAAGAGATCTTCCGCTTGTTTCTGGCTAACATGAATCGTTAAAATATCTTGATTACTTTCTATGCCAATCAAATGAAATGCCGCTTGGTCCTTTAATACCATCTCACTGTTTAAAACAATATAGATTACGTTTTCTTCATCAAAGAAGAGACTGATTCCTCCGTCATGCTGTTCAATAAATTCTTGAATAGAGCCATTTATTTCAGCCTTCGTCATTTCTGTAAATGTTAACTCCGTGCTACACCCTACTACTAGTAAAAGAAGAAAAAATGGCATTAATCTTTCCATACCATACCTCCTACTAGGAATGGTCATTTTGAGCAGGGTACGTTTTTTGTAAAAATGTTACAGACTGTTTAATTAACTCAACAAGAACATTGGTATCTATATCAGCTACTTTATTAATGTACACACAAGCCTTCCCCGTTGTATGCTTACCGAATTTGTTTAACAAGGAATCACGCTCCTCATCACCTGTAGCAAAATACAAACTGATTTTTGTTTTTCTAGGTGAAAACCCTACTAACGGTGCATCTCCTTCATGACCAGACGCATACTTATAGTGATAAGAACCAAAGCCAATGATACTAGGCCCCCACATTTTGGCCTCATAGCCTGTTGTTTCAGCGAAAATATCTAATAGTTGATAAGCATCTTGCTTTTTCTTAGCATTTTCAACCTTTTCAATAAATTCAATAACACTATTGTCTGTTTCTTTCGTTTTTAATTCATACAATTTATTGAACCTCCTTTTTTCTGTAAAACGGCCATAATCTATTCCATTATATGTTAGCACAATGCTTGATAGAAAAGATCTTTTATATGGAAAAACGAGTATAAAACGGTAACGGAAAGACAATCTATTCTTAAAGAACGAACGTAGAGAGGTTGGTTGTCATCCTTTTTTTATACGTATTTATCTGTTTTGTTCCATTGTTACTAGGGTTAGCGATATGGATCATATTACAAAGAAAACTTGGAGCTGGATCTGACAGCTTCATAGCGGCCTTCTCAGGTTTAACTGTTACAGCTGGGCTATATGTTATGGTTATCCTATTTGGAAACGTACTTCTACAATTATTTTTATAATGGTAATAAAAGAAGAGGCGTTCTCTCATTTCTGATGAGAGAACGCCTCTTCTTTACTAGTCCAGCTATAAGGGGAATGGGTTATTGTCTAAATGATAAGTAAACAAAAATTAAAATACCTCGTCTTCTTCAACCGCATTTTCTAACACTTCAGCAGGGAGTTCAATTGATTCAACTCCGTTAACATTTGAAATATCCACCGTTCCACTAATACTAATAGGGAATGACATTCCTTCCTCAGTGATAACCATATCAGCATAAATAATTTGTTTTGTTTGGATATATGTACCCTTTTCAATATAGAGTTCTAAATTAAAATCATTAATTTGGACAGTTTCCAACATTTCTTTTACATGTGGATCATCATTAAAGTCGCCCATCCCTGATTTTAAATAATCTTCAATCAATACGCTATAATTCCCTTCATCACCTGACAGGGAGAGTATATACACATCATCTTCTTCTACCATTGTGAAGTCATCACTAAACTCTAAAAACTTTTTCATTTCTTCTTCGTTGAGCTGGTCCAAATCATCTAATCCCATTTCCGCTGCATCCACCTTAATCCATTCACCAAGCATGCTCATGTAGACCATGTCGTCAAGTGAATAGACTTCAAAGTCCATTGCCATACCAGACATCCCCATACTCATCGTCAAATGCATTGCATCTGGATTATGTGTTACATCTCCTTTAAACGTCATGTTTGTTTCCATTTCCATCATATTAACCGCCATATCCATGTCTATTGAATAACTTTCTAAATCTTCTATTGCCTCAATTGATCTACTTAACACATCATTTTGACTGAATGACTCTGTTGTGCCACATCCTGTTAAGGCAACTAACGCTAAAAGAAAGATAATTGCAGCAATCCGTTTCATGACATGACCTCCTTTGTTTTTATGTAAAAATTACCAACCTAGTTATCATACCATAGTTTCCCAGATTTTTCTTTTATGACCTAAAAATGAATCTCCCCATATTTTAATAGTTCTTTAAGCTTATTTTTAGAAAATAAGCTAATCGACAGTGTAAGAACGGAAGTACTTTCTGTTACACTATTAATCGTATCTTTGGAAGTGTCCTCTCACAATAGATTAATAGATCATAAAGAAATACGAATGTCGTGAAACTGTAATTGAAAGATAACCAATTGTACAAGACTTTTCTGAAGATAGCTTGGCTTAGTTTTGTGTAAGGAGTGTAATACATAATGGATTTAAAAGAACCTGAGCTCAAAAATGCTATACAGCAATTTGATGAATTAATTCTTGATATTCCTGATGAAGTTCAAGGGCTACTAACATTTAAAGCATTTATTTTACAATTTTTGAAAACCAAAACAACCACGGTCTCATTACCAGTGGCAGATGTAATGGCCATTATTAAACAAAAGAAACCATTTATATTCTCCATGTTAAGAAAGGAGTATAGTAACAACATTGCCATCAACATTGTCACGCATAATGATACCGATTACCGTGAAGCTTATAGAAATCTACAACTGTTACGAACGAAATTAGGGATAGTAAAAAGATATTAAAATAGCCAGCTTAGTGCTTCTCATAGTAAACCTACGAGAAGCCGTTTCCCTATCTATTGACGATTTACCTATGCATCCTCTGGAAAGGTTTTCATCATATTTATCAAACCTACCCTTCTCACCAAAAGAATAACTGGACCAAGTAACATCATTCTTCTTAATGGAGCTTTAAACTTTATGATAAAGAAGAAGATCGTTGGTATAGAAACTGTCCAAATAATAAAAGGCTTTTTTGTATAAACGTATCCAAACGAAAAGAGAAAAATATAGATCAGCCATGACCAGAATATGTTCCAACCATTTTGAAAATAAATCATCTTCGTTTTTAGACCCATATACTCAACAAAAGCACACTTGAACGACCATTTCAGAATATGCCTTATTTGTAAGCGTACATCTTCTTTTGGAAGGTTTACCATACATAGCAAAAAAATCAATGGTGTGATGATAAAGATATGGATAACCCTTAATTCCTTTAGTTTTAAATTGTTTGACTGTAATTCCCAGAGAATATGATTTTTAAAGAAGTAATAGTAAGAAGAATTAATAAACATAATGTAGACCAATGCTTGAGCAAACTTAGGAACGATTTTCCACGTTTGCTGACGATAGTTTAGCCATACAAGGAACGAAGATAAAATGATATGCCTCATGTTACTTCCTTTCAATTCTGAATTTGTTACCGCTACTGTAGTTTGAGCAAACGCACCCAAAAAAATGTAAGTAAATGTAAAAGAATAAGGCTAAGTGTGCGAAAATAAAAAAACGTGAAAATTGTATTTTATTCAACATCGAGATTAGTTCACCCTTTCCTTTTAAAAGGTGAACCAATTATACAAAGGTTCCAATAAGAAAATATCATCTTTTTGTTACATATTGACATTTCGGTGTTTAGAATCACCTGTTTATTAAAACCGCGATTAACCAATTAACTTTGTGCTATCGGATTCACTTAAAGGTGTATATAAAATACATGTTTTGTGTCACATTTCTTAACAGGTTTGCTTACTGACGTTAAATAGGTTGTTACAATAAAAGTACCCGAAAAACAACGCTAAGACCCGCATTTTGGCTCTTACCCTTTCATCTTCAAACCAAAAAAGCCAGAGCAAAGCTAATCTGCTTCCTCTGGCCTTTTTGTCTATAATTAGAAGATTCCCTCGTCTGTCCTTTGCCTTTTTCACTTTATAAATCTTGATACAATCGAATCATATCACGACAATGAATACCATTCTCATAAATGTCTTCGGAATAATGTCTTATAAAGAAGTCAACATCAATGCCACAAATTCTAAATCCACATTTTTGATAAAGTGCCAATTGCTGAATGCTAGAGTTTCCAGTTCCAATTTCCACTGTCTTATACCCTCTTGCTCTAGCTTGATTTACAGCATCTAAAACAAGTGTTTTTCCAAAACCTTTCCCTTGTTCTTGTTTCAAGATCGCAATATTAACCAATTCTATCGTATCTGGTCTTGTTGGCAATAATACATACACTCCGACGATGTGATTTCCAATTTCTGCGACATAACATATTCCTCTACTCAAATAATCCTCCACTAATGTTTGTGAAGGGTCGGCATCTAACAATAAATCCATCGGTGCGCTTTCTGTTTTTCTTAAGGCTCTAATGTTCATAATCAAATCTGGTCCTTTGTTAGTAACATAACAATAAGGCACTACTATTTTAGTGCCTTATTGTTCAATGTGTAATTTTGTTTTAATTTAAAATTCTTCATAGATAGACGGGTCTTGATTATTAATTCGACCATCAGGCTTAGTTAATCCTGAGATAAGGTTCATTTCTTCATTAGTAAGAGAAAAGTCAAAGATAGAAACATTTTCAAGCTGTCTTTCAGGAGATGCAGATTTTGGAATAACCACTGCTCCTAGTTGATAATGCCATCGTAAAATAATTTGTGAAACAGTCTTATTATGTTGCTCGGCCATTTGTTGTAGCAGACTATTTTGCAAAACGTCATTTGCACGTGCAAGCGGGCTCCACGACTGTGTTTTCACATCATTCTCTTCATGCCACTTTCTTTGTGCTTCTTGATTAAAAAATGGATGCAATTCAACTTGGTTCATGCTCGGTTTCACGCCAGTTTCTTTTTCTAAACGCTGTATGTGTTCAGGTAAAAAGTTGCATACTCCGATCGAGCGAATCAATCCTTGTTTTTTGGCATCAATTAATGCTTGCCAAGCCTCCACATAATGATCTTGAATAGGATTGGGCCAATGAATTAAATACAGATCATAATAATCTAAATGTGCTCGATATAATGATTCTTGAACAGTCATAATGGCTTTATCATATTCTTGGTAGCGCCCAGGCAATTTAGAAGTGATTCGTAACTCTTCTCTTGGTACCGAACTACGTCTTACAGCTTCTCCTACAGTACCTTCATTTTCATAATTATAAGCAGAATCAATTAAACGATAACCTCTATCATCAATGGCACTTTGAATTGCGTTAGCCCCATTATCACCTTTAAGAGAATATGTACCCAACCCAATTACAGGTATAGTAAGTCCATCATTTAATGTAATCTCTGGTATTGCATTCCCCACCATGAATCACTCCTCTCATTTATACTTAAGATTAACATATATTAGAAATTTTTTCATAGTTTACAATTATTAAATTATTGCGCTTTCACAAAAAAATAAAGCTGTCACGTGACAACTTTATTTTGAGACACACTACGTTAATTGAACTTTGTCAGTTTCTTTTACAAATAGTAATATTTCACGCCAAATGAGATCCTCTGTCGCTTTTGATGTTCGCGAATCCGTTAAATAGCGTAACGTCAGTTTTATGTGACCGTCTTTTACTGTTAAAAAAATTGTTGGGGTAAAATCCTGTGAGTGTAGCAAATATTTTTTAGAAGCTTCATACACCTTAGTATTCGCTTCGCTTGTTAAATGTTCAGAGTACTTGTTCAAAATCGTTTGAAAGTGACGATTGGCTTCTTCCCAATCACTGTCAATCGTAAGACGTACGTCCATCTCATTCCAAATATAGCCAAAACCTTTGGAAGAATTTGAGATTGGATGAATAAAGAGATAGTTGTTAGGAATATGAACAATTTTCCCTGTAGTTTGTTCGCTTTCTATTTTATTAGACACTTCCATTACGACAAAATGAAATAATTTCTGATCAATAACATCACCAGCCAAATTGTTGACAAAAATTCGATCGCCTACTTCAAATGGCCTTTTAATAACAATGATGATGAGTGCAGCAATATTGGTGAAAATTTCCCTGAGAGCAATAGCAATACCAGCTGAAATAAATCCAACATAAATAGTTAAGTCTAATCTTGATTCAGACCAAAGAATAACAAAGATAATAATTAGAACAACAGAATGTAAATAATATAACCTTTTACGTGTAGTGTAATAAATACCGTTATCTTTAATGGTTTTAAATAGTACTTTATTAATAATCCTTATAAGCTTTAAATAAATTAGAAGAATCATTAAAGATAGAAGCAATTTATAGATTATAGGATTCTCATTAATAAATTGAACAATGTCTTGCATAGCCCCTCCTGAAATCATGCCCTACTACCACGATTGTATATATATGTATCGTGTATAAATATATCCTTGTATTACGAGAAGACTTGTAAATCAAAAACAAAATGAGCAATTAAAAAAGCAATGATCATCATTAACATGCCAACTCCTAAACCGATTATCGGCTCCCGAAGTTCATGATTGTTTGATCTCTTTTCTTGCGCCATATGGATTCTCCTCTAGTGCTATTTAGTTTTGAATGTATCAATTATTATTTGGCAAATATCTATTTATGATACAAAAAGACCTCTATCCAAGGTAAAGGCTTGGACCATTATGTTACATGTAAAGCCAAGAAGGTAATCCTGAAAAATAAAACATTTAAATAAGTGAGAATATCATAATTGATTTTAACATGTAAAACAACTGAAAAAATAATTTCACTTATTTTTTCAACATTACAGGGTATCCTTGTAATTTGTATCTATGACTTTTGGAAACATTTACATTATGTTTAAACGAATAAAAGAATGGTTTCTCCAAAATACTATTTTCAAAACCAAGAAAGAGGTGTTTTAATCATGGCAAGTAACAACAATAATTCAAATCAATTATTAGTTCCAGGTGTACAGCAAGCATTGGATCAAATGAAGTATGAAATTGCATCAGAATTTGGTGTTCAATTAGGAGCTGACACAACTTCCCGTGCAAACGGCTCTGTTGGTGGAGAAATCACAAAAAGATTAGTTCAAATGGCTGAGCAACAAATGGGTGGATCTCAGTTATAGTAAAAAAAGCGAGCACTTACAGATGTAAGTGCTCGCTCATTCTTGTAAAATTTCTACAATAATGTCAGATAAATAATCGGTGGCACGTTTGACTTCTTCCATGGAATTTTGGTAACCGCCGATTTCTAGAAGGACCGATTGCCCCAAAAGATCTTGATTGTACATATTTTGATTAAACGTCTGATTTCCTTTTAATAGGACTCCTCTTGATAGTCCTGGATATTTCTCGTCTACTCGTTCATGAAGTTTTTTTGCAAAAGCCAAGTTTTGATCGGACGTAGAATGATAATCACTTACTACAAAAACAATCCTAGCTACCTCTTCACCATTAAGACTCATAGTCGTCTGATCTCTTTCAAGTGTGTCTCGATGAATATCAAACATCATTTGTATAGAGTCGCCGTACTTATCAATGGTTTCCTCTATATATTGTTGCGATATTTCATATGAATCTGAATAAGTTAATCCTTGATTTAGGACTTCTTCTTGAATTTTTCTTTCCTCAAAAAGTACACCGATGCCTGCTGATTCAATGCTTTCAGCTAAATATTCCCCTATTAAAGTGATATTCATTTCTTCATGAAAAGCGTCTTCAGGACGCGGATTATCAATTACCCCTTTCTGTCTTAAATGAGGAAGGTAAGCTTCAGTATCATGAGTGTGATAAATATACACTTCTGGCTTACTAATCGAGGACAGACTAGAAGTTCCTTCAAATAACACATTTGAATTAAAGGCCAATATAAAAAATAAAACCCCCACAACTGCCAAACTTACGACAGGAAAAAATACGTTTCTTCTTCGTCTGTTTGAAAATCGCTGAATTAATTTGTTCTCTAACTCATCAACGAATTCTGGATCGGGAGAAATTTCTTGTTGTTTTCTTTTTAGTTCATGAAGAAGATCTGCTTCGTCTTTTTTGTTCATTATATCCACCTCTCCTTCACATCTACTTCACCCTCTAGGTCTTTCTTTAAAATCTTTAAGGCACGATGATACGTAACTTTTACTTTTGATTCTTTCCATTTCATAATTTTAGCTGTTTCTTTAATAGAAAACTCGTGAATCCCTCTAAGCAGAACAACCATTCGATAGTCGTATTTTAATTGATGTAAAGCAGCATAAAGACCAGATGCCTCTTCTTTTGCTTCTACTATATCTTCGGTGGTTTTCTCTTTTGAGAGGGGAAACTTCCCTAGATAGTCTTGAAACAAATGTTTTCTTTTCTGCTTCCGTATATGATCAATCGTTACGTTTCGAGCAATGGAAAAGAGCCATGTTTTCAATTGAGATTTTCGTCTGAATGTTGAAAGTGATGTGAATAAGCGAATAAAGACCTCTTGCGTTAAATCTTCAATATCATTTCGATCGTTTGTAAATGTAGCAATAAAGCTGTATACATCATGGAAATAACAACGGTAAACCTCTCGAATTTCTTCCTCTATATTTTCATTTTCAGTCAAATCTCCACCCCCAACCGAGCTTTAATTACTGATTAGTCGAACGTCATCTTCAAAAGGTTACAGAAATGATAAAATATTTCTCTTTGATTCTCTATCACATATAGTCTCTAAACCATAACACTTAAACAAGAAAAAGTTCACGTTTTTTAACATAGTAAAAGTTTTTCGTTTACAAAAAGAAGAACAAGAATCAAGGGAATCTGCCTTGGTTCTTGTTCTCTTTTGTGTTTGAAAACTAGTTAGTTTAAAGCTAGCATCGTTTTCATATCTTCTTCAGCCGTAGTAATAAGCTTAAGATCAAATGCTTCTTGAAGAACTTGTAAGACTCCTGGTGTAATCCATTCAGGTGGCTTTGGTCCAATTCGAATGTCTTTGATTCCTAAGCTGAAAAGTCCAAGAAGGATTGCAACAGCTTTTTGCTCAAACCATGATAGTACAATACTTACAGGAAGCTCGTTAACTTCACAGTCAAAAGCTTCAGCTAATGCTAGAGCAATTTTAACTGTTGATACGGAATTGTTGCACTGTCCTAGATCAATGTAGCGTGGAATACCTGTATCGGCTACCGTACCGAAATCATGATCATTAAAGCGGAACTTTCCACAGGATGTTGTTAAAATAACCGTATCATTTGGCAATGACGTAGCAAGCTCACGGTAGTATTTTCCACCTGGTCCCGGCGCGTCACAGCCTGCGATCACAAAGAACCTTTGTATCTTTCCTGCTTTGACTGCTTCAACAATCTCAGGCGCAATTCCGATCACGGTATTATGGTGAAATCCTGTAGTTAATACATCGTCACTTTTCATATCCGCATCTGGGAGTGATAAGGCTTTTTCAATTAATGGAGTGAAGTCGTCATTTAGAATCTTTTCAACTCCTTCTAATCCTGCGATGTCATAAGAAAAGAAGCGGTGAGAATAACTCCCTTTGATTGGCATCACACAGTTTGTTGTTGCCAAAATAGCTCCAGGGAATTTCTCAAACAGACGACGTTGATCGAACCACGCCTTGCCGATATTCCCTTTTAAGTGTGGATATTTCTTTAGTTCAGGATAACCATGAGCTGGAAGCATTTCAGAGTGTGTATAAATATTAATTCCTTTTCCTTCTGTTTGCTTAAGAAGTTCTTCTAACGCAAACAAATTATGTCCTGTAACAATAATTGCTTTTCCTTCAACTTTGTTTTGGGTAACGGTTACAGGTTCCGGAACCCCCAATTTACTTGTATGAGCCTTATCTAGAAGCTCCATCACTTTTACTGCTGATGTCCCCACTTTCATTGCCATATCAATATGTTCTTGCATATTAAAATTCGAGTTTGTTAACGTCATGTATAATGCTTCATGTGTCGTAGCATCAACTTCTGGATCGGAAAACCCTAATTGTCTAGCATGTGTGGCATAAGCAGCAATTCCTTTTAAAGCAAAGACCAGTGTATCTTGCAAACTAGCAATGTCCTCGTTTTTCCCACAAACCCCGATAATGTTACAACCTCCAGTTGGTGTTTGTTCACATTGGTGACAGAACATAAAATGACCTCCTCCGATTACAATAAGTTTTTTCTTTCTATAACATGTATTTTAAATACATCTTTAGGGGTTTGCTGTGATTTTGGTCACACTATATGAAGGTTTTTCCATAAAGCTCTTACATATTGGCAATACATCTTATTTTTTGCAGAGTTGTAATCTTATAACCTTCTTTACTATAGATTTAAACCTTAGAAGATCTATTGCGGTCGTCTATGCTTCTCCTCTCTCCTTTCACGACCGCTAACTGCTCTGTTGCGGTCGTCTACACCTCTCCTCTCTCCTTTCACGACTGCTAACCGCTCTATTGCGGTCGTCTACGAATTTCTCTCCTTCTTTCACGACCGCAACCGGTTCCATTTCAGCTGTCTATGCCTGTTGACCCAAGTTAAGGCCTATACCGACTTGGGTTTTCCTTCCTCTCTTTGCTCTCACAATAAAACAAAAAAACAAGCATGAAACCAAAGATGGCCTCACACTTGTTTTAAAAATCCATTATCCCTACCTACTCCGCAACAACACTTTCGCTTCAGCTACAGACTCTTCTGTCGGCGGTTCCACGTGATCTAACGCATATTCCAATCCGAGCTCTTTCCACTTATAAACACCTAATTTATGATAAGGCAAGACTTCTACTCGCTGAACGTTCTGTAAGTCATCAATAAACGATCGTAGCTTTTTTAAATCTTCTACATCATCAGAGATCCCAGGAACAAGAACATGGCGAACCCAAATTGGGATGTTTTTAGCAGATAGGTAGTTGGCAAATGTTAAAATATGATCATTGCGTAACCCTGTTAGTGCTTGATGTTTTTCTGAATCGATGTGTTTAATGTCAAGCAACACTAAATCTGTTAATGTTAATAGTTTATCTAGTTTTCGTAAAAATTCAGGATGTTCTTGGAAGCAGCCTCCGGATGAGTCAATCGTTGTATGAATGCCTAATTCCTTACATCTTGTAAATAATTCAATAAGAAAATCTAAGTGCAGCAATGGCTCTCCGCCAGAAACAGTTATCCCGCCGCCACTACTTTCAAAGTATGGCAAATACGACTGTAAATCTTCCATGATCTCATCAACAGAGATGTCTTTTCCTTCACCCATTTTCCATGTGTCTGGATTATGGCAATATTGGCAGCGAAGCAAACAGCCTTGCATGAACACAATATAGCGTAACCCTGGACCATCGACGGTTCCACATGTTTCTATTGAATGAATTTTTCCAATCATCATTTATCCCTCATTTTCCTAGATAACCAAGGTGACGAAATATGCCCCCGCTAGTTTCTATCTTTTTTGTTGTCGTAGCTGGGGGCATGTAAGAGCTTATAGAGATTCGTGGAATGTTCGGTTAATAACGTCGATTTGTTGATCGCGCGTTAATTTAATAAAGTTAACCGCATACCCTGATACACGAATCGTTAATTGTGGGTACTCTTCTGGATGTTCCATCGCATCTAATAATGTATCACGGTTGAATACATTAATATTTAAGTGATGACCCCCTTGTTTTGCATAACCATCTAGAATTCCCACTAAGTTTGCTATTTGATCTTGGTCTTCTTTTCCTAATGCCTTCGGTACAATACTGAATGTATTGGACACACCATCGAGCGAGTACTCGTAAGGAATCTTCGCAACAGACGTTAGTGATGCAAGCGCTCCTTTTTGATCACGTCCGTGAAGTGGATTCGCTCCTGGTGCAAATGGCTCACCAGCTTTTCTTCCATCTGGTGTATTTCCAGTCTTTTTGCCGTATACAACATTACTTGTAATCGTAAGCACGGACATGGTCGGAATCGCATTTCGATAGGTTTTATGTTGTTTCAGCTTGTTCATAAATGTTTTGACAAGAGAAACGGCAATGTCATCGACGCGATCATCATTGTTTCCGTATTTCGGGTAATCCCCTTCAATTTCATAATCAACCGCAATGCCTTGTTCATCACGAATGACCTTTACTTTCGCATGTTTGATTGCGCTTAAACTATCTGCTGTTACCGAAAGCCCTGCAATTCCGCATGCCATTGTTCGGATAATTTCTTTATCATGAAGCGCCATTTCAATGCGCTCATAGCTGTATTTGTCGTGCATATAATGAATGATGTTTAGGGTATTCATATACAATTCAGCTAACCAATCCATCACTTTATCGAAATTAGCAACTACTTTGTCATACTCTAAATACTCATCTGTAATCGGACTTAATGCTGGACCAACTTGTATTTTTAACTTTTCATCCATACCACCATTAATCGCATACAATAACGTTTTTGCTAGGTTTGCACGAGCTCCAAAGAACTGCATCTGCTTTCCAATTTTCATTGCGCTTACACAACACGCAATTCCGTAATCATCCCCATAGCTCGCTCTCATCATGTCGTCATTTTCATATTGAATGGAGCTAGTTTTAATTGACATGTTCGAACAATACTCTTTAAATCCTTTAGGTAGTTGATTTGACCATAACACGGTTAAGTTCGGCTCTGGAGCTGGACCTAAGTTATCTAATGTATGCAAAAAGCGGAATGAGTTTTTCGTTACTAGTGGGCGTCCGTCAACTCCAACCCCACCAATGGATTCTGTTACCCATGTTGGGTCTCCACTAAATAATTCATTATAATCAGGAGTTCTCGCAAATTTCACTAGACGTAGCTTCATAACAAAATGATCTACAAGCTCTTGTGCTTCGATCTCAGTTAATGTACCTTCTTGTAAATCACGCTCAATGTAAATATCTAAGAAAGTAGAGACACGTCCTAAGCTCATTGCTGCACCATTTTGCTCTTTAATAGCAGCCAAGTAAGCGAAGTATAACCACTGGAATGCTTCTTTCGCTGTTCCTGCTGGTTCTGAAATATCAAAGCCATACGATGCAGCCATTTCTTTTAGTTCATATAACGAACGTATTTGTTCTGTTAACTCTTCTCTGTCACGAATCACGTCTTCTGACATAGTCGAGCCCGTTGTATTAAGCTCTTCTTGTTTTTGTTTAATTAAAAAGTCTACTCCGTAAAGAGCTACTCTGCGGTAGTCTCCGATAATTCTTCCACGACCATACGCATCAGGAAGGCCCGTTACAATACCTGCTTTACGAGCTAATCTCATTTCAGGAGTGTAGGCATCAAAGACACCTTGGTTATGTGTTTTGCGATATTTGGTAAAAACCTCCTCAACTTCTGGATCTAATGAATATCCGTAAGCTGCTAAAGAATCAGCTGCCATACGAATCCCGCCAAAAGGTTGCATCGATCTTTTAAATGGCTCATCTGTTTGAAGCCCAACCACTTGTTCTATGTCTTTATTTAAATATCCAGGACCATGTGAGACGATCGTCGACACAATGGATGTATCCATATTTAAGACGCCACCGTTTTCACGTTCTTTTTTCGTCAAGTCCATGATTTGATCCCATAACTGGCGTGAGTGATCGGTTGCTTCAGCTAAAAACTCATCATTTCCTTCATATAACACGTAGTTTCGTTGAATGAAGTCTCTCACATCTACATCTGATTGCCATTTTCCTTGTTTAAACGTTCTCCAATTCTTCATTTCATTCACCCTCGCTCTCATCGTTTCAATAATGAGAGTACTCATTATTGAAACGTGAATATTTTCACAAGGTCAGGTGCATGAGTAACATCGTTTCATTTCACGTGCACCTAACCTACCATCTTTAAAACTATATCGTTTATTACCTTACACTTATCAGTTTAGTAGAATTTTCTCGTTTACAATGTGATAAAAATCACAAAACATGATTGTAATTCGTGACAAAATCATGACATCGTTACTAAACGATTAGAAATACATTGTCGCCCTCAATTTCAATTAGGTACGTTTTTACGATTCCTCGGTCCGGAGCCTGAACCTTTCCATCTACTAATGAAATCATCCAATCATAAAGTGGACAATATACAAATTCGCCACTAACAAGACCGTCTGCTAATCTACCGCCTTTTGGGTGGGGACTTTTGTTCTCGATTGCTCGCACATCTCCATTGCTTAATCGAAAAACAGCAATTTCTTCATTATCTACGACAAAAACTTGCCCTACTTGAACAGGTAGTTGATCATACTTGCCTATATTCATGCGTACACCTTGATAAATCATACTAACTCTCTCCTAACTATTTTTGATTGGTTATTAGTTCACGTTTTGTGTAATAGGCATCACGAATGGATTGATCTTCTACTGCTTTCATCCAAGGCTCTTCATAGCGAGCAAGTGTTTCATTTAATCTAGCATTTAGTTCATTTCTTGTTTTCTCATTTGCTAGTATTTCTTGAACATGATCTAGTCCCACACGCTCCACCCATGTTGATGTACGTTCTAAATAAAGAGCTGTCTCACGGTAATATTGTAAATAAGCACCTGTTATTTCATAAACTTCTTCTTCTGTTTTCACTTTGCATAACAGATCACCAGCACGTAAGTCCGTCCCACCATTACCAGCAACATAAATTTCCCAGCCGCCGTCTAGTCCAACAATTCCAACATCTTTAATGCCAGCTTCGGCACAGTTTCTCGGACAAGCAGAAACGCCCATTTTTACTTTGTGTGGTGTATCAAGACGCTCAAAACGTTTCTCCAATTCAATTCCGAGACTCATTGAATCTTGCGTTCCGAATCGGCAGAACTGCGCACCAACACATGTCTTTACTGTACGTAATGTTTTACCGTATGCGTAACCAGATGGCATTCCGAGATCTTCCCATACGGCTGGCAATTGGTCTTTTTCTAACCCGTACAATCCAATTCGCTGTCCGCCAGTAATTTTCAGAAGCTGCACATCATATTTCTCTGCGACATCGGCTAACTTCCGTAAATCTTTTGCTGTCGTTACTCCACCATACATTCTTGGAATAACAGAATACGTACCATCTTTTTGAATATTCGCATGCATTTTTTCATTCACTAAACGAGAATCTCTTTCATCTAAATAAGAAGGATGAACCATTCCTAAGAAATAATTAAGAGCTGGTCGACATTTTGAACAACCCTCCTCGTTTTTCCAATCTAACACGTTCATAACCTCTTTAATCGTTTGAAGCCCTTTTTCACGAATTTCAGAAACAACCTCATCCCGACTTAATGTCGTACATCCACAGACAGTCTTTTTCTCTTCCGCATGTGCAAATTCTTCACCTAGTGTGTAAGCAATGATGTCCTGAATTACCGGCTTGCATCGTCCGCATGACCGCCCAGCATTTGTACATCCGCCCACTTGCGCAACGGTCGTCAGTCCTTCTTCTTGAATGGCATTGACGATTGTTTCTTTGCTAATTCCGTTACACCCGCACACGACCTCATCATTTGGCATGCTAGCAATATCGCTGCCTTCTGTGTTATTTCCTGATTGAAGAAAAGAAATAGTAGTAGATTCAGACACATCTTGCTTTTCATTCAACATTCTAAACAATCGGTTGCTGTCCTTCGTATCACCGTATAACACAATGCCAACGATGCGATTATCCCGTATTAATACTTTTTTATACACACCTTCGTACTCGTTGTGAACGACGATCGCTTTTGATGTTGGATCATCATAGATTTCTCCCGCTGAGAACAAATCAATTCCAGATACTTTCAATTGTGTTCCCGTGATGGAACCTTCATATCCTGTTTCTTTTTGTCCACAAAGTGTTTGAGCAAGAACTTTTCCTTGTTCATATAGAGGAGCAACCAAACCATATACAATTTCCCGATGTTCAGCGCACTCTCCAACTGCATACACATGAGGAACATTAGTCTCCATATAGTCATTCACGACAATTCCACGATTGACATATATTCCACTTTCACTTGCTAGTTTGACATTTGGTTTAATTCCTGCAGCCATTACGACTAAATCTGCTTTTGTTTCTGTTCCATCTTTAAAGCGAATACCTTCCACTCGGTCAGATCCCGTCAATTCAATCGTTGCTTTTTCCATTAAGAAGTTCATGCCTTGTTCTTCTAATTCTCGTTTCAGCATAGAGGACGCTACTGCATCAAGTTGTCGTTCCATTAAGTGTTCCATTAAATGCACAACGTCGACTTCCATACCTAGATGAATCAACCCTTTGGCTGCTTCTAACCCTAGTAACCCCCCACCAATAACAACGGCTTTTTTATACTGCTTAGCGGTTTGGATCATTTCTTCACAATCTTTTATATCACGGAAACCAATAACCCCTTCTTTGTCAGCTCCTGGCACTGGTAAAATAAATGGCAATGAGCCAGTTGCTAAAATTAATTCGTCATAACGAGTTTCTCTGCCTGTTTCAGAGATCACTTTCTTTTCTTCTGTATGAATTTCTGTAATTTCTTCCCCTGTAAACAACTGAATGTTATTAGACTCATACCAATGTAAGTCATTTATAATCGTCTCATCAAATGTCGTATTTCCTTGCAGTACATTTGATAGTTGTATGCGGTTATAGTTAGGATGAGGTTCGTTTCCAAAGATCGTAATCTCGTATAAATCACGATTCACTTTTAAGATTTCTTCAATAACACGAACTCCTGCCATCCCATTTCCGATCATAACCAATTTCTTCTTACTCATTTTAATCCCTCCATGTTGTTCACCATTTCACATTCTCTGTTTCTATGCTCATTGTAGGACATAATTTTCTGCTTTTATGTGAGTTACATCACACTTTGCCAATTTTTTGTTCAGAACTTCACAAGCTTTTCATTAGAAAGCTTGTTTAATGTTTTTTCTATTATGTATTTATGTAATTTCAAAAAAATAAATTCCGTGTCTCATCTTATTATATATACCTTACAAAACGGCCCTAACTCCTTAGTAAAAATAAAATTTTGTGATATTCATCACTTTCACATCAGTCCGTTCTTTGTATGATTTGGGTGTGATCAAAAGAAGTATTGTAAATACATTAATCCATTATTGGGGGAAAAGAACATGGGAAGAATAAAAGAATGGAATCCAGAGAACGCAGAATTCTGGGAAAAGGAAGGAAAAAGGCACGCAAAGAGAAACTTATGGATCTCCGTACCAACACTCATGCTCGCCTTTATCGTTTGGCAAATTTGGTCAGTGGTAGCGGTAAGATTAAATGACATTGGCTTTGCTTTTACAGATGAACAATTATTTACATTAGCAGCAGTTCCGGGACTTGTGGGTGCATCCTTACGATTTGTATACACATTTGCTGTAGGGAAATTCGGAGGGAGAAACTGGGTTGTATTTTCTACAGGAGTCCTACTTATTCCCACACTCGGTATTGGATTCGCTGTACAAAATCCGGATACACCGTATTGGGTTATGTTAACGTTAGCCGCTTTATGTGGACTTGGAGGCGGTAACTTCTCTTCAGCTTTAGCAAACATCAGTTTCTTTTTCCCGAAAAAAGAAAAAGGAACAGCTCTTGGTATTAACGGTGGATTAGGAAATATGGGTGTGTCAGTTGTTCAGTTTGTTACACCACTTATTATTGCTGTTAGTACATTTGCTTTTATCGGCGGAGAAGGTCAAGTTCTAGCAAACGGTCAAGAAATTTGGTTACAAAATGCAGCATTCATTTGGGTGATTCCCATTGTCGTCATGACGATTGTTGCCTACTTCGGAATGGATAATCTACCAACGGCTCAGCAGTCTGTAAAAGATCAATTTGTCATTGTAAAGCGCAAGCACACATGGATTATGACGATTTTATACGTTGCAACATTCGGTTCTTTTATCGGTTACGGAGCAGCATTTCCATTACTGTTACGCTCTCAGTTCCCTGATTATGTTGCATTAGCGTTTCTAGGTGCATTTCTAGCAGCAGCCTTTAGACCTGTAGGTGGATGGGTTTCTGATAAATTTGGTGGCGCAAGAGTGACGACTTATGTTCTTATTGCTATGACACTAGGAGCTCTATCTGTCATCTATTTTATTGGTCAACAAAATTTCGCAGGATTTTTAACATCATTCTTATTGCTATTTATAGCAGCTGGTATGGGATCTGGATCTACTTTCCAAATGATTCCGATTATATTCCCAGTAAAAGAAGCAGCTCCGGTTCTTGGCTTTACAGCAGCCTTTGCCGCATATGGATCATTTTTTATCCCGCAGTTATTTGGTTGGTCTGTTTCAACAACAGGAACACCTATTTCAGCACTGTATTATTTCATAGCGTTTTATGTCATCTCCATCGTCTTAAACTGGTATTACTATCAAAGAAAGAATGCCGAAGTTCGTTGTGATGATATTAGTAAAAATGCAGCGTAAACTAAAATGCAACGAACGAAAACACCACTTGAACATTTGTTCGAGTGGTGTTTCATTTCTTATTGCACATTAATATGATGGTCCATATAGGCCCAATTTTGCGGAAATGGCAGTCGAGTTTCCCAAAACGTTACTCCTGCTAATCCGTAAAAGTCTACCAATTTATACTTAGCATCATAGCTTCTTATATCTTCAAACCAGACAATATGTCCCTCTGGTCCGACCCAATATAAAAAGTGAGGAGACATGGCTCTCTCGTCAAAGTTGATAACAGCTTGTGAAGTAATCGCTAGGTTTTGTGCAGCTAATAACGAATGGCCTCTTGTTACATTCGTACCTAGAATCCAATCATATCCATACATTGGAAATGCGATCTGTAATTTCGAACGATCTATTTCAGAGAGAGCATGACGAATGACTTCTTCTACCCACCAGATGGGACTTACAGGTTCAGGTGGGCCACCAGGATACCCATAATCGATCGTCATAATAGCCACCATATCAGAAGCATCGGCTATTCCTCTGTAATCATAGCCCCCAATAATTGGATTCGTTGGAATGTCAACTGTCCTTGCATGGACATTCACATGAAGCATTAGATCCCCTAATGCGTTTTTTAACTCATTCAGAAAGGTGACAAAATCATTCCTTCGTGCCGGTGGAATAAACTCAAAATCAATACTAATTCCACCGTAATTCTTTTGTCGAACAAAATTCATTAAACTCTGAATTAGATTTGATCGATAGGTTCGGTTTTCTAACACTCTTCCAGCTAATTCAGCGCTGAACACTCCACCAGCCGTTATATTTCGAATCATTAACAATGGAACGACATTCAACTGGCGAGCTCGTTCAGGAATTTGATCATCAGGAAGGTCGACATAAGCCCAACCTTCCTCTGTAAAAGAATAGGAAACAACAGCCAAATGAGTTAATTGTTCAGCAAACTGCTCAAACACCGATAAGAAAAAAGGAATCGAGTAAGGGACGATAAAACCCAATGTACTCATATTCATTTTTAATGGAGTTGGTACGGATACTCGTTGCCCGATAGGAAGATTGTTGATATTTATAAGTGGATTAGCAGCTACTATAGTCTCGACAGTAGTACGATATTGCCTTGCAATAGACCAGAGCGTATCTCCAGGTGTCACTTCATACAGTCGATTTGTGAGGGCATTTCTAGGGATATATAGTGCCAATCCTGGAATTAATACGAATGATTCTAACCCATTGATAACCATCAATTCTTGTATAGGAACGTTATATACTTGCGAAATTCTCCATAAAGAATCACCTGATTGCACGACATGAATCGCCATTTTTCCACACCCCTTTTTTTCCAGTGGTCTCCTTCTTCTCATTTTATGGGGGATCTATTTGCATATTCCTAAAAGGTCTATACAGCCAGAGTGAATTTACATCAAAAATAACGACCCAATCTATGTGATTAGGTCGTCTCTCGCCTTCGTTCATTATTGATACTTTTTAAAGGCCAACGTTACATTATGCCCACCAAAGCCTAAAGAGTTTGACAGAACAACGTCCACATTTTTCTCTTTTGCGACATTCGGAACATAGTCTAAATCTAGCTCTTCATCAGGCGTTTCATAGTTAATCGTTGGTGGAATCAGTCCATCTCTCATCGATAGCAAGGAGAAAATCGCTTCAATGGCACCAGCGGCTCCTAATAAATGACCCGTCATCGACTTGGTGGAGCTAATGGAAAGATTATACGCATGGTCACCAAACACTTCTTTAATGGCAGATGTTTCGTATAGGTCATTATAAAACGTGCTTGTCCCATGAGCATTAATATAATCCACTTGTTCTGGTGAAAGTCCACTATCAGATAAAGCTAACTTCATCGCACGTTGCCCACCTTCTCCGTTTGGAGCTGGAGTCGTGATATGATGAGCATCTCCGGTCGCTCCATATCCGATAATCTCTCCATAAATCGTTGCACGACGAGCTAGCGCATGGTCTAATTCTTCTAAAATAAGCACTCCCGATCCTTCCGCAATGACGAATCCATCACGATTTTTATCAAAAGGGCGACTCGCAGTATTTGGATCCGGGTTGGTAGATAACGCCGTCATGTTTGCAAAACCAGCAATCGTCATATCCGTAATCGCCGCTTCTGTTCCACCTGTAATCATGGCGTCAGCTTGGCCATTTTGAATCACACGAAACGCATCACCAATCGAGTTAGCTCCTGAAGCACAGGCTGTTACTGAACAGTTATTGATTCCTTTCGCTCCAGTTTCAATTGAAACTCTTCCTGAAGCCATATCTGGAATAAGCATAGGAATAATAAAAGGACTAACACGTTTTGGTCCTTTATCTAAGAAGCGCTTATGTTGCTCTTCGAAAGCATCCAATCCACCGATTCCAGATCCAATCCATACGCCTACTCGTTCTGATTCTATATTTTCCCCAATTGTAAGTCCTGAATCTTGAACAGCCATTTTACTTGCTGCTATAGCTAGTTGGGTAAATCGAGCCATTCTTCTAGCTTCTTTTCCGTCCATAAAGTTAGACGGATCAAAATCTTTTACTTCTCCAGCAACTTTTACATTAAATTGATCTGAATCAACACGAGTCAGTGGACCAATTCCTGACTTACCTTGTTTTATATTCTCCCATGTTGTGACTGAATCATTGCCTAATGGCGTAACCGCCCCTATTCCCGTAACAACCACGCGTTTTTTCATCTGATTTCTCCCCTTTTTAACATGATTATGTTCCCCATCTTAAACAAATCGAGCCCCACGTTAATCCTCCGCCAAACCCTACCATCACAATGACATCGTCATCTTGTATGTTGCCATTTTGTAATTCTGTATAAAGTGCGAGTGGGATCGATGCTGCAGACGTATTTCCATGCTCTTTTACCGTAGTCGAGACTTTTTCTTTTGAAAGTCCTAAGCGCTCCCTTGCTGCATCAATAATTCTCATATTGGCTTGATGTGGGACAAGAAAATGAACATCCTCTTTTGTTAATCCAGCTTTGTCTACTACAAGCATGCTAGATTCAGGCATTTGTCTTACAGCAAATTTAAATACTTCTCTGCCGTTCATCGCAACAAAATTAGATTCTTTCTCAACTAACAAGTGATAAGCTCCGCGGCCGTCAGCACCTAAATCAGAAGCTAATATTCCTCTCTCCTCTGAAACCGTACTTAGTACGACAGCACCTGCTCCATCTCCGAACAACACAGATGTATTCCGATCAGACCAGTCAACAATTTTAGAAAACTTCTCACTTCCTATTACTAATACATGTTTATATGTACCACTTTGAACAAACTGTTGCCCTGTAACCACACCATAAACAAAGCCTGAGCATGCAGCGCCTACATCCATTGCTGCTGCATGTTGAAGTTCCAATGCTCCTTGTACTAAACAAGCAACCGATGGAAACGAATAATCCGGTGTAGCAGTGGCAACTAAAATAAGGTCAATATCTTCCGCCTCAATTCCAGCATCACGTATTGCTTCTTTTGCCGCCTTAATTGCCATATGAGACGTATCGATATCATCACTGGCTATTCGCCGTTCTTCAATTCCCGTTCTTGCCCTAATCCACTCATCATTTGTATCTACACGTTTTTCTAAATCACGATTTGTTACAATGTTTTCTGGAACATACGCACCAATTCCGATGATACCAACACGATTCATTTCATCACCCTAACTTTAAATTATGACTAGGTCATAATATCTCATATAAACTATTTTACAGCATGTCCATCAAAAATTGAAGTCAATGCCGTAAATTCAATTCAATAAATTTTTCTTAACATAAATAAGGTGGCCATCTTATAGCCACCCACTTGTCCACATATTTTACAATTAAAATGTCGTTAATCCTGTCTTTTTTTGTAGACGGAATAAATATTTTTTGTATTCGGAGAAGTCTTCTAAATATTCATCCACCGAAACAGTGTAAATCGCCTCATCGTTGTTCCAGAGCTTCTGAAAGTAATGACTCACTTCTTTAACAATCTCGGTCTTATTATGTGCCTCTACTTTTAACGAAGTATCTAAATTAAAATCATCTAAATTTCTTCTTGTGAAATTGGCTGAGCCTCCGATAATCGTACTCATCTCATCTCTTTCAATTAAAATAATTTTAGAATGATACTGTTCGTCTTCCGTGTTATACCATTTTACATGAAGATTGCCGTTCCCGTATTCTTCTAAGTCATAAGCTACTGGTCGATTCGGAATCCCAATATTCTCATTGCCAAAAAACGTCTCATTTGGATCCAAAATCATTCGAACATCAACACCTCTTTCCGCCGCTGCAACCAGTTGTTTAACAACACCGCTATCAGCCAAGTTAAACATCCCGATATAAATCCTGTCGCCAGAATCGGTTTGGTTGATCTCCTTAAGAAGGTGCTCGCGTGTCTTTCCCTCTGTTAGCAGCTGAATGTTTATGTCACCACTTTCACTACTTGAGTCCTGATAGTGTGGGAGTTGTTTCCCTCCAGAAAAATTCGCCACAGCTTGTTCAGATTGCAAAATATCCTCAATGATATTCCCTTCCACCACAAAGGCAATATTCGAATTATACCCACTGGCATCATGAGGATTTGCTGACGTAATCATGGCTCTTTTATCAGTTGTCATCACTTTCCGGTGGTTCCCTTTTAAATTGAGCATTTTAAGATACGACCCTACTGTCACTTTCGGCGCATTTTCACTAAATGGATTCTCAATCCACCCTTCTCCTTCACGTCCAAATACACTTAGGAAAGCACGCCAAAAACCAGAGTAAATCGGATTGGCATCTCGCAGTGGAGTTAAATTCGTTAGAATCACGTCCACATCGTTTTCTTCTAATGCTCGTAAATGTTTAGATGGATGGGATCGATATGTTGTATTAATTTCATCTGTGATAAAAGTAATTTCCAGTTCAGGAGACTCTTCTTTTTTCTTGATGAGTGCTTTTGTAATACGATCTGTAATCTCAGGGTAATCCTTGTCTTCATCGTATTTATCATTAAATAGAAACATGTCAAACACGATAAACTCTTCTGCTTCTTCAACCATTTCAATAACTTTATCAAAAATTTGATGGTCTCGAACACGTTCCCCGTCTTTTTCGTAGCTTAAGTCAGCGATAAACTCAACATTCGATACATGATGAATGTCCCCTTCGTATGATACGCCGTCAGGAAGTGGCTTATATAAACCATACACCGTGTATGGAACCACTGAAACAATAAGAAGAATCACGATCACAAATAGGATTTTTTTAAACATCAACACCAACACCCTAAGTAAAAATTTCGATTGTGTTAGTATCTCAATTTATTGTTAAATCATTCTTGAAGTAAAAAAGAACAAACCTCTAAATGAGGCTTGTCCTTCCTAAAAATCAGAATAAAAATTCGGTAAATCCTAAGATGAAAATAACCCAGATCCCAATCATCATATGGGAGATCGACACTCCCACAATCGAACGTTGGCGAGCAAACATCCATCCCCAATAGAGACCCGGTAAAAACGCTGATAACGCAAACCAGAAACTAATATGCGAATGCGCCATGGCAAATAACAAATTGGATAAAACAATGGAAACCAACATCTTTCTTTTACTATTAGGTAGGAACCGATACAATGCAGACTGCAAACCTGCTCTTGCAATGAATTCTTGGACAACTGAAAATACGATGTAAATGAGAACAGAGAAGACAAGCATCGTATACGTAAAGCCAACCTCTTCAAACGTTGCTTCTAGATTAAATAAAGGAATGTGTGAAAAGGCAGGGATAAACGTTATTAACCCCCATTTTACTATAAGAAAAAACAATAATACAGGCAATGTGAATATGACAGCTTCTTTGCCATGCTGCTTCCAATTTTTCATTGTTACACCAAAGGATTCAAAAGGATAGCCACTCTTTTTCATAAGAATAAACATGACAAGAGCAAAGCCGACAATTAATGTAATATCTACGTACGTAGAGACGCCCATACCTTCAACAAATTTAGTAAGTGAAATTAACAGAAGCGTATAAATAGATAACATCGTTAACAAATTTGTTGTTAACAACCCTAATGCATGATACGACTTCTTCTGCTCCGTCTTTGTATGGATGATTTCTTCGTTCTTCCTATCGAGTTCAGTAGAAAACTGAGATACTACTCTACTTAATAATTTGACTTGAAGGTCCTTATACTGATTAGCGGAAAAAAGCATCCCAATATTAATTTTTATAACTGATGTGATCTCTTGCGATATGACAGAATGCTGTTGCCGCCCACTTGGATCAAAAAGCGCGCGATCTCCAAATACGTCTCCTTCTTTTTGAACGGAAACGAGGTTGCTTCCTTCTTGGCTTCCTTTCTTATATAGACCAACCGCCCCACTTTGAATCAAGTACAAAAACGGATCAAGATCTCCCTCGTTCACAATAGATTCACCTTGCTCAAACTGTACGAGCTCAGAAAATTTACGGATCGTTTTCAATTCAGTTTCAGTTAAATCCGTGGTCAGATGATTTTTTTTCATCTCTGTGTAGAAATCTATGTTCGTATTCATCATCTGAATCTACTCCTAGTATAATAATTTCATACAATCTATTATACTGCACGGATGAATACGAATGAAGGAAAGGAGCGGTGTCAATATTTAGAAAATCAACACCTTGAGTTTGATGCTAACATAAAGGAAGGACAACTTTACAAAGGAGGGAAAGCCTTTGAAAAAGTATTGGACACATATGTTCATCTATTTAACGATCCTATGTTTGTTTGTTTTTTGCATTCTTATTTCTTTGAGTATCAATTAGCTAATGTTGCTTTCACCGTAGGGGCGCTTTCTTGTTTTTTTACGTATGGCAGAGGTGGTTATTCTGCTCCTCAAGAAGCGTACGCATCTTTTTTTACCATTGGTAGCTATGTTCCCAGAAAATGAGAAGTTTATTTATACCGTTAGCCCTTTGTTTGTTGCGTCATGTATAACATTGCTTTTCAGTTTTACTTTGTTTTTATTTATAGATCTATAGAAAAAACAGCTCGGCTAGGTACCGAGCTGTTTCCATTCACGATTACTTTTGATAAGGAATTCCCAACAACTCTGGAACTGTCACAAATTCAATCCCTTGAGCTTGTAACGCTGGAATAATTAGATCTAGGGCCTCAATCGTACTTGTGCGGTCGGATTCCCAGTCCCCACCATCGTGCATCAAAATAATGGATCCGGGCCTTGTGTTACTTAACACATTGTACGCTGTATCCTCGGCTCCTAATTCACGCCAATCTAATGAGTCCACGTCCCATCCGACAACCGTATAATTCAATTCCGCTAAACGCTCTACTAATTCATCAAATAAAAATCCATATGGCGGTCGGAACAAGCTTGTTCTGTATCCCACGATGTCTTGAAGGATATCTTCTGTTGCCATGACTTCTCTCTCTAATGTTTCAATATCTCCCTCTAGCACAAGATTTGGATGCCATCTAGTATGATTGCCAACAATATGCCCTTCGTTTATCATTCGTCTAACTATGTCTGGATACACTTCTGCTCGTGCCCCCATGACAAAAAACGTAGCTGGGACATTATACTCGGCTAGTACATCAAGTACTGTAGGGGTAAACCTAGGATCTGGTCCATCATCAAAGGTAAGAGCTACTCGGTTATCGCCTTCTGCCCCACGCAATACGACGGTTTCTGGATAGCGTTGTTGCAAAATAATATTGGAAACAGGTTGCCGAACTCGCTCAGTGAATTCAGGTCCGCCTTCAGGTTGAGGCAATTCTTCGGGATCTTCTGGATTGTTACGATCTTTATCTTTGTTCCACCACCATTTTGCCTCAACCTCTCCCGTATTGGATTCCTCGTTTGCATCAACAATGATCATACCTGCCACTTGAATTCCTACTAATAATGACACAATTAGTAACCATTTCAACCACTTCTGTTTCATTCGTTCATCTCCTTCATTCAATTAATGCATTGTTATTTTTAATTAATAAAGGAAATTTATTCATGAACATTCAGAATCAGTTCCCTATGGTCACAACGCTTAAGAACGAGTGACAAGTGTCATGAGAAAAATATGTTTTTCGTTACAGTAGTCCATACAACCCTTGGGAAGTAGCATAGAGTATAGAAACAAGTGGAAATCCTTTTTCAGGGAGGAGAGGAACCATGGCGGACCACTCAAGCTGTAAAAACGAATTTGAAGATTTGCTAAAAAGTCTGCCCCCGAACTATCCTGTTGGTGGCATTTACGTAAAAGGAATGTTCGTACCTACGGCCTTTTTTTCCAATGTTTGCGACTGTCTTGCTTATTTTATAGATGAAGATGGGCAAGTTCTTGTTGTAGATGTAGAGAAAATAAACGCTATTACATTCGGGGAAGCGGATCGCGGTTGTGATTGTTGAAACGTAAAATAGAGGTATGATTCTTGCCTCTATTTTCTGTTCATCTTTTGTAAAAGGGTTTGACCCTGATTATGGTGTACAAGCTGAAAGAATTAAATTGCAATAAACAAGAGCCTCTTTCGCTAAATTCAGTATACTAGTCCATGCATTCTGCTCATTTCGTCATATAGTATACTAGCTCTACAAAAGTAGAGGAAAAAATTAGAAAGGGGAAATTTAAAATGTCACTAAATAAAAATTTAGGGCTAGAGGATCTATTAAAAGACCTCTTAGATAAGAGAGATAAGAAGGATAAGGATTGTGGAGTTGAGAATATCCTTAAAAAACTTCCACCTAACTATCCAGTTGGAGGCGTATTCGTTAAAGGACAATTTATTCCAGTAAGCTTCTTCTCTAATTTATGCGATTGCCTTGCTTACTTTATCGATGAAGACGGGCAAGTGATTGTAATCGATGTTGATAAGATCACTGGTATCGCATTTGGCGAAGACGTTGCACCTGAATAATTGGACATTTTTTTAGGGAAGGCAACTACTGTCTTCCCTTTTATTATTTCTACACTAGGTTATTAATCTGTTATGTCTTCTCTCCCCCAGTGAATGCCATCAATTTTATTAATATCAAAAGATTTCATATTGTCCTCAGTTGAAAAATGAGCAATATCTGATTCGGCACTTACATTGATGAACCTTGTCACTTCAACGACTATGCCATTTAATAGGACTTCATTCACTGGAAAGTTTGCTGGTAATGATTGAAATAACTGTACAAAAGGACTTTCATACAACTGTTCCTTATCTCGCTTTTTTCTCATTTCTTTATTCTCATTACTCTCTTCTTTGAACTTCTGCAAAAGTAGTGTGTGACATTCACTTTCATTTTCATCTTCATCCGAACCTAGCAGGTCGAGTAACTTCTTCTCCAATTGTTTTACAAGTTCATCCTCTTTTTTTGACACTGGATTTGCTCGAGAATAGTACATACTTTGATGACTATGATTGATCTCATTAAAAATCTTTGGTAGAGACTTTGAAATTTCTTTTAAATAGGTTTTCATCGCCATATTGACTCTCCTTTTTTTATTATGATTAGTATATGGGTAATTTGCCTTCTCAGTGTATCTCTACACAAGAATGGGCTCTTGTAATCCAAAAATAAAATAGGCTGCAAAAATGGATTGATGTTTACGTTCCCTTAGTTGCTTGTACCTTTCGGCTAACCTCTTTCCACATAAAATATAGTAGACCAAATGAAAGAGGTGAAAAATCAATGAGCCATAGCTTTGAATGTCATTCTTGCGGTCGAGTTCGCCACGATGGTTTTTCAAGATGTCACTGCGGTTTTGATTTCCGTCATTTTAGACACCATCACCATGACTTCCACAGACGTCATGACTGCCGCAGCTTATGTGATTGTCGCAGAAGACATCATCATTCTCACAGCTGTGATTGCCATAGAAGACATCATCACTCCCACAGTTCCTGTGATTGCCACAGACGATTCGACCATCGAGACAGACACCACTTTGACTTTAGGCACAGAGATCATCACTGCTTAACAAGACACCATCTTTGCGATGACAGATTCAACGTACGTTTAAGAGGCCTAGACGGTGGTCTAGCGTTTAGACTTCGTCAGCTTGTTGGCTGTGTCGTCAAATTTAAAGTAGAGTGTGGAGACGATTGTAGAGAATTTAAAGCCATCATTTGTCATGTTGGACGTGACTTTGTTGAAGTAGAAAAGCTAGATGACGATAAAAAACGTCATAGAGACTGTAAATGTAAAGGTCGCAAAAAACATGACTGTAAATGCAGAGATCATCATAAGAGAAACTTTATGATTGTGCCATTAGATGAAATTAAGTTCTTTAAGTTGGATGATGATAAAAAACATTGTTAGTCTATTACCTTAATATGATTGGCCTCTAGAAGTGTGTTTCTAATAGAAACACACTTCTTCTATTCATTTAAATCATGTTAATGAAATCCCACGATACACCATTCTTTAACACTTATTAAATCAAAAAATCCTTCAGACAGCTGAAATGGTTATCATTTCAATTCTGTCCAAAGGATTCTTATCCTATCTAGTTCGACGTCGACGAACACGTCTTCTTTTTTCCCCTAAACTTATTCGAATCAAACCAATATCGTCACGTTTAATTCGATTCTCCTTATTTCCTTTACAAATTACTAACCGATGATCGTCAATATCCATAAAACTTCCGACTATACTTTTATTCTTTGTCTTTACAAGAATTCTCTTTTTTGAATCTAAAAAACATAGGAACGTTTTCAGATCAAGTCCAAAGAATAGCTGAATTAATTCAGGTGATCTTGCCACGGTTGCCCCAAAGTCTAATGTTATAGCACGCCGCAAACAAGGATCAATCCCGATTAACTCCTGCCTGTGTATAGGTTCCATGAATTTCTTTGGATGTTTGATCGAACAAACATTTTTTAATGGGATGAGGATCTTATCTTTCTCATCTTTTAATAAAACAAAATCTCTCCCTACAAAACAAAGATGCCCTGTTACAAACAACTTTCTTCTTCGGTTTTCTTTTGTCACTTGAACTCGAATACATTGACCTAACAACCCTTCAAATGCATCTCGTAGTCTTTCCTCTTCTCTGACATCAGCTCCTCCTGCACCTCTATCTCTCCTAGATAATGCGAGATTCAATAAAAGCTGATTGGCCGCTCGTATTCTTTCCTCTAAGTCTTCTAACACATCTTCAGGCAAACAAGACGTCGGTGATGGAAATTTTGGTGTTGGAATTTGTTTCGGACAACACTCTTCTGGTATACAAAAATCATCAGGCGCGTCAGCTGGTACGAATGGCGGACAACGAAATTCGTGACAATCATGTTCGTGACTCAATTAATCCACCTCCGTATCAGAACACGGCAACTCAATAATCGGTGGCAGATGCGGCTGCAACTTTCTGTGCACGCGCATAATTCCCCACATCCCAAGCTCAATATCCCATCTAATATTTCCGGATCGATACATATAGTCACCTGGAAAACCATATAATCCACCAGCACCATAGGCTAGACGGGCATCTAATTTGTGTCCGATAATATTTTGACCTTCTGTTGATCTGAAAGCTGAATCGACATCCTCACGATCTCTTCTCCAATAATGTCCATGAAGATGGAACGTATGAGACCTTCTTCGTTCGGCCGGTACAGCTAAACGTACGATTGTTGGTTCACCAGCGTAAGCTTCAAATACTGGAGTTGCTGGATCTCGAAATGTGATTGAACTTGCCCAGTCATTAATAATAAAACGCTCTGTATATCGATTAATGAGCCGCTCCGTTCGGTAGTTGAATCCACGTGATCCTTGGTCATACGTATCAAATTCTTCTTCATCCGTTTCCTCTATAAGACCATCTGGCGGATCAACGATTAATTGCCCATTTTTATCAAGTAACCTCACCCCATCGTGCATGAGTAAAACAAATTCTCTGAAATCAGGAAGTAGTGGATTACGAATGACAACACTTGTTCCTGATTTAACGGGTTCTAGTGTGCAAGGATCCAGATAAACAGAACCTCTTGGCTCAGCAATAAACGCACCGAATGCCCCATGATGACGATGATTACGAATGTCAGCCATATCCCACAAGTTGCATATCCCATATTGTTTATCTACAAACCAACGGTACGTAATACATTCACCAGGTCCAACGGTTTGATCAGGATTAAACCCAACGGTTTCCCCACTTGATGTCTTCACATCAAACTCTAGTAACTGTGGATGCAATGATATCCTTGGTGAAGGTGGATAAAATGCCGGTACTTTTACATCAGGGTATCTATGAACACCATCTTCTACATGAAATAAATCTGGATCTAATTTGTTTAATAGATTGATTTCAACACAATCGTCTACGTTCGCTCTAATGACTAGTGGTTCTGGGTTCTTTTTCCCAGAAATGATATCATCCACATCTTCTGCTAAGGCAAAGATGATCGCATGCGGGTCATGGTCTCCATACTCGTTATATTGAATACATGTTTGAAACGCAACTACATCATAACTTCGGATCGTAGAGCATTCGGGACATACGCAGCCATCATCTATTGCTTTTTCAGGCGGACAACCTGTTACTTCTGGCAATGGTGTCACTCTTGGTGGTGGAAGAGGGCGATCAGGAAGTGGGATTAAAAAGTCCACTTCTTCAGCAAAGGCCCGGAGAATTCCCCATGTTCCAATCCAAAGATCCTCCACATCTTCAAAAGCCCATAAATAATCTCCTGAACGCGGGATAAAAGTTTCAAAAGTAAAGGATTCTGAGATTCCAAGATGCTCTTGATTTGTTTCGTTCGAATCAACATCCCTCCGTGCTTCGTTCCACTTCAGCCCATGAACATTAAAACTATGACTCTCCTCATGCGCTCCTTGTAAAATTCGAAAACGAATCGGATCTCCTTCGTACGCTTGTAACAGCGGTGTAATTGGATCACCATGAACAGTTGAACTGAATGAGTAGGCAGGGTCGCAATCTTTATCTAACCTAAATTGCAATGGCTCATTTTTGTAATTCACCCCAAACACTCCCGGGTCATCTTGAGAACCAGGAAATGGCGGTGGTTCAATAGGGCACTTGTCTTTATCGAATAATAAGGCAAAATCGTGGATGAATAAGGTGTAATCACGATAATCAGGAATAATTGGATTCGTAACCGTTACTTGTGTACCATGATCGACCTCTTCTCCTGTGCAAGAATCAAACACACAAGAAAATCTAGGGAGTAGGTTTATAGAACCAAAAACCCCATGTTGTTGCTGTGAAGACGCAAAAAGATGATCGTGAAAGAAGGTTGCTTTTAGTTCTACATCGGCATACCATTCATATCGGATTGTTTCTCCGGGAAGAACACTACTGTCATAGTTCCACCCTACGTTCCCTCCATCTGATACAAGTACATCAAATTTAACAAAATGAACGTGCATGGAAGATTCATATATACGAGTAACTAATTGGAATGCATCTCCATCAAGTATATTAGGCAAGCGATTTGTAAAATTTATTCGAATACATGATCCTGCTTCAGCTTGCAAAACAAGCGGTTCAGGCTCTTTTCTTCCTGATAACACATCATCTAAATCCTCATCTAATATATACATTCTCCCTTTAGGATCATGCCATCCTTGTTTATTATAGGTAATCGGAAGTTCAATTAATGAAACATTAAACTCTTTTACTACAGGATTACCAATACAAGTATCTACAAATACGGCTCCAGGTCTTGCATTTGGAACAGCTGCATTCTCTTCTAGCTCCGTCATTTCTCTACCACCTACAATTCCAAGAGGTGGTCTAGGTGCCTTACAGCCAACTTTACCAGGTATAAAATTAGGGAACCCAGGCTTTTCAAGTGTTGGTTCTGGCGGACAAGGCCGATCTGGAAGTGGTTGTAACGGCTTAATCGGAACTCCGTTTGGATAACACTGTGAACCGTCTTGTAACGTATTAAATATACGATTGATATTAAACATACCGTCTTCAAAGTGCGGATATAAATGACAATGAATAATGACGTCTCCGATTGCACCGTGTAAACTACCTAACCCGTAAAGTGGTTCAATAGTATAATGGTTTTGTGGGCTTATAGCTTGAGAGTCTTTCGTAAAGGAATCAACATCTTCTGGATCAAATAACCACTGATGAACATGATAGTGGAACACATGAGTTTCTTTCACTCCACCATGTACCAGTCGGATTTTGACTGGATCCCCAACATAGCCTCTGAAGGTGGGTGTTGCTGGATCTCCAAACACCCAAGAATCATGATGGACCTCTTCACCATCTGCATCAGGTGCAACAACTCCCTCTTCAATTAAGCGAATTCGATTGGCCAATGGTTCAGAACGATAATTGATCGCATGAACGGATTCAGCTGGTTGATCTGTCATAGGATTTATCCGTTCATTGCCTGTTAAATCATCATTTTCTGGCTCATCATTAAAAAAGTAACCAAATTCTCTAAACGAAGGCAAAATGGGATGGTGAATATCGGCAACAGCCCCACTATTGATTGGCCCTCCTGTTACGGGATCGGTCCAAGTCGATCCCCTTCTTTGAACAAAAAGTGCTCCAAATAAGCCATGAACATTGGTTCCTAGATCTTCTCCGTCAATCGGATTTGCCACATCAGAAAAATAATGAATTCCTTCTTTGCTTACTCTTATGCAATATAAAATCTCTCCACCAGGCTGGACGGTTGTATCAGGGTTGAAACCAACGTTGGCACCATCAGAAGTTAACACATCATAGTTAGCTTCTTGGAAATGCATAGAGGAAGGCGTCTTTAATTGGTTTTCAAATAAAATTTCAACCTCATCGCCTACATTAGCTCGGATGGTGAGTGGTTCAACTAAGTCGACTGGGGTAAAGGGGTTTTTTCGTACAAGGTCTCTAACCAATTCTTCGTTTTCTTTTAAAACATACATTCGTCCATCGGGGTCATGGTCGCCAAAATTGTTATACACAATCCGAATAGGGATAGCAACCACGTGATACCTTCTTAACATGTTCCTTCTCCTCTCATATTAAAATACCGGAATCGTAGGACCACCATCTCTTTCAATGAAAAATGTATGAATGGTGTCGATGTGAACTTCCCAAATTCGATTTTCCAATTGTTCGATGTGTGTCCGTTCTACATCCAGTAAAATTTGATCTTCAATGACATCGAGTATGATTCCGATATACATAAAAGGAAATTGTGGTACAAGAATAAATACTCGGTTTCCTATAAATTCTTTAAAATGCTCAGCCAAAGCTTGAGTTCGTTCATCATGATTTAACATAGATACCTCTCCTTCAAACTTAAAATTACGTTAGTGGAATAATCGTGTCTGGGTCAAACAATGTAATCCCAACTACTTTTTCAATTGGAAAGCTTAATGGAGTAGGAAATTCAAAGAAAGGGGCATTCGGCATTTTGATAATTACATTTTCTAACGTAAGATGGCCTAATGTTACTTCTATGATCCTACCCGTGAAAATGGGACGGAATGTTTGCCCTAATATGTTTAATTGGTGAGACTCAAGGACAACCAAAACATCCTCATCGATTAAATCTCTAATTAAACCAGTTTCTGATTGACTTATTAACTCAGACAAAGGAGGGAGATCACGTTTCACCTGATCTTTGTTCTGTTTTTTTCTATCTTTCTTTTTACCCATGTTTCATGCCTCCGCATATTTAAAGATTTTTATTCATCTGCAACTTGTCGATTTTGCTTTCCAAGCAGAGATAGAAAATTGAATAGTCTGACTGTTTTTACCAAAATAATGTCATTAATCGATATAGCTCGCTGATCCTTCCCACATTTGAGTAAAATCTTGCCATCTTTTGATTCGATGATTTTTCCAATGATTTCTCTGTCATTCGTAGTAACTTGAACGCGAGTATTTTTCCATGTTTGTAAATTCGTTTGCAGGGATTCTTCAAAGAACTGTTGAATCAATACATCTTTGTTTGCAACGGTTTCACTGAATCGTGTAATTAACTTTGTGCGTAATTTTTCATCGTACGCAAAGTGCTGATGAGTAGATGAAACTTCCGGCAACCCATACGGCACTTTAGCAGATTCAATGTTAGCAAACGGGATCCAAATTCGATCTTTCAACGTAATGAGGGTGACAAAATCTCGACCAATTGTATTAACTTTTCCTAAAAAGTGAATCGGCTCTTTGTCAGTGTTGACAAACACCTCCACTTGTTGATTTCTTTTATGCTTGAAGAATTTCCGCAAGACAAGTGCTTTTTTCCCTTCTGGCAAAGCCTTTCCCATATTAATGAGATTGGAGCGATGCATATATTGTTGAAGCATTTTTAATTCTTCTGTCGGTAACTCACTCGATGGTGATGTAAGCCCCTTCCCATTTTTTAAACTAACGAGATTTTCAGCGCTTTCGTTGATCGTCTCCTTTTTTCTTTGCTGCCATAGTAAGTTTGTATATTCATCTAGCCTCATGTCCGACCTTTTCATACCATTCTCCTCCCTCCTTTCCTTACCTCAACATATGACTGTCCACCTATTATGGGTATAAATTTTTAAAAAACAGGGCTCATCACAAACCAATTTAGGGCAGGTGCATATAGTGATTTGGGAGGGATTTATGTGACTGCATCAATCTTATGGCTGCTTTTTTACGCGAATTTCATCGTTGCTGCAATCGCTTATGGTTATTTATTCAAATATAGAAAATTAATTGGCTATCATTTAGGGATGAATGTTGCTATGACACCAACGGGGATTATCTCCATTGCCTCAGGCTTAATTCTCATCTATCATTTTCCTTTCTATTTCACAGAAATCACAATTATTACGACCATTATTGGTATCGTAATAGGGATTATTTTTGGAGGATTGGTCGAATATCAAACGGTTATTATGGGCGTCACAAGTGGAGTAATGGCTGGCATTATGGCACCTATGATTGGAGACATGGCGCAACATAGTCTTTTATTAATTGGTTTTACCGAGTTTCTTGTAATCAGTTTAATGGTCATGCTCTGTTTTTCGATTAGATCTTAGAAATCGTTTGCTTCAACTAGGTGGTGATTGCTTTTATGTTTGATTTTGTTCATGTATTTGTTCTGTCCTTTTCTTTTTCGGGAACTATAGATACCCTTACATTGCTTAGAATGATTGAATCGTTTGCCATGATCGTTTTTATCGGCGGCTACTTTTTTCTCCGCTGGATTATAGATGAGAGAACCCCGTTATTGCTACGCGAACCGTTTACGAAGAAAAAAGAAATGAAAATGTACTTCGTTGTCTTCCTTTTATTTTGTTTGACTGGTTTCTTGCAGTTGTATGTGCGAGCTGAATTTCTAACAAATGGGTCAATGATAAATGACGAACTTTGGTCAATGATGGGACTGTTAGCATTTACGACTATTATAGGAATGGTCGCTTGGATCCGTCCTCTGATCATTGGTATGTTCATTCTAACTGTTAGTCGTTTTTCAAATAGGTCGTTATCATTCACCATGATGTCTCTATTTCTTCTTACGTTCCCTCTCTCTAGTCATGCATTTGTATACGGTATGGTTTTCACTCAATTTTTTCATTTACTAGGAACTGCTGTTTGGGTAGGAGGTCTTGTCGGATTGGTCCTTTACTCTTTTTTCTTGGGTGAATCGATACAGAAGTTGCATTATCTACATGATCTATTAACCTATTTTTCTGTTATCGCATTGATAATGTTTGTTATCATTAGTTTTACTGGACTAATTATGAGTTTTAGTTATGTAGGGTCTTGGGAAGGTTTAACGTCGAGTTCATATGGAGATATTCTATTATGGAAGATTCTACTTAGTTTCATCATTGTCATCATTGCTGCTTTTCATCGTTTCATTTGGTTTCCAAAATTAAAAAAAGCTGTAAGATTTTCAGATAAGAAAAAATCCATCAAACAGTTGATATGGACAGTACGACTCGAGCTTATTGTCATAACGATTGTTGTTGTTTTAGCTGGAGTGCTTTCAGCTACTTCTCCACCAAGTTCGCCACAAGGTCCTGACCTATTACCGAACCAACACAACCACCGTTAATATTTGCAAAAGAACAGTCACTATTGACTGTTCTTTTTCTCATTGTATCCGTAGAGTTGAACTGGAATGATATGTTAGTATTAAATGGATAATTTTACTGAGTTATGGAGGGTGATGATTGAAAAACAAACAAACAGAAACACAAAAACTGAGAAATAAACTATTATTGCTTTTTTCCTTCGTTACTTTCTCATTTCATCTGTTTTCTTACTTGTTTGGATTTCATCCTGGAGGTTTTGAATTTTCTGGGAATCCATTAGATCAAGAAGAAGTGACTATCAAAAGAGGAATCATTCACGAAGAAAGTATTGCTGTTGAAGTACATTCAGATAATGAACTAGACATGGCCTTACTTGAATATGATATAACCGAGTTACTTCATTACTGGAAAGTAAGTATTTTGGGGATTTCTTTATTAGTAGCCGGACTGCCTGGATTAATTAAAAGCCGCTATCGATTTCATATGCCTTTTTATTGGTACGGACCACTTTACGCTCTTCTGTTCATTTTTTTTCTATATTTGGCTTTTCCTTATTTTTCAGAGCAAGTGAATGTTATTAATGAAACGTTTGAGGATTTACGGTGATCGTAATTGTTAGTTCACCCAAAACCAAAAAAGGAGATACCAAATGTACCTCCTTTCATCTTATTATTCATACTAACTATCATCCAGTTCGAATTCGCTTCCGTCTCAACGGTTCCGCCTGCTGCTCTTCTGCTATCTCGTTTCGCTCTCCACCGTCAGAAAGTTCTTCGGCGAACTCATGCTCATGTTCTTGCAACAAGTGCTCAACTGGCTCGTCACAAACACCTCTTTTATCCTCCATGAAAAAGCCTCCTTTACAGAAACGACTTATTTATTAAAATTCTGCTGCGCCATTCGGATCATTTCTTTCACCATACTTCCACCAATTTTACCGCCAACCTCGCCTGCTTGCTTGGAAGTAAGGTGGCCGTTGTATCCTTTTTTCAGTGGAACATCTAGATCTTTTGCTACTTCATATTTCACATTTTCTGGGTCTGTCGTGTGAAAGCCTTCTTTCGCCATAACTTGTTTCTTGAATTTATTGACGGCTTGCGTTGCTTCAGGGACAAGCAATCTTTTTCTTCTTGCCATCTTTGCTTCATCTCCGTTTCTACTTTTATCGTTCCCTCCATTTAAGAAACCTTTCATAGTAGTAATTACCTTTGTTAAAAGCATATCCGTTGCAAAATATATAAAGAAAGGAGGCTGACACATGGATAAAAAAGATCAGTTGAATAACGAAAGTACAAAATATAGAGGCGGTTCGTATGCCACTACCGATAATCACATCCCCAAAAACGTACGTGATGAATATTTCGGGGATGATTTAAAGACAAATCAAAAGAAGAAATAAAAAATGAGGTGTTTCACCAACTAAACAGTGAAACACCCCTCTTTCTTAATGAATGTTTTTCCCATAAAAAATTTCATCCATTTCTGTTGTCAGCTTAGCTGTAATCTCTTCGGCTTCTCCAGGATGAAGGTCCACCTTTGTTGTTCCAAACAAATAATTATCTAAATCAAATTCCTTCAGTTTACATTTTGTATGAAAGATGTTTTCTTGATAGATGTTGACATCAATCATATCATACATTTTTTTTACTTCATCTGGTATGTAGTTTTGAATGGAGTTGATTTCATGATCAATAAATAACTTTTGCCCTTGAATATCACGTGTAAATCCACGTACGCGATAATCCATCGTCATAATATCTGTCTCAAAAGAGTGTATTAAATAATTTAATGCTTTTAATGGTGAAATTTCCCCGCATGTTGATACATCAATATCTGCCCGAAATGTGCTAATGCCTTCTACCGGATGATATTCAGGATAGGTATGAACGGTAATATGTGATTTATCGAGTGATAAAACAACAGACTCCGGCAATGGACCTGGCGACTCATCGTACGATTCAGTGGGTACTTCTACTACAGGCCCTTCTGATACTAATAACGTAACACTTGCTCCTTGAGGAACAAAATCTTGTTTCGCTACATTTAACACATGAGCACCAATGATGTCTGTTACATTTTCTAATATCTTGGTTAATCGGTCTGCATTATATTGCTCATCAATATATTCAATGTATGCTTCGCGCTCTTCTTTTGTTTTTGTATAACAAACATCATACATATTGAAGCTTAATGACTTTGTTAAGTTGTTAAACTCATGCAGCGTCACTCGCTGTTCAGGTGTAATTTTCATGAATAAGGTCCCCCTTATTTTCCATTATCAATTTAACTGTGCTTCCTGTTAATGTTATGTTGCCCATCTTTACTTATCTAAAACAGAATTCGTAACACCAAAATAGAAATGTAAATTGTTTACAGACGTTAGCCCTCTTTTTAAGGAGATACTGAATCATGACTAATTAAAATAGGAATGGAGTGTCTAGTTAATGAAAGCCGTTACGTACCAAGGACCAAACAATGTAGCCGTAACAAACGTAGAAGATGCAAAAATAGAACAACGAGACGACGTAATTGTGAAAATTACTAGTACCGCTATTTGCGGTTCTGACTTGCACTTATATCAAGGGAATATGCCTTTACCAAAAGGATATAGCATCGGCCATGAACCAATGGGGATCGTAGAAGAAGTGGGACCTGACGTAACCAAAGTGAAAAAAGGTGATCGTGTCGTCGTTCCATTTAATGTAGCATGTGGTCATTGCATCTATTGTGAACATGATCTAACAAGTCAATGTGACAATTCCAACCCTCACTATGATTCAGGTGGGTATTTCGGGTATACAGAAAAGTTCGGAAACCATCCTGGTGGGCAAGCCGAATATTTAAAAGTACCATTCGGAAACTATACGCCTTTTCTCATTCCAGAATCATGTGAACTCGAAGATGAATCTCTTCTCTTTTTATCCGATGTACTACCAACAGCTTATTGGAGTGTTGAACATGCAGGAGTAAAAGAAGGAGATACGGTTATCGTTCTCGGTGCCGGTCCTGTAGGTTTAATGACACAAAAGTACGCGTGGAGAAAAGGAGCAAAACGAGTCATTGCTATTGATTACTTAGATTATCGACTAAACCATGCGAAAAAAACAAACAATGTAGAGACATTTGATTTCACTGAATTTCCAGATATGGGCGAACACTTAAAAGAGATTACTTCGGGCGGTGCAGATGTTGTTATTGACTGTGTCGGTATGGACGGAAAGAAATCTCCTCTTGAATTTATTGAGCAAAAACTCAAGCTGCAAGGTGGAACACTTGGTCCGATTCAAATCGCGACAAAAGCAGTGCGGAAAGCAGGAACGGTACAACTAACAGGCGTATATGGCAGCAATTATAACAATTTCCCATTAGGTCCATTCTTCTCCCGTAACGTTACGATCAAAATGGGACAAGCATCTGTTATTCCAATCATGCCAAAGTTATATGAGCAAATTGTTAACAATGAGTATGACCCAAGAGAAATTATTACCCACAAAGTAGCTCTTGATGATGCTCCTGAAGCTTACAAAATATTTAATGGACATGATGATAATTGCATTAAAGTCGTATTAAAGCCATAAACGAATAAGAAGGTTGTTGAGTCTCCCTCAACAACCTTCTTATTATTTTTTTCTTCCAAAACGTAAAAAAATTCTGAAAAACAATGTGACACATTTACCCATAGATGAATATCTTGGTTTTAGAAAAGGAGGAGAAACACACATGCACAGTTACCCAATGAATCAAATGCCACACGGTCAACCCGTCCAACATGGAACAGGGCAAATGAGCCCTTATCAACAACCACACACGCCGATGGATCCTTCCGCTCATCAAGGCACACATGCTCAAATGGATCCTGCCTATCAACAACAAATTCATGATTTATGTCAAAGGTATCATCATCACTTAATGCAATTTGAAACAACAGATGGTCAAATGCATGATGGCATCATTGATGGAATAGACCGCAACGGAGTAAACATGTTAGTTCCTGTTGGAGACACAGAAGGCCAAGACATGGACCAACGTTATTTTGGTGGTTCTCCATATGGAGGATACGGAGGATATGGAGGATATGGATTCCCACGTAGATTCCGTCGTTTTAGACGTCGTCATTTTCCATTTTTCACATTAAGACACTTCTTCTTCCCTTACTTCTATTAATCATAGTTAGAGGATGACTCCGTTTATATTACTTTATTCGTCATCCTCTAACTCAATCAACTCAAGGTGAAAGAGTCCTACCTTGTTTTCTTCATATAAGTTGGTAAACGACGTGGAATAGTTATGGATCGTTCCGGTAAATTCAATTGCCTCTTCAGGAACGTTCACTTCGAAATTCATTTTATACAATAGTGTTGTAATTTGATGATACTCATTCCCGCTTCTCACTTTAAAATCAAACGTCACTTTTGTAAGTAGTCGTCCAGACCTTGATTCTACTTGATCTTTTTGGAAGCTTATGACCGGAATACTTACGCCATTTAAAATGACTTTGCTTACCATCTATTCTCACCTCTTTCAACTAGTTACTTCATTTATATGCTAATTCAATTCTAGATAGTTATTGGATCTGTAAAAACTGTGAAATCTCTTCTCTCTTCTCCTCAACCACCTGTTTTCCTAACTCAATTAGTTCATCTACAAATTTCACATCATCAAACGGCATTTCGTCTCCTAATTGTTTATTTAAACGCATGTATTTCTCTCCTAACAAAATTCCACAATGATACGAGATCGATTCAGATGAAAGGTCTAATGCCAGATCTAGTAATTTCGGTTGAACTTTCATGGTCATGAACCGAAAAGGAAGCCATTTTTTTATCCCCCAATACTTATCTCGTTCTATGTTATATTCAATATCTTGCATTCCCGTTCCGATAGACAATATTTTTAACTCGTTTATATCTTTCTTAAAAAAATCGATTGCTTCTGTAATACATACAAGTGCCGGATTGTTTGCCCATAAGCCACCATCAACAGACAAATATTGGTTTTTTATATTATTAGGCGGAAAATATACAGGTGCTGAACAAGAGGACAGAACGGCATCCCATAATTTAATCGATAGATCGGCACTCCCAGGGTGTCCGTAGTTTGTCCGGTACACATACGGTTTCCCGTGGGTTACATCTACAGCCGGAATGAGCAAAGGCTTCGTAATATCCGCAAGCGTTTTGCTTCCAAATGACTTTTTGAAATACGTACGTAACTCCTTATCGCTATAAACACTTTTAAACAATCCAATTTTTGCTTGTCGCTTAAACACTTTCTTCCCAAATTTTTGATAGCTATCTAACAGATCTGACATCTTTTTTTCAAGAACAACCGATGTGGCAATAATGGAACCTGTGCTTGTCCCAGCAATAAGATCAAAATATTGAGAGATAGGTCGTTTGTATTCTTCTTCTAGCGCTTTTAAAATGGCAACTTCAAAAACTCCTCGTATGCCACCACCATCTAGGCATAAGATCTTCATGAGCCTCACCTAATTTTGCAAAGTTTTTCTTAGCATGTACGTTCACCTGCAAGAGTATAACTACCTTTCCAAATGATAACAGGTTACACCCTGAGGTATAGATCAATTCTATTAAGAGAAATTTACTTATGAACGAGCAAAGGAGGTTTATAAATGGAATCGAAAGAGCCTTTAGATTATGATCGTTATACTGCTGCAGACCTAAGTCCCGAACTTCTACAACGAGTCGTTTCGTTAGAAGAAGAAATCAAACAAAGTACGGATAAAGATGTTGTCTTAATCGCCTATGAAGAAAGTCAGCATAATCCAACGTAATAAGAAAAAGGGTATCCACCGATTTCGGTGAATACCCTCAACATTCGTTAGAAGCTATATCCTGCACGTAACGCATTTGGTGTTAAAATTTCTCCACCTAACTGCAGAGATGCTTCATTTGCCCAAAATGGACTACGTAACATTCCTCTTCCGACCGCAACAAGATCTGCTTTGCCTTCACGAACAACCTCATCACTGAATGCCGCATCTTCCATTCTTCCAACAGCGATAACTAGCACATCAACCGCACTCTTTACAGCTGCTGCAAGATCAACTTGATATCCTTGTCCTGAAAACTCTGGTCCATTATTGCTTTCTCCGCCAGAAGATATATGGAACATATCGACGCCTGCTTCTTGATACTTCTTCACTAAATCAATGGCATAGTTTACATCGTAGCCGTCTTCAGCATACTCTTTCGCAGATATACGCATGATCAACGGCATTGATTCTGGCATTACACGACGAGCCGCCGCGATAATCTCACGACCGAACAAACTTTTATCTTGCCCGTATTTATCTTCACGTTGATTTGTTAATGGCGACTGGAACTGATGAATTAAATAGCCATGTGCACCGTGGATTTCAATGGTATCTACGCCCGCTGCCACGGCACGTTGAAATCCTTGTTCAAATTTCAATACCATTTGCTCCACTTCTTCTGTCGACAGTTCACGAGGTGCGTTGTAATCATCAGAGAAAGCAACTGATGTAGATGAAACAGGAACTTTCGCATCTTCAGCCTTACGTCCCGCATGTGCTACTTGAATTCCCACTTTTGCACCGTAGCTTTGACAAGCCTTAATGATACGCTCAAACGCTGGGATATGATCATCTGACCAAATTCCTAAATCAAAGTCAGAAATTCGACCATCTGGTTCCACATCCGTCATTTCAATAATAATTAACCCCGTTCCACCAATGGCACGGCTTGTATAATGTGTGAAATGCCAATCATTTGGCTTCCCATCTTTCGCTGTAACCGAATATTGGCACATCGGTGGCATAACGATTCTATTTTTTAATTTTAATCCTTTGTACTCAAATGGATCTAACAATGTTGGCATAAAGATTTCTTCCTTCCTAATACTTTTTTGATACAGCAAACTGTAACACTTCTGGAGGGGCTGCAAAATATTCGCTAGCGATGCTTCCAAAATGCTTGAAGTGCTCGGTCTCATTATGGAATGCAACTGCGGCTTCATCCTTCCACTCTTCAACCATAATAAATTTCGCTTTTACTTCTGTATCTTCATAAAGATGATATGTAATGTTTCCTTCTTCTGCTTTTGAACCCTCAATTAAACTTTGAACTTGTTCAAGAAACAACGACCGTTTTTCTGGTAATACATGAAGATAAGCATGAATCACAACCATACGATTCCCTCCCTAAATGGTTTCAATAAAATTAGATGCCAATATCAAATATTGGTAACAAGTACACTATAATCATTTACCATCTGAATAGCAAAAAAACTGCTTACGTAAAAAACTTTGTACTTAGTGTGATTTGAGGTACAGATGTTTCTGTGACTGAATACGACAAAAATTAAACAAACGTTTGATTAATTTTTGTCGAGAAGTGACGTTATGCGGATTTGAGGTTACAAGAAATGAGTCGCAGCGTCTTGATTCGCCTTTTATTCTCGAGTTGCGCGTGAAATTAAACAAACGTTTGATTAATTTTGTGTTGAGGTTTGGTGATTGCTGGCAAACAGTGAGAAGTTATGAGGTTTTGTTGTGATAGTGTGCGAATATGCTCGTTATTTTATAGAATTCGTTGTCACTTTATTAAATTTAGTGTTCTAGCAATAGTCATTACGGCCCCTAAAAAAATCATGTTTCTTGACTAATTCGGTAATAAAACTGCACTTTAAAAACCCCGCACATTATATGCGGGGCCTCACTTCTCTTATTGATTTCCTTTTTTAATCCACTCAGCCACTTGAACTGTGCGCTTCGCTTGGTATTTTGCAGCTTCTTGTACATCTTCTTGCATTTTTCCATCTTGACCAACTGTTACACTTGTTCCGTACGGGTTTCCGCCTGAAGCGAATAACAATGGATCCGTGTAACCAGGTGATGCCACGATTGCACCCCAATGATACATGGTTGTGTAAAGAGAAAGAATTGTTGCTTCTTGACCTCCGTGTAAGTTACTAGCTGATGACATCGCACTCACTGCTTTGTTGGCAAGTTTCCCTTCAAACCAAAGACCGCCTGTAGTATCAAGGAATTGCTTCATTTGAGCAGGCATGTTACCAAAACGTGTTGGTACACTGAAGATGATCGCATCCGCCCATGTTAAATCATCTAAAGTAACTTCTGGAACATCTTTCGTCTCTTCTACATGCGCTTTCCAAGCTGGATTTGATTCGATTGCAGCTTCTGGAGCTAATTCAGGTACTTTAAGAACTTTTACTTCTGCACCTGCTGCCTTCCCACCTTCTTCTGCCCACTTTGCTAGCTGATAGTTTGTACCTGTTGAACTATAATAAATAACTGCTAATTTTACATTTGACATATTCATCGTCTCCTCATCTGTGCTTTTATTAGTTTGACCAAATAATTTTTTGAAGATACCCATCTTTTTCCTCTCCTTTTTCTTATATGTATCTACATTGGAAGACAAACACCCCCTTGATTTAGTTCGGATTTATATAAAACGAGTCCATATATTATGAATTCGAGACATAAGCTCTGATTATGTCCCTCTTTTTTCAAAGAAGGACGTTATATCGGACGCTCTAGTTCGAATGTCTCACCTAGTTTGGCATACGCATTTCCTGCTAAACGACTAACAGGCTTTAACCCTTGTGCATCAATTCTTCCATTTTCATATAGGTCTGATCGTATGTGATACTGGACCACTCTACCTATTAGCAAATCACAAGCTGGTTGATCTTTCGTCCCACCTAAAGGAATTGCTTGCTCTAGAACACATTCCATCCTAACCTTTGCTTCTTGAATACCCGGTACTTTGATTTTCAAACTATGAACCGGTGTTAAATTTGTCTCTGTAATTTCACTTTCATTTGGTGGAAGGCTTTTTGCTGTCTTATTAATTTGCTCAATATATGATTCATCAGAAATGTGAACAACAAATTCCTTTCGCTCCACTGCATTTCGTGACGTGTCTTTCATCTTGCCATCTTTACGCGCTACTGATATCGAGATCATTGGCGGGTTAGATGAGACGATATTAAAATAACTAAAAGGAGCGGCATTTAATACATCCTCATTGGATAGTGTTGTCACAAACGCGACTGGTCTAGGTATGATGCTTCCTGTTAGAAATTTATAATTTTCACGCTCAGCCAACTGATTCGGATCAATGGACTTCAAGATAAACCCTCCCACTCAAAATCTATCATTATACGAATTCATGTATTCTTAATTCGAGATAAACAATTAAAAAAAATTAAAGCTCTTGAGCATAAAAGCCTAATTTTTTTAATTTATCAATTAACAAATCTTTTTCATTTGTTTCAAGCCCGCCAAAGATTTCTTGAACCGCAGCTTTATGTTTTGGAAAAATCTCTGTCATGAGTTGCGTACCTTTTTCCGTTATCGTTGCATGCGTAACACGACGATCTTTCGGACAAGGTTTTCTTATGAGCAATTCTTTCTTTTCCAGTTTATCAACAACATAAGTGATACTGCTGCTTGCAAGCAACACTTTCTCACCAATTTTTTGAATCGGTTGGTTGCCTTTGCTATAAAGCAACTCTAACACACCAAATTCCGTTGGATTTAGGCCGTACCCTTTAATGTCCTCTTCCACTCGCTTTGTTACCGACTCCATTGCACGTGTCATTACAACAAATAACTTAAGCGCCTGATCTTGATCGTTTTGTTCAAATGATTTCATGGTTCATCATTTCCTTTGAAAATTATCTCGATTTCGAACTAATTATACACATTATTTATTACCATTGTCAATCTGAATTTCCAAGTTAACAAAAACACGTTGAACATATGGTAAAATAACTAAGCAATATTACCCTTTCTTTGTAAAGAACAAACGTTAATCTTTCGACATATGTCAGCGAATACAACACGATAATTCATAGTGTTTGTCATATTTTCTACCGATATATGAGGATTTTTGTCGGATTTAATTGTCTCTTGTAGAAAAAAATGGAAATCTTTCTCTTATAAAATATGTAATTATATGGTACTATTTGTTTAATCACAACATAAACACTATGACATTAGTAATAAGAAGGAAGAAACTCCTAGACTTCAAGTCCTTGTTTTTTATTGTCAATTTTCTAAATTTACTGACTAGTAATTACTTTGGTTATTGAAATTCTAAACTGGAGGTGACACTATTGATCACATCAGACACTATCAAAGAAACGGAACAAGAATGGGAACAGCTGTTGCTTGAGGCGAGAGAGATAGGTTTAACTCCTGATGATGTAAGGGAGTTTATTAAACAAAACAGCGTGAAATGACCACTGTAGATTCAGTATCCTACCAATACATAATACATTTGCTTCTTTGATGGGTAGAAGTCTTCCGCGAAACCTCCGCAAGATGGACCCTTCCTATATATTACTTTTCAACTAAACACCCTTGATTTTATACATGATACATACAGCAACCTCAACCCCATCACGGAAACGCGATGGGGTTACATAATTTTCAACCTTTTTTCTTCAAGGTTAAAACATTAATCTCAGGCCGATTCAAAAATCGAAAACGCAACAACGGAATCGCATCACTGCTCCCCAGTCCTGTACTCACATATTGCTTTATTCCTCTATATTCCCATAACCCTTTCACTCGGTCACGTGGAGGTAAAATTCCTCCACGTTGATACCAAGGTTCCGGGACAAACAGAGCCCCTAAAAAAGGAACACGGATTTGCCCCCCGTGGTAATGTCCAGCTAACAGTAAGTCAAGATTTTTCATATTATAATGTGGATGCTCATGTAAAAAATCAATGCGCGCATCAACGACGGGATAGTGATTAAGAGCTAGTAAGACATCTTCTCTTTTCGGTTGATCAAGTACACTTATTTCTGTTAACAGCTGCTTTCTATGATTTAAGTACGCTCGATACACCTCATTTTTCGGTTCCCCTTTTAGAGCAATTTCTTCTAGCTCTCTTTGCGAATCTAAAATGGCTAATTCAAAATCAAAAAAATGAACCTTTCCGCCTTGTCCTTCCAGTGTATAAACTGACTCAAGTAAGTTCACACCACGTTGCTCCATCCCTTTAATAAATTCACTTTTCTCATAAGGATGACTCGGATGCAGTCGATAATTAGTCGGATCTGCATTTCCAGCAACATAGAGCGCATTATCTCTGTTATGCAAACCTTCAATTAGTTGATAAAAAGGATCATAATTTGTACTTTGGTTGCTATCAAGCATATCTCCAGTAAAAACAATCGCATCATAATCAACCGAATTTACTTTTTCAAGTAACCGTTTCTGATTTTCTCCAAATGATCGTTCATGTAAATCGGTTACTTGTAAAATCGTAAACCCATCCAATGACTCAGGCAGCTGCTCTATTTCTATTTCTTGCTCTACAACAATAATTCGGTGATTATCCCAGATCGTATAAACAATTAGAACAACAAATAGCAACAAAACTCCTACCATTCCTTTTCCTCCTACTTTTATCAATGACTCTCTCTCCTAACTATGACGATGGAAAACTCAAGTGAAAAGAAATACCACTAAACAAGGTGAATATCGACCCTTATTTAGTGGCTTCTACGTTAAGGCGTAGCCTCTAATTGATTGCGTAATAGATGACTAAATGTACTTTTCTTTTCTTCAGCAAGCTGTGTAAATCCACCCTTTTGAATGATCTTTCCTTCATCAAGGACAACCACTTGGTCAGCGTTTCGAATCGTTGACAACCGGTGAGCAATGACGATGATGGTCATCTTGCCTTTTAGACGCTCTAAAGCGGCTTGGATTTTTGCTTCGTTTTCGGTATCAAGTGCACTTGTTGCTTCATCCAATACTAAGATCGACGGATTTCGTAAAATCGCTCTTGCCAGCACAAGACGTTGGCGTTCTCCACCTGAGAGCTTGATGCCTCGGTCTCCGATAAGAGAATCTAACCCTTCAGGTAACTTTCTCACAAACTCCGCTGCAGAAGAGAATTCAAGAGCTTCCCAAATCTGTTCTTCCGTAGCATCTGGCACAACGAGCTCCAAGTTCTCCCTTATACTTGCATTAAATAAGAAAGGATCTTGTGGAACATAGCTTATCGCTCTTCTTAAAGAAATGAGGTTATCACCCGTAAGTGGCGTACCATCAATTAGAACTTGGCCTGCTTCAGGTTGGTTCAAGCCCATTAGTAAGTCAATTAACGTACTTTTCCCTGCTCCTGACCGTCCGACGAAAGCCGTCATTTGGTTTGCTGGGATTGTGAGATTAATATTTTTCAAGGCGTAGCTAGACTCATTATAGCTGAAGTTAATGTTTTGACATTCAAGTCCTTGGTTAACTTCAATGGGTTTTACATTCGAACTGTTGATTTGTTCGAATTCTTTTGCTGCTCGGCATTCGTGTTGTAGTGCTTTTACTGCTTTGAACGATGGCATTGTGGTGGCGATTTGTTCAAGGGAACCTTGAATACCAGCAACACGTGGCCATAGCCTTGAGAAAATAACGATAATCAGCATGAGCTGAGCGGCTTGGGCATTGAAAAGATTTACTGCGATAAAAATAAAGGCAGCAATCAAAACCGCAGAAGCTACTTTGTAATACAGTTGTGATGTCGTTTTTAAGACGGTATATTCCACTTGCTCTTTTTCCATACTTGCAGTTACTTTTTTGAACCAGTTCATGCGGGACTCTTCTAACGTATTGCTTTTAATATCTTTGATGCCATTGATTTGGTCTGTGACACCACCTAAATACTCTTTCCCTAATGTAAAATTACGGCTACCTAACTCAAGAGAACGTTTGAGGAATTTACGGTTAAAAAATAACAAGATTAAACCACACGCTAAGACAAAAGACGTAATACTAGGTGATAACCAAAAAGCCAATCCAATTTGAATACATGTGAAAATTAGGGATGCTAAAAATTGTAAAAATGAATGAGTTCCAGCACTCGAACGAGCAATCTCAGCTGTCATAAAATTCACGAGATCAGATTTTCGGTTTTTAATAAAAAATCTCCAATTGGCGTGAAGCAATGAATGATATGTTTCAACGCGCATATGTCTGAAGAAACCATGTTGAATTCTAGTATTGCGAATCGTGATCTGCCTTTGGATCAAGTTTTGCCCAATGACAATTAAAACAAAGGCAGCTAGAATGACAGGAAGTCCTACTGTATCAGGAATATTTTGCAAAAAGCCTAGTAGTCCAGCTAAAGGCGTCCCTTCTGCATCTAAGTTCACAACCCCAGTCATTGCGATCATGGGAACTAACAGCAAGATCCCAATCCCATCAAGCAAACCAATTAACATCATCGCAAACATATTCACGTATAGCTTTTTCCCCGCATACGCATGAATCTGTTTAAGAAAATAGAGAATATCTTTCATTTCAATGCCTCCTACAAAACAGCCTGTTTTCTAGTTTTTCTCCAGGCCCATAACACTGGTCGAAGAGGAAAATATAGAAAATGAAGGGGTTTCGGTAATGGTAACGTTTGAGCATCCTCAGGAAACGGATGCAGCAAGCTGAGAAGATGGACCGCCTTTTGTTGGATAGACATTAAAGAAATAAGATGACTCGCATGATAGCTTGATATGTCTTTTGGTACTGGATCTGTATGCAAATTCACCATTCTTTCAAGATAAAAAATAGCCTCTTGCGCTAATTTCATCGCTGTATTCGTTACAAATGGCGTCATGTCTTCTTTGAACTCAGCATTTAAGAGTTGCGATGCTAAAATAATCGCCTGACCTCCAACATGAGGATTGTGATACTTTTGAAAGAGCTGATATACCTTAGCCCAATCAAGCTCCTGTTTCATGATTTTTTGGATATCAACTAACCAGCGCAACCGTGACCAACCATGCCTTGCACCGTGTGCAACGAGGAATACAAATAAATCTTCTTTCCCAAGCAAATATACAGGTGTCTTTGTACTAGAACTTTTGTTCCTGCGTCCCCATAATTCTTGAAAACTTGGTTCTTTCCCAGGACCTGGATGTAGACGCCAATGAATCTCAAGCTTCATCTGTTTCACAGGATGATAGTAAGTCACATGATGGTGCCTCCAGCGCCAATCGTTTAATACGGATTCAATATAATCATCTTTCTCATACCCAAGTTCAACTAGAATTTCCTCAGCCCTCTCTAAGTGTTCAATCGGAATGAGAAAATCTAAATCACTTGATGTACGAAGCGACAAATCTCCATACAGGTCATGAGCAAGAACAGGCCCTTTTAAAAAGAGTGTTCTTATCTTACTCTTAGAAAAGATGTCACTCACCTTTTCCATTTCTCCCGTTAAGGACATCATTCTAAATATATTTTGCTGATAATGTACTTGCAAAAACTTTGAAACTTGAACTGGAACATCAAGATTCTTAACCTTGGAATGAAGCAACGGAAACACACGATGGTGTAAAGATAGATTTAAAAATAATTCCCAGTCTAACTCTGGGATACGTTTATTCGTATTGTTATCTTTCAATAATTCAAAGATATATGTAAGTTCATCTGATATGGCAGTTCTGTTAATTGACTTATCCATACGTTTCTCCTTCAACCTTCTCAGGCGTAATCTCCTTTGCAAATTTTGCGATCACGGTGAATTTCTCCATACCTTCTGAACCAGATACATAAAAAGGACCACTGCGCAGCCATGCATGCGCGGCAAATTTACCTTCATCGTCCTTCCCGGTACCTAAATACAAAGTGCTTTCAATATTTCTCTTCTCTAACATTTTCAACCCAGCAATGGCCTTCACCAAACATTGGCTTTCCCAAAATGTATATCGACTCATAATATGGATCGCATTCGATACATTTAGCAACGTCTCGCGATTAGCCATGTTTGGAGTATATGTTGTCTCTTCCATTTTTTGACCGAGTGAAGAAGCGATTTTAACAAATGGGCGAGTTTTCAAAAACCTTGCCCATCCTAAATAGAGATACGCTTCTAACAATAACTTTTTCGTTTCCCACTTTAATTCAAAAAAAGCTTTGACTCGTTTTACCATTTTCATATTTACCTCCGAATCAACTTTTGCCTTCTACATGCACTAACCCTTCATCGATCAATTGACTTAAAAAGGTAATAACATGCTCCTCACATTCAGCTTTTTCTACATCATATTGTGCCTGTAATTTAGTTACTAAATCTTCAAGAGTAATTGGTTCTTTGATCGAATCCCAAATGTCGCCACCAATTTCCCCAAGGTTGTAGTATTTGCCATTATGGATACTTAGCATCACTTTTTCCCCATCCATATCGGAAACAATATTGCCTTCTACTTGACTTACAACATGAAAATTTGCAATATTTTGATTTTTAATCATAGAACCTTCTCCTCCTCGTATACCGTTTCTAAAATTAATTCCGTTAAGTCATGGGCAGTAAACCTAGATACTGGTCGCTGCAATTGGTACAATTCAATATGGTTTGCCATTTTGGCTGTTGTCTGGAAATGCCAATCCATCAAACCTGCTGGTCCAATAAAGAAATTTCGATATGTATGAACGAATAATGTATGCAATCTGTTTAAATTTTGAATAGGTAGCATCTCAATTTCTTCATTTTCTGTTTTTACAAGTTCGATGACCCCAGCGAGTGGCATAGGTTCCGAGACAAATTGATTCGTTACTGGTATCGCAAATTTTGTTTCACGATCGATAATGGGACGGTATCCATCTGATGTCATCCCAAATTGACTCAAGCTCTCTAACCAAAGTTTTTGTTGAGGATAAGAAGGTGTAACAATTGGATAACCTGATTCATTTAATGTAACAGGTATGACATCATCACTTAAAAGTTGGTAACCTCGCTTTATAAAAGCCGAAGCTAATGTGGATTTTCCCGCACCAGAATTACCTACGATCGCATAGGCTTTTCCACCGATCACAACTGCACTGCCATGTAATGGGAGAATTTTTCTTTGCATTAAGATTGCCCCCATACAAGTACCTAGCGTATAGAGTCTAATGTGGTCCTCATGAGCATCATCAAATGGAGAAACGAGAATTTCGCTTCCATTTCTGATTAGAAAAATCGCAACTTCTGGCATACGGAACATGATGAATGTTTTATCGATCACGAAATACTGATCATCATCTGAATGTTCGAACCAGACTTGTTGTAAATCTGCTTGTTTTATGACAACATCTGGGTCTTTTTCTGCTAGTTCGGTTGGAAGTAACTCTGGTAGAGGAAATTCGCTAGTAATAGTAAGTCCGAAAGCTGTGTAAGAGATTGGGTTAGTCACCGTGTTTCCTCCTTAAGAAAGTCTATCTACATCTACTTAGGTTTCCCTTATACTTGCTTAAGGTATAAGGGAGGGATTTACTGATACATTTTACCCCTCTACTTGTTTAAGGTATTGGGTGGCTTAAAAAAAACTCATCAACTACCAAATACTGGGTCTGATTCTGCACTCTTATTACAACTCTTGTTCGACTGACCATCATGAGTTTCATGATTCTGATTATTAGTGCAATAACTATCTGGCGCTGCATTTCCTGGTCCACCCATTGTCAAACTAACATCAAGTACTTCTAAAATCGGCTGTCTCCAACTCTTCTTCATCTTTATCACCTCCTTTCAAATTAGTTTTCTTACAAATCGATAAACAATCAAACTTCGTGTCAGCATTCTAAATTCTTCGTCAAATAAATACTCGGGTTTTGGTTCGCCTCCCACATTCTTCAGAGCTCGTTTGACAGTTTTTATGTCTATTAATTCTGATAGCATTGGGTCCTCAGTTAATTGTTTCAATTCATAAATAAACGAAGACCAATGTGGAGCAATTCGATAAATCATATCAGCTGACTGTAAACCTCTAAACTTCTGATTTAATCTAACTTTATTTGGTATAATCCCTTTCGTTGCTCTTCTAATTAAAGACCTCTCTAGTCCACCTACAACATATTGTTCTTTTGGTATTGATAAACAAAAGCGAATCACACGTAAATCATTTGTCGGATCTCGGTCCCACACCCCATACTTCAACGACAGTTTAGTCCCAATCGTCCCTGCTTTATTCCAGGAAAAAAGCTGAGAGAAATGCTTATCCCTAAACTCATATTCACTCATTGTAGAATTTCCAGCTAAATTAACTCCATAGTCTTTGAGTCTTTCATATATATCGGTTTTTTTTGCAAGTGAAGGACTAATTAAGGACGGTGGTTGATAATTATATGTAGCTTGCCTTTCTATCAACTGATTAATTTGCGGAAATGCCTTTTTTAGAATCACCGGTACCATTACAGATTTCCCTGTCTTAAAATTGTTACAGTATAGCCCTAATTGATTATAAAGTTGAATCCATCTTAGCTTCTTTAATAACGTAGTATAATAATTCATTGTTAGATTCCAAGAACCAAACGAAATTGAATGATTCCCTCTTGCTCCATTTAAAAGAACTTTAATCCCTCGCTCTGAAGCTATCTCACTTATTCCTTTTAACCAAAATGAATTCTCAAAGAATTTATACGGCATTTCCATTATCTCTAACAGTTCATCTATTTCAGTTAAAGAATTTCTATTTTCAAAGCTTAAGTAATTATCTTGTATATTCCCAACGTGATTAACTGTTTGCTTTATAAACGGTCTTTCATCAGGAAGATAATAATGAGGTGTCCAATCTTTAAATCCTTCTTTAGGAATGTAACTAAAAGTATGTAATTTTTTATTTTGTCTTTTGAGCTCTTTAGCTGCAAATCCTACAACTGCTCCTGAATCAAGTCCACCACTTAACTGCGAGCCAACTTCACCGTTAGCCCTTAATCTACAATTGACTGCTTTCTGAAAAGTCTCTTTAAAAGCCTCTTCGTATTCTTCATTAGACTTGAACATTAACGTTTCTTCAAAATCAATTACACAATACCTTTTTACCTGAACTTTATTATTAATTACAGTTATACTGTGAGATGGAGGTATCTGGTTAATAGCTTGATAAACAGTAGCATTCATATCTACTGCTTCGATCATTCCTGGTAATGTTAAAAATTCAGCAAGCCACTCTTCATTTAATCTTTTAGGAACATAAGGAAGAGTAAACAATGGTTCTATTGTTGTAGAAAAAGCAAAATGATTTTGGTCTCGATAATAATAAAGTGTCCTGGCACCTGAGAAATCTCTTGCTGCAAAGAGTACTTGATTTTTTTCATCCCATATGACAAAAGCAAAGTCACCTATCAAGTACTTAGGTACATCTTCACCCCAGTTTTGATAAGCCAAAAGAATTAATTGACTATCGGGCATTGCAGATCTATCTTGATTATTAACCTGTAACATATCAAATAACTCTTTTCGATTATCAAGGATCGCATCAGCTGTTATAGCTAGTTGGGTATTATAGTCATAATAAGGTAACTTTTCATTGATTGATTCAGGTGTGATCCATTGTGCATGACACCCCAAAAAGATATTATCCTGTTGCAAAGTATTAACATTATCCGCTGGAAAACGCTGCAAAGACTTCATTAAATCCATACTATTGTTATTATTAATTGGTTCTTTTTTAAAGTTATATATGCCAACAATTGCACTCATTACAGCCTCCAAAAACCACTTCATTCGCACACTTTATAAAGAACAATAGGGAAGTAAAAAACAAGATAATGATTTAATTTACTTTTAATTACATAATCTGCTATTCTTAATAAAGAACACAGCCGTAAAAAAGTGTTTTTACTTAAATATCAAATGTCTTTTTTTTGCGATATAAAAAAATAATCTGCCATTTTTACCGCTTAGATTTTTGGTAAACTAATTTAATAAAACCTAGCTTTATTAAGTTAAAGTTCTCCTATATAAGAGAACTTTAACTTATAATTTAATATGATTTCATATGTATGAAATCGAAAAAACCAAATATTAACTGTAAGTTAAAATTAAACCTTCTCGAGGTGTACCCTCAGGATACGTTTGATCTAGATGATCACCATTATGAGGGTTAGCCATGGTCATGTTTACATCAAGTACTTCTAACTCTGGTTTTTGCCATTCATTTTTCATTTTTTCACCCCCTTTCAAGCAAACCTTTTTATAAATTTTGAAACAATCAAACTGCGCATTAGTAACCTATAGTTCGGATCAGTAGCGTATTCTGGACGGGGCTCTCTAGCTACTTTTTCAATACTTTGCTTAATAATTTCACCGTCGACAAAGGTTAATAGCTTTTCATCATTAGCCATCAACTTAATATCATTTATAAATTCATCCCAAATAGGAGTCATTCGATGAACCCAATCAGCTCCTTGAACACCACGTATACGCTGGTTCAACCTTACTTTATCAGGTAATAAATTTTTAGTGGACCTTCTAATAAGTGCTCGATCCATTCCATTCTGAACATACTGTTCTTCAGGAACAGATAAACAAAAGCGGATAACTCGTAAATCATTGGTTGAATCTCGTTTCCACAACGAATAGCGCAATGATAATTTAGCAGCTAGAGTATTCGTTGCATGCCAATGAAAAATATCTTCAAAATGTCTTTTTCTTTGTTCAAAAATATCATTTGTACCAAACCAACCTGTCTCATCTAAACCATACTTATTAATTTTATTAAACGCATCTTTCCTCTTTGCGAAATCTTCATTAATCAACCTAGGGAAATGATTATTCGTAACCGAAGAGCTCATTTTATTTATTTTTGGAAAAGCTACTTTAGCTAGTACAGGGATTCTGCGTAATCGAGCCCCACCCGCATTCTGACTATACTGGTTTAATTCTTTGTAGAGCTTTAACCATTTCATTTTCTTAAGAAGAATCGCATAATAATTTAGTGCGTGTCCCCATGAAATAGTGAAGTTTCCTCTTCCTCCATTTAACAGAACTCCTATCCCTTTTTTATTAGCTGTCTCAAACATTCCTTTTATCCAAAATGAATTCTCAAAAAATTTATATGGCATTTCTAGAATATCGAGATATTCATTGATTTCAGAATATGAATCTTTTCCGTCAAAATCTAAATAATGATCCTTAATTCCCCCAATATAATTAACTGTTTCTTTAATAAAAGGTCTCTCGTCAGGCAACAACCGTTTTGGTGTGTAATCTTTGAAATCTTTTACAGGGATATAACTAAATGTATGTAATAGCTTATTTTCGTTTTTAAGAGATCTTGCCGCAAATCCGACAACTGAACCTGAATCTAATCCCCCACTTAAATGAGCGCCAACTTGGTGGTGTGTACGCAAACGAGAATTAACAGATTTTTGAAAGACTTCCTGAAAAGCTTCTACATACTCGTTATCAGATTTCAAATTTAATTTACTGTCAGCTAACAAAGTACAATATTGTTTAATTTTAACTCTATTTCCTTCTACAGAAATACTATGAGCAGGTGGTACTTGTTCAATTGTTGTATAGGGAGTTATTGATGTATTTACGGTATCTACAACTGAAGAAATAGCCAAGAATTCAGATAACCAATCTTCATTTAACTGCTTTTGTATATACGGTAAATTTAGTAATGCTTCTATAGTTGTACAAAAAGCAAAATGCTTTTTGTCTTGGTAATAATATAAGGTTCTAGTTCCAGAGAAGTCTCTAGCTCCGAAAAGTTTTTGTTTTCTCTCATCCCATATCATAAAAGCAAAGTCACCTATTATGTATTTGGGACAATCCTCTTCCCACTTGTAATAAGATAGTAAAATTAATTGACTATCTGGAATGGTTTTTCTTAAACCTGTTTCTACCTGTAATAAGGTAAATAATTCCTCACGGTTATCAATTATGGCATCCGCAGTAATAGCTACGTTTCTTTCTGAATCATAAAATGGCAATTGCTCGCCTATAGATTCAGGTGTAATCCACTGCGAAAGACATCCAAGGAAAGCATTATTTTTGTTCCAGCATTGAATATCATTAGCAGGAAATTGAGCTAGATTATCCATAATGATTGAATAATGATCCCTTGTAACAGGTGCATTATTTGAATGATAAATTCCAGCAATTGCGCTCATAACTTCCTCCTATTGTGTATTGTTCTCATTAAAGAACAATCTCACCAAAAAAATGTGTGGATAGCATGATCCAACAGTGTTAAAAAATATTAATAAGTTATTGATTAATAAAAGTCACTCGTTAATTCTTTATTAAGAACACCTGTTACCTTTATCATACAACATAATCACCATAAGTCAATATCCCTATAAATAAATATTTCTAAATTCTTATCGCATTTTCAGGGAAAAATACGGATTTAACTACGTAAATTAAAGCATGCGATTTAATATACCCTTACAATAGGATTTGAATTCTCTATATAGTTAATTATACCTATAACGCCGTAGGAATTTATATAATCCATTAGGCACTAATCCAACGATTAGGGGGCGAATAGCATAAATATAAGATGTGCATGGCAGCTTCAACATTTTATACCCACTGAATCGTACGTATGCTTCTTTTAATCTCAAGTTGTATTTTCGTCTAGTAATAGCACTACGATCATCCCTTACTTCATAAAGAGACTCTTTAATATTGCAGCCTCTCGACCCATTAGCATACATTCTAAACCATAGATTATAGTCTTCAACACGTAAGGTTTTCTTTGTAACATCATATCCATTAACAGCTAACAAGGCCTTGCGCCGAACCATAGATGGGGCATGGCAAAAAGGTGATTGAGCGATAAAATCCTCTGGCAATGGTTTTTCAATTGGGATAATCTCACCCCAAAACCCTTTTTCATCAAAAAATTTCATCCCTGTACTGACAATATCATACTGTTGATTAATATCTAGCATCCTTACTTCTTTTTCTAATCGTTCAGGTAGAGAACGATCATCAGCATCTTGTCTAGCAATATACTCTCCCCTACAATGTTGAAGGCATTGGTTTAGGCTATATGCAAGTCCTTGATTTTTATCATTTTTAATCACTTTAATGTTAGAGTATTGATCTGCATATTGTCTTGCAATACAATAGGTGTCATCTGTTGAACCATCATCGCACATAATTAATTCCCAATTCTTGTATGACTGATTTACTATTGAGTCTACACTTTCTCTTAAAGTACCAGAACAGTTGAAAATCCCCATAATTATTGATACTTTGGGCTTATCGTACTTCATACTACCCCCTCTTTTCTTGCCCTTTCTTTCATAACAAGCCTATTTCTGTCCTCAAGAATATGTTTCCAAAGTACCCGTTGATCAAATTTTTCACGAACAAATACGATAGCTTTTTCACCCATTTCGTGACGTAGCGTTGGATTTAACATTGTCTTCATTGCTTCAATTAAAGGATCTACTTCACCTTTTGGAACGACCAGACCTGTTTCTCCTCGCTGCATAGCATCAGTAGGTCCAGGTATATCAGTTACAATAACGGGAATTCCCATTGCTTCAGCTTCAATAACTACAGAACCAAACCCTTCACGATAGCTTGGTAAAATAAAAACATCAAGAGCAGAATAGTATTTTTCTACTTCATTGGTAAATCCACAATATATTACTGTTTCACTTTGCTGAGACCATTCAAATAAGTCCTGGTTAACTCCGTCATTATCCTCAGGACCTATCATCATTAATTTAACATTATCATTATTTTTCGAAAAATGTTTAAACGCTGAAAGAAGCTCATTAATTCCTTTATCTTTATTAAGTCTTCCTATAAAACCAAATACTAAATCATTTTTGGAAATTTTATATTTCTGGCGAATCTCATCGCTCCATTTTTGCTTTGAAGTAAAATCAAACCTAGTAAGATCCACCCCGTTCGCACTTCCATTCCATATCACGTTACTTTTGTAACTAGTATAAAGCTTTTCTGATTTGCTGAATTGTAAGTTTCTATAACTATCCGGCTCTATATAGGTAGAAAGAGAGCATACTATCTTCTCAATAAATTTAAAAACCCTTCTGCGCCAACCAGTAAAACCGACATAACGTATTCCCCACTGACAATACAGTCTAACTGGGGTTCTTGTTAGGTATGAAGCAATTGAAGCATATAGTGCAGCGTTAGGTGTAGAATATTGAACAATATCAAATCTCTCTTTCTTGAACAAGCTATAAAGAAGATACAATCCCTTCAATGCGCCTACCCCATCAAAACCCCTTTTCATAGCAATCGGTCTATACTTAATATTTTTTGGTAGGATAGCTTTTAATTCTCCATCATAATTACAAACTATTGTTATATCGTAATCATTCTGTGATAAAAAATAAAGTTGTTGCAGGAGAAAACTTTTAATCGTTATTGACGTCGTTGTGACAACACAGATTTTCTTTTTTTTCATCAAATTTTATTAGCTTTCATTGTATTATTTGCTCCTTATCATATAAATTAGGAACTGAAAAATAAATAGATAGGTTATAAATCATACACTCAATGCTAATCCATACTCTAGCAAATTTCTTTATTTGAACTAGACTCTAGCTCTAATTCAATTAGTTTTTTAAGAACATTTAATTCTAGCTTGATTCGATCGATATTATTTTCCTCACTTTTTCGTTGATATGTATAGAAACCTTCTAAATCAATATTTATAATTTTTTTGTTTTTCAGATCGTAAATTAAATTTATTATGTCTTTTTCCACATCTTTTCATTTGTTAATAAAATAAATCTTTTGTTTTTACATACTCCAAAATATTAAGAGCGAATCCCAACTAGACTTCTTATGTTTAAGTACAATAACCCTATGCTATAGTTATAATTAAATAAAGCCATTTTTAATCTAAGTCCAATAGGACTTCTTTTCTTTAAAGAAGCATAATAATTATTTTTATTAATATTAATTTTCTGTTCTTTCCAAGCCGAATTCATTTTTTTATGGATTTCCTCATAAGAACTAGTACAAATTATTTTGTTATAAAAAATATGTGTATAAGCTAAGTAATTAAATTCTTCTATATATTTTTGATATAGTTCTTTCTTAATTAGGCTTTCCTTTATAAATTCTACAGCTTTTGGAATATCTAGTATCCTTTCATCTAAGCTCTTTGTAACACTATCTTCTCTTTGATAATAGTAATATAAATTATTCTCTAAAAGAGAAATCTTTGGATTATGAATAAAAAGGTTTATATTTGTAGCTAGATCCTCTGCATATCTTACATTGCTAGGAAACTTAATGTTATAACTAAAAATAAATTCCTTCTTTATAAATTTCGTGACCAAATTGGGAGAAATGTGACATAATATTGCATTTTTTAAATTATCATCTAATTTCTCAAGATCTTTCGCATAAGCCCTTTGAGTTTTATGTCTATCATTATAAGTGACAAAATAATTATATAATACTATATCTGCATCTGTATCTTTTGCCCTATTGTATAATAGTTCAATTGTTTCTTTATGAATCCAGTCGTCACCATCTACAAATAGTATATATTCACCTTTAGCGATATCCAGTCCGGACTTTCTAGCTTCCATTGCTCCGGAATTTTTTTTATTAATTATTTTTATTCTGTTATCAATTATAGAAAAGGCTATTATTTTGTCTAAAGTGCTATCTGTAGAACCATCATTTACAACAATTATTTCTATCTCATTATATGTTTGTTTAATTACTGAATTTAAGCACTTTTCTATATAACCCTCAATGTTATACGCGATAACAATAATACTAACTTTACACATAAAACCACCTTTTTTTCTTAGAAATATAGTGTTCAAGAAATCATTTTTCAAAATTTTTTTAATACTTCCTAAGGGAGCAACTCAGTTCACAGAATATCTTTATTTTCAAATTATCAATTCGTATTAAAAACACCTTAATAATTTGATTAAGGTGTTTTATTTAAACAATATTTTTCTAATTAGATTCTTATTTTATAGATTTCTTCAAATAAATTGAGTTTTTTACTTGAATATTTGAGTTGGTAATATAGCCCTAAAAGTTGTTGTAACTGTTTCTTTTTTTAAATTGAAAATCTTATACTCCCTTGACGCAATTTCAAAAAGAGTTATCCCTTATGGCCAGCTGTTAATAATGAAGGAAAAGAGTAGCTCTATTATTCTTTTTTACATAAAAATGATAAGTGAATTGAAAAGCACGAAATGTCCTTAATTAATAAAGTAGGTACCTTATTGAATGGTCCCTAGCCTGTCATGCCAAAAAAAGGGAACGGTTTAGCTCTTTTGTATAAATCATGAAATAATTCTGATAAAGTTTGTATTATTACCTTTAATTTAAAATAAATATTTAAATAATTGATTTTACAACCTTATTTTTAATTTCTACTAGTTTACCTTTTTTAATCTCAAAAACAATATCACAGTTTTCAATTGTACTTAATCGGTGTGCAATAATAATTAATGTCTTTTCACCTTTTAAACCGTCGATAGCTTTCATAAATTCTTTTTCAGTTTGATTGTCTAGAGCTGAAGTTGCTTCATCCATAAATAAAATCTCTGGATTATGATACAATGCTCGAGCAATTCCAATTCGCTGCCTTTGGCCTCCTGAAAGTCTGACACCTCGCTCCCCAACTTCTGTTTCTAATTTGTTAGGAAGCGATTCAACAAATTCTTTTAATTGCGCTTGTTCTAGTGCTCTCCAAACTGCATCGTTATTAATCTGCGAATTTTCTATGCCAAAAGCAATATTTCCCCGTATAGTATCATCAGAAAGAAATATAGATTGGGGGATATATCCTATTTTTTGTTGCCAAAGTGATTTTATGTCTTTTATTTCGTTACCATCAACAGATATACTTCCTTTTTCCGAATGTAATAATCCAAGAATAATATCAACAAGAGTTGTTTTCCCAGCACCTGACTCCCCTATAAATGCAACTGAATTTCCAATCGGTATAGTTAAAGAGACATCTTTAACTGAATACTCTTGTTGACCTGGATAACGGAAAGATACTCCGGTTAAATTAATTGATTGATGAAATGCTCTCCTTCCTTTACGGATTAACAGGTCATTTGCTTCTTTATCAAGAATACTATTAGAGGATTTGTCTTTGTTGTTAAACAAATCGTCGTAAACAACTGTTAAAGCTGGCTGACTGTATCGAATAGTTGTTATTAATGCAACAACACGATTGATCGAAGGCATTAGTCGAAAAGCTGCCATTGCGAAAAGTGCCATTGTAGAAACTAGCTGTGTTGTATCTAAACCTTGGAAAATGATAATAAGCATAGTAATAAGAACAATAGATACCAATAATGTCTCAATAAATAACCTTGGAACTAACTCTAACATTTTCATAAAACGGCTATTTTTTACTTTAATAAGACTTTGCTTTGTGTAAGCGTTTATAAAGAAGCCTTCTTTCCCTGACACTTTCACTTCTTTACTTGCTCCTAATCCCTGATTAACCCACTTTATAATAGTTCCGCTTACTTTTTGTTGTTCTTTTCCTAAATAACTAATTTTTTTCCGGAACACTTTGAAAAATATAACTACACTGCCACCTAATAATACAGAAGCAGTAATAGTTGCTACAGGTGCTGTAATTAATAACAATATCAAAATAAATGCAATGACAAATACCTCTGTTAGTAGTTGAAAGCTTGACATTACGATTCCTTGGAATACTTTAGGTACTTCTCCGTTTACATTCCTAAGTAAGTCAGAGGTATTTCTTTGCAAATGGAAAGTGTAAGGTTTTGTTAAGTATTCTTTGAATAATTCTCTTGATAATTTTACTTGTTGATTATAAATGACTCTATACTGTATATAATGGAAGAATAATAAATATACATTCTTAAAAAGAAAAATCGAAAGTAAAAAAGCTACTGAAAATATGATAAAACTTGTTGTTGATTGGAAATTAAACAGTTCATAAATATATGATAATACTGCCTGCTCTTGTATTATTCCTGGATTAGTAACCATACCAACAAAAGGAACAATTAAACCTATTCCTATTGTTTCAAATAAAGCAGCTACGATCATCATAAAGAAGATAACCAATAATTTTTTCTTTTCTTTTTTATTAAACAACATTAGTAATTTATTAATTGTATTAACCAAACTAATCAACACCTTTAGTAAAAATTTCATTTAAAAATAAAACTATATTTTTTTCAACCTTTTCTTTACTTTTACAATCGTCACAAAGGCCTTTTCATTTTTCATTAAGCATATCCATTTTAATAATCTATAATAAATTGATGGACTAGGACACTTTACTAATATTTTAGTAAAGTCATCATCTTTCAATATACTTGTTAAATACTCAAGTTTCTTGGTAGAAGAAAATTCACTATAAACTATACTTTGCATATGATTAAGGGTATTTATTACAAATTTATTTTCAATTTTTGCAACTAAATGTGGAACATTGTATTTATTACACAATGCCACCCCAAAATTTTTACTATCTAGATAATAGTCATAGAAATCTAACCTAAAAGTCTGTGTTAACGACTTTTCATTTCTTATGTAATAGTTATATAATGGCTTTTTCTTAAAAACTATATTATTTACTTGTTGCAACATAAGCAGATTTAACCTTGCGTCTTCACCATGATGCCTTGTTTCATCAAACTTTATTTTTTTATTGTTAAACCAATATCTTCTATATAACTTATTACAGCAAGACAATAAACTATAATAGTTACTATTCAATATTGAAGGGATGATATTAGCTTTAATATTGTTTTTATCGATAGGACGGTCTACTGTTTCCCAAACAGTCGAAACTTTAGTTTCCTTTGTTTTTAAATTTATTGTCTTAATTGGACAGACAACCATATCTGCAAAAAATAATGAAGCTTGTTCATATAAGACTTCATACATATTTGGTTCAATATCATCATCTGGGTCAACAAATCCTACATATTCTCCCTTAGCAATTTCTATCCCGCTATTCCGAGCAGATGCAACACCATTATTTTCTTTATGTATAACAATTACTCTATAATCATTTTTAGCATATTCTTCACAAATTTCACCACAGTTATCTGGTGAGCCATCATTTACGAGTATTAATTCAAAATCTTTAAAAGTTTGAGCTAAAATTGAATCTAAACATTGTTTCAAGTATTTTTCAACATTATATATTGGAACAATGATACTTATCTTAGGGTTCATCCTACAAATTCCTTTCTATTAATAAAACTATCTAGCTTTTTGATCTCCTTTTTGAAGTTAGCTTTATCTTTTTTTAAATTTGTAATTAATCTTGATCGCTCTTGTCTATTTTCGACTAAATATTTAACTTTCTCATATATTTCTTCTTCATTACTTTTAACAATATATCCATTGCACTGATCGTTAATTTGTTCGAAAGCACCAATAAAATTAGTCGTAACAATTGGCTTATTTAAACTCTTAGCTTCTGCTAGAGTTAAACAATACCCCTCATGTCTGGATGTTTGAACATAAATATCTGATTTCTCAATGAACGGATATGGGTTTACTTTTGCTCCAAGTAATATAAAATCATTGCTTACTCCATACTCTTCTATTAACTTTTCATAACCTTTCCTAGCATTACCCTCCCCAACACAATACCACCGAACGTTATAGCCTTTTTTCCGAAGCTTTGCTAATACTTTTATGGCTATGTCTTGCCCCTTTTCCTTTGAAAGCCGTCCGACGGTCACGATCTTTATTCCTTTAAAGTCATCATCAAATTCAACAGATCTTTGTGCCATATCTCTAATTAGTTCTTTAGATATAACATTCATAAAGACCTCAGTTTTGCTTTCTATATTAGGGATTTTCTCTATTAATTTTTTACTAGCCTCATTAGAAACCGCAAAGATTTTGTCATATTGAATGTAAAGTTTTTTATATAGTCTCTCATTGATTAAATGCTTAGAAATATCAAAATGAACCCAGGATATTTTTTTCTGCGCTGTTACTTTATTGGCTACATAATAATCAATAATATCCGTTGGTCCTTGATATGAAATGGCAACATCATATGTTGTTTCTTTTATAGGAACACTTTTTAATACTTCTTTGTAATATAAATATCTGTTATCAAGGTATTTCGATACTAAATAGGAACATACAAAACTCGGAATCCCTATAAAGTGTTTATTTGAGTAATAATCCTTGACTGTTTGTTGAGGTGGCTGCATAATAACCGGCTTAATCTCTTTAAACCAAGTAGCTTCCTCTACTTTTACCCAGTCTGGAATTTCCTTCAAGAAACCACCTTTTTTCTCTAAAAGTAAAACTGTAATATCATATTGGTCTTTTGGCATGACAGATAAAAGTGAAAGCAATGACTTTTCTACACCACCAATATTCATACTGCTAAGCATGAATAATACTTTCTTCATTATGGCCACCTCTTAAAAACTGGAATAATTATTAATTAAGTAAGTCTCAAACAGTATAAAAATACTATTTGAGACTTACTAATTAAATTAGCTCGAAAGTTTTTCTATTTCTTTTGTCGAATCAACAATTTCATTACTAAGATTGTTTTTGAGCTTATTTTTTAATATTTCGTCGTCTAATATTTTTTTGATCGCTTGATACATCTCATCCTCATCAAAATTCACAATTAAACCCGTGTGGTTATGAGTGATCTGTTCTTCTGCCCCAGTAAATTTCGTACAAACAATTGGATTAGAAAAACATCTGGCTTCAGCTAGTGTTATACAATATCCTTCATGACGAGACGATTGTACATATACATCACACTCTTTCATAAAAGGATAAGGATTAGATTGGCTTCCTAATAAGATAAAATCATCTTCAACCTCATACTGTTTAATAAGTTGTTCGTATTCCTTTCTCGCATGCCCCTCACCAAGGCAATACCACTTAACGTTATACTCATTTTCTTTTAGTTTTGCTAATACAGGTATAGAGAGGTCTTGCCCCTTTTCTTTACTTAAGCGACCAACAGTCAGGATTCTTACCCCTTTATAATGATCATCAAACCCTTTTCCATTTGTTGCTAAGGTAATGACTTGATTTTTTGATAAAACATTATAAAACGTATTAATTTTCTCTTTTAATTCAGGAAGCTGATTTACCAGCATCTTTTTAGCTTCATCTGAAACTGCAAAGATTTCATCGAATTTTGGGTAAAGCTTTGATGCAAATTTTTGGTCAAAACCTATTTTCGAAATATCAAAGTGAATCCATTGAATCTTCTTTGCTGCTTTCATTTTATGGACAACAAAATAGCTTATGAGATCCATTGGACCAGCATAAGCTACCGCGATATCATATTCTTGATTCAGTTTTGTATGATCCTTTAATAAATATCTGAAAAAATGGCTTCTATCTTTAATCACTTTAGATAGAATGTGTAAGGCTGCAATCTGACATGCCTTAATTACTTTACCTTCCTTCAATAAACCCTTTGCAGTTAAGAGCGGAGGATTGTTTAGAGCATCCTTTAATTCCTCAAACCCATTAAAATATTCAACGTTGACGCTGCTTGGAATATTATTTAAGAAACCACCAAACTCCTCTAGCATAAATATTGTTATATCATATTCATCCTTAGGCATTTCCGCTATCATGTTCAGTAATGCTTTTTCCGTCCCACCGATATTCATATTTTTAACCATGAATATTATTTTTTTCTTCATTAGGCATTACACTCTTTCGATATAAATTTATCCGATTAATTGATAAAATTTCTCTAGCTCTTCGACGTTGCCTTTCTTTTCTGCTTTCAAATACTTTACAATGTTTTCTTTAAGGTTATCATCTTGTAAAACCTTCATTATCCCATTTGCCACAGCTGCTGGATTCATATCCACAACGAGACCATTTTTTCCATCAACCATTTGATTGTATACAGCATCAAACCTAGTTGTAACAACTGGTACATTCAGCATTCGCGCTTCTGCAATAGCAAGGCCAAAGCCTTCAAATTTTGAGGTTTGTACATATAAATCAGCATGTTTAATATATGGATAGGGATTTGCCTTTACACCCAATAGGATAAACCGATCAGATAAATGGTTTTCTTTAATAGATTGTTCGATTTCTTCTTTTAATGGGCCTTTTCCTAACGCATACCATTTAAAGTTAATACCTTCTTCTTTCAGTTTCTTACATGCTTCTATTGCAATATCATAACCTTTTTGATTAGCAAGTCTACCGATTGTTAGGATTTTAATGCCGTTAAAATCCTCCTCAAATCCTCCGTCTAATTCAGCCATTTTTGTTATAAATCCGGGATCGTTAATGTCATATAAGACTTTGACTTTATTTGAGTAATCTGGAAAGGTTTCTAAAAATATATCCTTTGTAGAATCGGAAACTGCAACAATTTTATCGAACGTATTATAAAATTGCTGCTGAAATCTTTTCTCCTGATCATCGAGTTTGTAACTAACATTTACCCATGCGATTTTTTTCTTTGCTTTAATCTTTTCAGAAACATAGAATGTTGGGATCCCTTGGGAATAACTAATGGCAATGTCATAGAATGTAGGGTTCGTCTCTATCACCTTCGAAGCATATTGCCAAAATAAGCGTGCTTTTTGAGCATTTTTATAATTGTTTTTTCGTATTTTGTAAGAAAATTTTAATCTTGAAGTTAACATTTTAAAATTAGATTTCTTGATTGAGTTTACAAGGGCATTCTTTAAACTTAGTTTAGAAAATGTTGTGTATTCCAGTGGTTTTAAGATATTAACTTCTTTTGGGACTAGCTCTTCCAGCACTGTTCCATGTGCAAAGAGCATTAAGTCGACTTGATATTTAGAATAATCGAGCAGTGATAGCAATGTGACTAAACTCTTCTCTGCTCCGGCACAATCCAAAGATTCAATCACAAACAACAATTTTTTCTTCATTGTATCGATCTCCATTAGTTTTTTAGACTATCTCAATCTTCTCCTTAACAATCGTCGAAGAAACTCCCTTCGTATAAGGAAAAAACACCAGCTCGACTCCAGCTTGATTAAGCTTAGTTTCAACCTCACTAAAAAGAGAGCTCCCTTTCCAATCGTCTCCGACAAACATCACATCAAATTGTATTTGTTCCCATGCAGCATACTTATCACGATTCACTTGAGGTACTACTTTATCTACATATTTAATTCCTTCAACAATCTCCAATCTTTCATTATGTGGGATAACTGGCTGTTTCTTTTTGTAGCTCATTACTAATTCGTCTGTACTAACGCCGACAATTAAATAATCACACTGTTCTTTTGCTTTTTTTAATATATTTAAATGGCCAACATGAAATAAATCAAATACTCCTGTGGTGTACCCAATTTTATACGGCTTCATGTAATTCCCTCCTTTTCTTGTTAAAGCAAACTTCATCTAGTTTTTCCTTTACGTGTTTACAAGCTTCTCCGTTCTCAAATGAACCTACACTTTTTTGAAATCTAGATAGATCGTTTTGATACTCTTCGCTACTGAAGTTTTCTATTTTATGTAACAGCTCTTTATTGCTAACAGCGGTTTTAAATGGCAGTTTATTAATATCAAAATACAGGCTACGGTCATTTTTTGTATAGTCGACAAGGTCTGGAACATACAAGAAGCATGGTCGTTTCGTTAAGCTAAAGTCAAACATTAAGGAAGAATAATCACTTATAAGAACATCAGATATGCTTAACAATTCTTGAATATCATCGTATGCCGTAACATCCATAACCCCTTCGCCATAAACTAATTCACTTGATTTAGACAATAGGTGAGGATGGAGCTTGATAAGAAACGTCCACTCTCCTCCATATTTCTTTCGTAATTGATCCAACACTTTATCATAGTCAAGATTATAAACATCTAATTGATTACCTTTCCTAAACGTTGGTGCATATAAGATAACCTTTGAATTTATTGGTATATTTAGAGAACTGAAAACCGTTCTTTTTATACTCTTATTATTTTGAATTAAAAGGTCATTTCTTGGAGTGCCTTGTTCAAAGATTTCGCCTGAATACCAAAATGCTCTTTTAAAGATGTCTGTACTATACTTACAACCAGATAATAACAAATCACATTTTAACGAATCTTTTTTTGCTATCTGAACATATTGTTCTGGCAGAGATTTTACAGCATCCTTTTCAATTTGTTTTAATCTCAGCGAGCTATGCCATGTTTGGATATAATACTGTTCTCTCCTTTTTATGAATAGTTCAGTAGTACGAAAGTTTGTAATAATGCCTTTGGATGTACATAACTCGTAGAAATACCTTACTGTCATAACTTTAACTTTTCGGATTCCATGTTTTTCTGGAATTAAATCAGGATTATTAAATGCCCATACAAGATCATATTTTTTAGCTTCATTATTTTTAAGAATGAACTCAGTTATATATTTTGGGTTGCATCCATATTGGCTCCCGTAATAGCTAAAGAAAAAAATTTTATTTTTCTTAATAGGAAAACAGTTAAATAGATGGATGAGGAAGAGAGCTAGTGTTGTTTTTATGCTCCCTATTAACTTATTCATTTAACATGCCTCCTCTACGTATTAATACGCTCTAGCCCAATCGGTCTTGGGAGCAATTTTATTTTTCTTAATAATTTCTTAGCTGCAAGGAAACCAACATTTAAATAGGGATGAATTAAAAATAAAGCCAATTGTTTTTTTAATTCCTTGTCCTTCTTTACAGCTTTATTAAATTGTGCAGCATGAGCTTGAATATAGTTTTTGATTTCTTGCTTATGTATGCCGCCTTTATCCTTTAGTCCATTTAATAGAAGTAGGTTAAAGTGAGTTAAACACGTTCTGACTATCACCTTATACGAGTCATCAACAAGCCCTTCATAATGTCTTTCGATAAAAGAATGCCTTTCTTTTAACCCTTTAATAATATCTAAGTTTCTCGGTGTGTAGGTTGCAACTATGCTATCACTCCGCTGAAGATAGTAGAATTGGGGTCGATTTAATATCACATACTTGTTCACTTGATGCATTACCTTATGAGCCCAGAATACATCTTCAAATAGAACACCTTTTTTAAACGGGATGTCTTTAATCAGGTTTGTTTTATAAAGCTTCCCCCAAGCAAAGTTTTTCACTCTTTCATTAATGACTAATTCAGACATTACTTCTTTATTATTTAATATCACTGGAGGATCGTCTTGCGAATAGTACCTATTATCAAATAACAAATGATCTTCATAGGCATAATAAAAAGCTGATTGTACTACATCAGCTTGAAACGATAAACTAGTTTCTACCATTTCCTCAATCATAGAAAGGTCGGCCCAATCATCACTATCAACAAACAGGGTATACTCTCCTGTTACATATTTCATTCCATAATTTCTAGCATCTGATAGACCGCCGTTTTGTTTGTGAACTGCTTTAACACGGGTATCTTTAGCTGCAAACTCTTCGATCATTTTCCCACAACGATCAGGGGAACCATCATTGACAAGAATCACTTCAAGATTTAAGTAAGTTTGATTCAGAATGCTATCTACACATCTAGAAAGGTAATTCTCTACTTTATAGATAGGAACAACAACACTCACTTTTGGTAGCATGTTTTGTCCCTCCTTACACAAGTTGATATAACTTCTCTAATTCTTCATTATTACCATAGTTTGTAGCTTTACAATTTTGTGCTAATTTAGTTCGTAATCGACTATCTAGATATAGCTCTTCTATACCATTTGCAATCCCTTTGATCGACATTTCGCAAATGCATCCGTCAAAACCATTTCTAACTTGGCTATTTGCTGTTGTATAGTTTGTGATTAACACTGGCTTTGATAGGATTTGAGCTTCCCCTACTGTTACAGCTTTTCCCTCATAGCGTGATGGTTGCACATATAAATCAGCCTCTTTCATAAATGGGTAAGGATTGATTTGTTTTCCTAATAATATGAAGTGATCTTCTAGACCGTTTTTTTCAATCAACCCTCTTATCATTTCTTCATCTCCGCCATATCCAACAACATACCAAGCTATGTTGTCATAGCCTCGATCTTTTAATGCTTTTAATGCACGTACGGCGTTGTCAATTCCTTTAGCATGGGATAGCCTAGCCACAGTAATAATTTTAAACCTTGGATCATTTACCATTGGATTTTCAACTTTTTCAATTGCTAAATGTCTAACCATATCTGGAGAAGTAATGTTCTCCATGACTACAACTTTCTTTTGTAATCTAGGATATTTTTGAATAAATGAATTTTTACATTCCTCAGATACAGCTATAATGTAGTGAAATTGATCCCACATTTGAAGATCCATCTGCACATCCGTCTCTACTGTCGAAAAGTCGGTATGGATCCAGGCGATTTTGGTTTTGGCCTTCACTTTATTCGCAATGAAATAATGCGGCCATAAGTAACTAATGGCAACATCATATTCTTTCTCGAATTTCGGTAGAAAGGGCAATGAGTATTTCCACATATATTGCATTTGCTTATAGCCATTTTCAGAAGACGTACTTAGACTTGCTTTATATTTTGCAATTAGTCTAACAAGCCCTAACGAAAGGTTTCCGGATTTTAACGTTTCTCCTATGGAGAGTCTAAACGTTTTATATGGCTTTAACTCAGTTAATAGGTTTGGCTTACTTGGAAGTAGATTCATAAAGTCACCAGTATGACTGTAGAGCATGACATCAACATCATACTTTTGATAGTCAAAGTTATTGAGCATACTGAGCATGCTTCTTTCTACTCCGCCAACCTCCATATCAAATGAGGAGATTAATATCTTTTTCATACGTCCCTCCATTATTCATTGCGATTGGTAAATACTCATTAACTTATCAATCCCAATCGGTAATGAATAACCACTATTTTCAAATGCTTCGGTTACGTCTACTTTCTTTTTCTCTACTAGGTTAGCTGCTTCAAGTATTCTCTCTGCCCAAATATCAGGGCCATCGTCTAGCCGTAATTTTGTAACTAAGTTCATATGTAAGTCAGCTTCTGGTTGGATTGCTTCAGATACAATACAAGGTACTTTACTAGCTTGAGCTTCTAACAACACTAAGCCCAACCCTTCATAAATAGAAGGAAATACAAAAACATCCATGCTATGTAACATCGTATGGATATCATCTCTTAGTCCCACAAATCGTATGTGGTCGTATAAACCTTTTGCTTTTGCTTCTTCTTCGATTTGTTTGCGAAGGTCACCATCTCCAACAAGAAGCAATTTTGTGTTATTGTTTTTATTTAGCGTACTTTTTAGGATATCTAGTAAAAATGTATGATTTTTTGGTTCAATAAATCTCCCAATATGGCCAATAACAAAGCTTCCTTCTAACTTTTCTTCTTTCTTGAACCTCATTACAGCATGTTTATGATCACCTAAAAAGGTTGAATACTCGATAAGATTAGGAAAAAACGAATACTTGTTACTGTTAAGGATATTATCACCAAATAAGTAACTACCAGCTTGCTTGCTGCATGCAAGTAACTTCGTTGAAAAACCGGAGATTACCGTTCTCATTGAATGAATATATAGTTTTCTAATAAAACTATCGTTTTTATCCAAGGTCGTATGTGCATGCGCAATTCTCACTTTCACTCCAGCCAGCTTTGCTGCTATATTAGCAATCCCGCAATGAAACAATGTATGAGAATGAACCACATCATAGGGGCCATGCTTCTTCATTGCTTCTATCATTTCTTTAATGGATTGGGTGTTTGATAACTTGATCACTTTTCCGCCCAATTGCTTAATTTCTTCGTCATAATGAGCATCTTCTTGACTGTACGAAATAAAATCAAATTGTACTTTTGTTCTGTCAATATTACGAAAGACATTCATTAACATGGTTTCCGTTCCAGCACGGTTCATTGCACCAACAACGTGCAATACCTTTAATGGCTCGCTAGCATTCATGTGCTACTCCTTAGACTTTTAATTTTACCGACTTCTTTATACAGTCGATTATCCTCATTTGGTCCTCTTCTCTTAAGTTTGATCCTGATGGTAAACAAAGACCTGTTAAGAATAACGTTTCTGAAACATTCTCAGTTTCATCATGTTTGTAATATGCTACCCCTTCGAATAGCGGTTGTAAGTGCAGTGGCTTCCAGACAGGGCGTGCTTCAATGTTTAGTTCTGATAATGAATCTATTAGTGACTGAACAGTTACACCCGCTTCTTCTTTGTTGATTGTTAATGCCGTAAGCCATCGGTTCGAACGGGTACCTTCTAATTCAGGCATGAATTTGAATCCTGGTAAATCAGCCAATTCTCTTACATAGTTTTCAAAAACCCTTCGTCTTGCCTCTACTCTTTCATGTAATACCTCTAATTGCGACCTTCCAACGCCAGCAAGTATATTGCTCATTCTGTAGTTATATCCTAGAACACTATGCTGGTAATGAATGGCTTGATCCCTTGCTTGCGTTGCTAAAAAACGTGCCTTTTGAAGCGCCTCGGAATTGTTAGAGACAAGCATTCCACCACCAGAAGTCGTAATGATTTTATTTCCATTAAAAGAGTAAATTCCAAAATCTCCAAATGTACCACTTGGCCTACCTTTATAACTCGAGCCAAGTGATTCGGCAGCGTCTTCAATCATCGGAACTTGATAAGCACGGCATAGTGAAACAATTTCATCCATTTTCGCACTTTGTCCGTACAAGTTTACAACGATAACTGCTTTAGGAAGAACTCCTGCAAGCTCTGCATCTATGAAAGCTTTTTTCAATCCCTGTGGTGACATATTCCATGTATCTGGCTCAGAGTCTATGAAGACTGGTTCAGCACCCTGATAAAGAATAGGATTTGCACTTGCCACAAAAGTAAGGCTCGAACAAAATACTTTGTCTCCTTTTGTTACTCCTAATAAAGAAAGAGCCAAATGAATCGCTGCGGTTCCTGAACTTAACGCAACAGCTTCATTGACTCCAACATATGTAGCTAATTCTTTTTCAAAAGCATCGACATTAGGACCAAGTGGCGCAATCCAATTTGTGTCAAAAGCTTCTCTTATATATTTCTGCTCCTCCCCACTCATGTGTGGAGATGACAGGTAAATTCTTTTAGGCTCTGCCTTATTGGACAAGTTTATCACCTTCTTTCATTTTTAATTTGGCCGGAATTCCGACTACTGTAGAATACTTTGGAACGTCAGATATAACAGATGCCCCTGCACCTATCTTAGACCATGCTCCGATGTGAATGTTAGGAATAATGGTAGCACTAGCCCCGATATGCGCTCCCTCTTCGATCTCAACCGTTCCTGTTACTGTAGCATTCGGTGAAACGTGAACGAAGTCTTCTAAAATACAATCATGCTCAACGATCGACCTTGTATTCACAATGGTGTGATTTCCAATTTCTGATCCAGCGTTAACAATGGAAAAAGGCAAGATAACAGATCCATGACCAATTCTTGCACTCGGACTAACTAAAGCGGATGGATGGATTAAAGAGATAAATTTCTCTTCAGGAACTTGTAGCTTTTCAACAATCTTTTTGCGTACATGATTATCCCCAATTCCAATTATGTATTTAATATCCTCAAAATACTCAGTTATTTTTTCTGCAGAGGAAACTGGACCAACATATAAATCATCTTCTCTAGTAAAATAATGATATTTATCATCTAGATAACCAACGACTTCCATCTCTTTATTGGTTGTAATTAAGTCATACAAGACTTTGCTATGTCCTCCTTGGCCAATAATCATAACTTTCAATCCTGCTCACCCCCTACTTTTGACTTAACTCCTTGAAATCGTTCCATTGTTACTTTTCCAGGTTGATTTATGCCTTCTGATTTACATACTTTATATACTGTTAAAAAGAGAATTTTAAGATCAAGTAAGAATGACTGATTTTGAACATACCAAACATCTAGTTGAAACTTTTCTTCCCACGAAATAGCATTTCGCCCATTAATTTGAGCCCAGCCGGTAATCCCAGGACGAACATCATGTCTTTTAAGCTGTTCTCTTGTATATAAAGGGAGGTACTCCATTAACAATGGCCTTGGACCAACTAAGCTTATGTCTCCTTTTATAACGTTGATAAGCTGAGGAAACTCATCGAGACTGAACTTCCTAAGAAGCAATCCAAATGAGGTTAATCTTAAGTGATCCGACAATAAGTTTCCATTGTGATCTTTTGCATCTGTCATTGTTCTAAACTTATAAAGATAAAACGCCTTCCCGTGTAAGCCGGGACGCTCCTGCTTAAAGATAACTGGCTGTCCCAGCTTTTTTCTAATTAAAATCGCAACAATGGTAATAACAGGAAGTAATAGTAGCAATAAAGACAACGAAATAATCAAATCGAAAGCGCGCTTAATATTGAGTCACCTCCATTATAAAATCGTCTTATTCTATTTCGTTACTTTAGTTGCTGTCATAAATTCTTGTTTTATCTCTTCGATTATTTCCGTTACACCAATGTTTTCTGTTTCTAAGCCTTTTTTATAAATAGTTATTAAAATTTCTTGTAATTTATCTTGATCAATCTTATCTGCAATTTTCATAATTTAAATCCCTCTTTTTCACTTACTGACTAAATGGTAGAAAGTCACTTCGATAGTTAATGTTTAAGGATAGGACATGCTCTTGATAAAAATAAAACAAGTAACAAGCAACGATAGCAAAATAAATAAATTTTTGATCTTTTTCTTTGAACACTTTTACAACCCAAGCAATTAAAATTAACTGATATAGCCCAAAGTAAATATTGAACCTAGCAAAGATCCAGTTCTGTGAGGCAATAATAATAAATACGAGATTTAATAGACATAGATTAACGATATAGTCACTTTTAGGAAAAAGCTCTCTTAATTTGTCTTTACCTAGAAATGCTAGGGCAAGAGGTGCAGCATTAACAGCAATTCTTAACACGTTTGCGCCGCCTTCAGCAAAGTTCGCGTAATTTCCATATTGAGTATCAGATATAGCTGAAAACAGCAATTCCGAAAATTGGTTATATCCAACAACAATAACAACCGCCAATGCTAAAATACGAAAGGTCGTTTTTGTCCATGCTTCTCTTCTAACAATAAAATAAATAGGAATTAAAATTAGTGCACTCTGATGAAAAGTCGAAGCTATTAATACAACGAAAGTGAATTTCTTCCAACTTCCATCGAAAATATATTTTGTTGCTGCAAAAATGACGGCTGCCGCAAGAAATTGTCTGATCCCATTCATTGAAACCAAAAATAAGCCACTTGCTATGTATACATAGAGGCTTAGTTCAAACAATCTTGCATATTTATAGAGAACCATAACAATTAGAGCATTAGTAATTAATGCTGTAGTAAAGATCATGATTTGTGCATCATAAGAGAAATTCTGCAAAAACATTTGCAGTACCCCGAACCCTATGTCTTTCTCATTACTAATGTATTCCCAAGTAAATATATTTTCATCATATATACTTCTATACACATACGTGTCACCAATATTTCTCCTTAAACCCGAAACTAACACTAAAGTCATTAGTGCAAAAAAAGCAAAAAGTCTATTCGGTCTAACTGACACTGGCGAATTTATAAATACTGTTGCAGGTTTAGCCAAGTACCTAGCATAGATGGAAAATATAGAAACTATCGAAAGATTAATCCATAACATTGTCATCTCATATTCCCTCTCATACTCTAATTACGCATTAACAACTCGAGTTTTGGATAATACATAGAAATAAAGAACAATCCCTAAAGGAATGGCCAGTATCGTTAAGCCTTTACTCGGGGTATCACTTATGAACTTACGGTTATTAGTCAATAGGCTGCTTGAAACATAGTGAATCGCTTGCCTAAATTTAAAGGAAGTCGTTGCAAAAGGAAGCTTCATTAATTCTTTTCGATAAAATGCAAACCCATTAGGATTCTTTCGATATTGATTCAACATATTTAAAGAAGATCCATCTGCCAAATATTCTACTACGCATAACGTTTCATTCATTAATAGCAACTCATACTCTTCATCTAGTTTGTAATATTTATATGCCAACCCTACATATTTTTCATCTTTAAATAGAGGATATGGAAACTTCTTTGTGAGCTCTGTTCGATAAACTAGTTTCTTATCACCTGTCACCCCATGCTTCGTATACAGTTCAAATAATGTACTAGTTTTTAGATGTTTGGGAAGATTAGTACCAATTACTTTTCCATTTAAATAGGAATCAAGTCCAACTATCCCGCTCACCTTATCGTTTCCATACTCCGACCAAAAAGTCAGGATTTTCTCAACAGCTTCAGCAGGCATAAAATCATCTGAATCAATACATACATTTAACTCCGTATCGATAAGCTCATAAGCCGTATTGTGAGCGCCATGCATTCCTTGATTTTCCTGCCAGTAGTACTGAATTTCTATAATCCCTTCTTTGATCCAAGAGTTTACTAACTCTTCTGTGTTATCCGTAGAACCATCGTCAACTATTAACCAAATAAACTCTTTGTTTGTTTGGCTTTTTAAGCTTTCATAGCAGTTATGGAGGCAATAGGCTCTATTAAAAGTTGGTGTAAAAACGGTTAATCTTTTCATCATGCACCTCTAAATCGCAGAATAAAAGCCTTGTGTCCAAACTGCTGTATTTTTAATGTTGTAGCCTTTTTCTGATAAAAATTGACTTGATTTAATTCTCGGAAATGAGTTAGTTACTAGCTGCTTTATTTGCTCCACCCATCGCATTTTCCCATCTAGCGAACAATATTGTACTAACTTTACTCCCATATCCACTTCATTCGTAATTTGATCTGATACTATACACGGCAAGCCGGCACCTTGAGCCTCTATGAGGGTAACAGGCAAACCTTCATGCAAAGACGGGAAGACAAAGACATCGAAACATTGCAGTAGACGATCGATATCGCTGCGTACACCAAGAAAAAGTACTTTATCTTCCAGCTGTAATGTTTTTACTTTTGCTTCGATCTCTTTTCGTAAAGGGCCATCGCCAACTAATACAAGCTTCGCATTCGGTACTTCTCTACAAACATCAGAAAAAATGTCTAATAGAAATACGTGGTTTTTTTGATGGTTAAACCTACCTACATGACCAATGATGAATTCATTACCAAGATTTAATTCAGTTCGCGTTTCTTTACGAACCTCTTCAGAAAACATAAATTTCTCGCACTCAATGCCATTTTGTAAGATCTTTACATCTTTTGTTTTTCCTTGATATAACCATCTGGCTGCAGCTTCTGAACAAGCTAATAAGTGAGTAGCATTTTGTACTATATGCTTTCCTGCATACCATTTGTACATTTTTGCTGGTAGACTCCCTTCGCTGCTTGTGTTGTGACTATGAGCGATGCGGACTGGTATCTTGTATTTATTCGCTGCTCGTAAAACAAATCCACTCATTTTGTCCATGTGAGAATGTACAATTTTATATTGTGAATGACTTGAGAAGAACTGTTCTAATTCTTTTATGTATCCAAAGTGTCCTTTTTCTGTAATGTATGGAATTCTGTAAACATTTCCGCCCATGTTTTTTATTTCGTCATCAAATACTCCTTCTTTACACGTTAGAAAATCAAATTGGACCGTTGATCGATCAATGTTTCGGTACAAGTTCATCAGAAGGGTTTCGGCTCCGCCACGATTCATATTCACAACTACATGTAACACTCTTATTGGATCGCCCATTCAACACCCTCCTGTTCGTTCATATTTTTACGATAGATTCTACCTAATTCATCCATAATGTTTTTAATGGAATACTTATTCTTTATTATGGATCGACCATTTGTTCCTAACGTTTTTAATAACTCCCGGTCTTTAGCCAGTACGGAAAGTTTTTCTGAAAAAGCAACAGGATTGTTTGGATTAATAACCCAGCCATTTTTGTTATTAAGAACTAACTCACTATGTCCTCTATTCTCACTTGCCACCACAGGCAAACCACAAGCCATCGCTTCCATAATGTTAACCGGCAGTCCCTCTCTCAAGCTTGAAGCTACAGCTACATCACAAATAGGCAAAAGCTGATCAATATCTTTGCGGAACCCTAAAAAGTCAACCTGATTGATAACATTTAGACTTCTCGCTAACTCTTCACACTCATGTCTGAATGAACCTTCTCCAGCTAATAAAAGACGAGCTTGTGGAAGCTCGTCTTTTACCATCGCAAGAGCACGAATAAGCAATTGCTGATTTTTATTTTTGTTAAATTCGGCTGCATAAAACATTAGAAAGTCATTTGAATGGTATCCCCATTCTTCTCGTTTATCTTTTTTAGCTTGGTCAGTTACAGGCTTAAACCGTTCATAGTCGATGCCAACACCATGTACATGTTCAATGTTTTTTGCTCTAAATCTATGAGAATTTGCTAGCTTATAATCCTCTGAATTAATCGTTATTAATTCATCTGTAAAATGTGATAAGTAGCTTTCAATAGGATAATAAATTAACCAATTCATCAATGGAGCTCCCTTACAAAAGTGAAACCCATGAGCCGTATAAAGAACCTTTGTTCCTTTTTTCCTCACTTGTCGAGCAGCTAGTCTTGCTAGCACACCGCCAAGAGGTGTGTGACAATGAATCAGGTCATATTGTTGCTTATCTATGATCTCTTTTAATTCGTTATATGCTTTTACGTTTGTAAAATGAAAGGGAGAACGCGCAATTGGTATAGAAAATTTTTGATCTGTATATGGCAATTCTAATTTTCCGGCAGCCGCAACATGCACGTCCCAGCCTTGCTCTTTAAACCATTTCATGTAAGGCAAGTGAAAGGCTTTAAAATGATAATCAACGGTTGCACAAAATAAGATTTTTTTTGCCACTGTCATCACCATTCCCTGCCTATTTAATGTATTCTTTTTCCATAACTTTAGATAGATAATCTAATAGTTCGTATTTAAGTTCGTCGTGCTGCAAGGCAAATTCGATGGTTGTTTGGATGAATCCCATTTTTTCACCCACATCATAGCGAACCCCTTCAAAATCATAGGCATAAACAGCCTCTTGCAAATTTAATTTTGCTATCGCATCAGTCAATTGTATTTCTCCACCTGCTCCAGGTTTTTGATGTTCTAACACTTCAAAGATTTTAGGACTTAAAATGTATCGTCCTAAGATGGCTAAATTGGAAGGAGCCTCTTCTAGTTTTGGTTTTTCGATAAGGTTGTTGACGTTGTAAAAACGCTCACCTATTTCTTTTCCATCAACGATCCCATATCGCGACACATCTTCATCTCTAACGGTTTGCACACCGAGGATCGATGATTTATAGCGATCATATTGTTCGATCATTTGCTTTAAACATGGTTTTTCTGCTCGGACAATATCATCGCCTAAAAGAACAGCGAATGGTTCATTGCCAATAAATTTACGGGCACACCATATCGCGTGACCGAGGCCCTTTGGTTCTTTCTGACGAATATAGTGAATATCTACAAGCTTTGAAGACTTTTGAACTTCATTAAATAATTCAATTTTTCCTTTATTTAACAGGTTTTGTTCGAGTTCGAACGAATGATCGAAGTGGTCTTCGATCGCTCGTTTTCCTTTACCCGTTACAATGATAATGTCTTCTATCCCTGACTCAACGGCTTCTTCAACAATATATTGAATCGTAGGTTTATCAACTATTGGCAGCATTTCTTTTGGCATTGCTTTAGTTGCTGGTAAAAAACGTGTTCCAAGCCCAGCTGCTGGAATAATGGCTTTTTTGACTTTCATTAGATCCTCTCCTCCACAATATTACCCTGGTATTGGCAATGGTTTTTCTTCCATTCGTATCATTTCACTCTCTTTGCGATTGGCTAAGGCAACAAGTGTGCTAGCTAATGCTTCTTTTTCTTGAATCATATAAGTCCGGATGATTTCATCAATTTCCTCCATAAACATATTGGCTGTTTTTCCGATATAAATCTTCGGGAATACTTGTTTATGATGGACCTCATTTTCATTTAGTAATTCTTCAAACAACTTTTCACCTGGTCTCATGCCCGTAAATTTGATTCCGATCTCATCAACTGAGTTTCCTGAAAGCTTAATTAAGTTTTTCGCTAAATCAACGATTTTCACTGGATCACCCATATCAAGTACAAATGTTTCTCCCCCTCTAGCTAAACTTCCAGCTTGAATAACAAGCCGAGATGCTTCTGGAATGGTCATAAAATAACGAACCATATCCGGGTGAGTTACCGTTACTGGGCCACCTTTTTGAATTTGCTTTTTAAATAATGGGATGACACTGCCACGGCTTCCTAAAACATTTCCAAATCGAACTGCTATAAATTTTGTTTTACTTGTTCGACCCATGTCTTGAATGATCATTTCTGCAAGCCTTTTTGTTGCTCCCATTACACTTGTCGGATTAACGGCTTTATCTGATGAAATCATGACAAACGTTTTTACATCATTCCATTCAGCCGCTAACGCTACATTCTTTGTCCCGATCATATTGTTCTTTACCGCTTCTTCTGGATTCCGTTCCATTAATGGAACATGCTTATGAGCTGCTGCATGGTACACAACATCTGGATGATATTTTTCCATAATGGAAATCATTTTGTTGAAATCTTGAATGTCGGCAATTTCTGTAACAATTTGTATGTTTGATTCTTTGTGAATTCCCCTTAGCTCCATTTCAATTGAATAAATGCTGTTCTCACCGTGACCTAACAGTATTAATTTCTTTGGATGAAACTGAGATACTTGCCTGCATATTTCTGAGCCGATCGAACCACCTGCTCCTGTAACAAGAACGACTTTGTTTGATACATACTCTGAGATGCTTTCAATATCGAGTTCAACTGGCTCTCTTCCTAGCAAATCCTCTACTTGAACATCACGAAATTGTTTAACCGAAACTTTTCCGGTTACGAGGTCTTCTAGCATAGGCAATATTTTTGTTTTTGCCTTCGTCTTCGCACATTCCTGAAAGATTTCATTTAATTCTCTTTTGCTTAACGAAGGAATCGCAATGACAATGTTATCAATCCGCAAGTCATGAACTGCTTTTTCGATTTGATCAATCCCGCCCACAACTGGGATACTCAAAATATCTAGGTGATGTTTTCTCTCATCATCATCGATGAATGCTACAGCCAGAAGTTCTGCTTCATTACTAGTCTGTAATTGTCTTGCAACCATTGTTCCGGCAGCCCCTGCACCTATTATTAATGTTCTTTTTCTATTTTCATTTTTCTTGATGTATGTATCACGAACAATTCTCCACCAAAAACGGGAGCCTCCAATAAAGATCATGTGAAGCATCCATGTTGTTGCAAGCAAGCGTAAAAATACACCTTGCCCTAACATTTGTTGAACAACAGCAGCTATTACGATCGAGAATGTCACAATCTTTAGGATAATAATCAACTCACCGATACTTGCATACTCCCAGGCCTTTTTATAAAGTTTAAAATGAAATGAAAACACATGATGACAAACCAATAATGTAATTGCCGTAATAATGAGAGTTGAGCTCAAAATAAGGTGCCGATCATAAACTAATAAATTACTTAGAAAAATCGTTGTTACAATGAATAATGAATCAATGAAAATTAAAAGCGATAACCTCTGATGATATGCCACTTCTTCCCCTCCCCTCCACGACCTATAAACGCAATGTTCTTCTTTCTATTGCATAATCAATAAGCTTTCTAATTTCTTCAAGTTGTTCTTTTGATGCATCTTGTTTAATATACCGAACCGCTTTTTTAATTGACTTTGGGTATTTATCAATGTTTTTCATTCACTCACAACTCCTTTGCATCCATTTAAAAACTTTAACCGTATGGCTTCACGTAGAAACCATACAGTTAAAATACTTAAATGAAATCGGGCATTTAACCCGCCCTCACACCACACTCTTGATGACTAGCATCTAAGGTTTTCCAACCCACAGCGTGACCGAGTGCCTCCATCGATAATGGTAAGGAGACATCACCAAAACTTATTCACGTTAATAAGTTCTTAATAAAGAACGCACTGATCAAAAAAAAGAATATTCAAGAACTACCTTTAAGTTGTTCTTTTTAAAGTACACTTTTAGCTTTTGCATTAAAAATGACACCAAGTAATTTTGCATTTGAAATATCTAACATGTTTTTTGCCTCGAGTGCCGATTCATCTTCCGTCTGTCCATTTCTAACGACCATGATCACTCCATCACACCGACTTGCTATGATCTTTGTGTCCGATTCTTCTAAGACAGCTGGCGTATCAATTAAAACATAGTCAAAAAGCTCTCTAGACTGTTCCAACACTTTATCCATTAATGTAGATTTGAATAATCTCTCTGTATCTAATGGCAATGGACCACTTGTAACCACATTAACTAACGGTACTTCTGTGTGGTTAATTGCTTCTTCTAACAGCTTTTGACCAATTAAAATATTGGTTAGACCTATGTTATTTTTTATTTTAAAGATGGCATTAATAAAAGGTCTACGAACATTTGTATCGATAATTAATACTTTTTTGCCATCATGTGCTAATGAAATCGCCAAGTTTGCAGTTGTGATTGATTTTCCTTCACCGTAATTGGGCGAGGTAATAACAAGAGTACGACAGTGATTTTCCATTGCTGTAAACTCTAAATTTGTTTTAATGGATTCATACTCATCGTTGATTAATGATTCTGGGTGTTTGTTTATCGTTATGAATTTCTTTTTCTTCATTTTAAGGAGCAATGGTCTCACCTCTTACCGTTTGTTTCGTCCTATTTTTGTCATCTTTATTTAACGTTTTTTTATTCATTTTTGAAACGGATCCTAAAACAGGCAGTTCTAGAGATTTTTCAATTTGTCGTTCTGAGCGGAAACGGTTATCTAAGCTGTCTAGTAGGAAAACCAGACCAAGTCCAACGACAATCCCAAATGCGAACGCTAATTTAATGATTCGATTACTTGCAGGATTAATAGGCCAAGCATTTTCTCTTACAACCGCTTCTGCAAAAATCTCTACCCCTTCAAATCCTAAAAGCTCAACAGCCTTTTCTTTATATACATTTGCTACGGTATTAGCAATGATCGTCGCTTGTTCTTGGCTAGGGTTCGTTACCGTTATTGCAACAATCTGCGAACTGTCTACACGGGATACATTTATCTGTCCCCTTAAAGACTCAGCAGTTTGGTTTAATTGTAATTCTTTAATGACAGCCTCCAAAACAGGTGGTTCTGTAATAACAACTCGTAACGTATCAAAAAAGCTAGAAGTCTCACTAATCATAATTCTAGATGTTGAATCATAAATGGGCGTTGGTTTGTTTAAATGATTGTAAATAGCTCCAGCACTAGTAGTAATAACAGTAATCACAACAATCATCCATAGTCGTTTTCTTATTACATCAAATATCTTCCTAATATCAATTTCATTTCCTTTACCCTGCTCCACTTTTTTCACCTACTCAATTTTTTAATAGTTCTTAATAAAGCACAACCAGATAAAAAAAAGAAAGCGACGACGCCGTGACTTTAGTGCTAGTGATTTTATACCTCTTTCATCTTGCTCTTAAGTAAAGCTTGTGCATTTCTTACTTTTATTTTAGTTCTGTATAACGAACGTGTCAACACTTTATTCAAATTTGAAGAAAAAATTCTGTAAATAGAACAACATTGCGTCGAACCTTCTCTGTTCTTTGGTTATTGAGTCACTTTTCATTATGTATGACTTTTTAACTGGTTGTCCTAACATTTGCAATCATCCTTTTGTTCTAGGTATAAATAGTTCATAATAGAAGCAATACCTTTCAACTTCTTACTTTTGCTAATAAGAAGTTGATAACCATATCTATATACATAAAGGCAGTGAATAATGACATGAAGTATTTTAAACCGGATTTTGAGCTTCACCATTTTTCAGATATTACGTCTGAGTGGCTGCAGCAAAACAACATTAAAACGATTTTTTCTGATTTAGACAGTACGCTTGCTAGTCACGATCGTCCTGCTGGTGATGAACTAACACAGTGGATTACGATGCTAAAAGACCAAGGCGTTCAATTAATTGTGGCTTCGAATAATAGTCAGGGGCGCGTGGATCGTTTTTGTGAGCCTAATGGCATTATTGGGTTTGGTAAATGCAATAAGCCTGCTGCTTCACGTATTGAAAAGCATATGCAAACAGTTGGTGCAACAAAAGAGACAAGCTTATTTTTAGGGGATCAATTGTTTACCGATGTTTGGTGCGGAAAACGTGCGGGAATGAAGACGGCTCTTGTGAAGCCGATTGGTCAGGAACATGAGCCGATCCAGATTGTATTGAAGCGTAAGTTAGAACGTTGGGTGAAGAGTCGTTGGTAGTATAATTTGTTACATGGGTGGGAAACTATCTTATCCCTTTCTTATGAGGTGATAAGACATGATTTATATTTACAACTGTTATGCAGGGACCCACTCCTCTGCCCTTTGTGCGGCTTATCATTTGAAGAAGATCCCCAATGATCGTGTCCCTACAAAGGAAGAGATATTAGGAATTGATACATTTAACAAGTTAACATCAAAGGCGTTAGGGAAATTGATTTATCACGGGAAAGATGAAGACGACAATCAAGTGTTCACTCTAGGACGAGGGCTATCTCATAAGATGGTGACAGCGATGAGTGAACTACTTGTTCTTCTGGAGGGCAAAGGATACGATCACGAAAAAGTAATTTGTTCGAATGCTTCGCCAACGGTCCCGCTTGAGATGACATTTGGTGGGTTGTTTTCACATAAACTCGGCATTGATTTTATTGGGGAACCACTTCTTGTAAAAGGTGCGCAAAAAACATTTCCTAATATTTCAAGATTGGTTGAAAAGACACGCCGAATTGCTAAGGAATCAACCAAGTCCATTGAGGTACTAGAGAATAAGGAACTTGAGGTAAGTAAAATTTCAAATATCATTTCCCGTTAAAAGATTCAGTTGTTAACTGGGTCTTTTTTCTATTGTAAAACTAACCTTTCATCACATGAATTCACCTTCCGAAAGTCATACTAAGATGGGAGGTAATTTACGCATATGGTACATATTTTTCTTGGATTTTTAATGCTTTTTGTTCCTATTTCCGATATTGAAGATGATCTGACGATTACACATGAAAACCAGCCTATTGCAACGGTTAATCGAGCTGACTTTATTAACGATACGTTAGGGAGAGAAATGGTTGATTTGGAAGCGTTTGATCAATTTGTTGAGCACATTGATCAGCTAACGTTTGAGCCTCCTGTTAATGCGCATATTGATAAATTGGGTAACATTGTTTCTGAACAAGTGGGTTACCGTTTACACAAGCAGCATTTCAAGAAATTATTTTATCAATATTACTACGGCAAAGGTGCAATGGAAATGGAAGTGCCTCATCAGACTCTCCATCCAAGAGTTGATAGTGAACTCCTCTCTGATATTCGCGTCCAACGAATTGGTCAATATGTGACGTACTTTAATAGCCGTAACAAGCCAAGGTCTCATAATATTAAATTGGCAACCGAAGCAATTAATAATCAAGTGATCTTCCCTGGTGAGACATTTTCATTCAATCAAATTGTTGGCAAGCGGACGAAGGAACGCGGGTATTTACCTGCTCCTGTTATTGTTCGGGGTGAATTATCAGAAGGAATTGGCGGTGGTATTTGTCAGGTTTCTTCTACTTTGTATAATGCCGTTGATCATGCGGGTTTAGAGATTGTTCAACGTTATTCTCATAGTAGGCGCGTACCCTATGTCCCTAGTGGGCGGGATGCGACTGTTAGTTGGTATGGTCCCGATTTTGTGTTTCGAAATGAGTTGAATCAACCGATTTTATTACAAGCGAAAGTGTATGGTGGTTCCATGAGTGTCATCGTGCTATCTTCTGATTCAATAAATTTTGAAAATCGTAGGGTTCCAGGTGCTCCGCATAAGCTGCCGAAAGAAGTTCATATTGATGAGCAGAGGTTGGTGGAATAGAAAAAGGCTATGGAAAAAGGCGCACCTTTTTCCATAGCCTTTTACTGAATAGATTGTGTGATGATGTTGGGTTTTCAGCATAATACAGTCTAATTATTTTCTGTACTCCTCTATTCGAAGACGTTACTTTCCTCTTCTGATGCTCCCATTTCTTCTATTCCACTTCCCGACAACGTTACTTTCCCATTCTGATGCTCCCATTTCTTCTATTCCTCTTCTCGACAACGTTACTTGCCCATTCTGATGCTCCCATTTCTTCTATTCTTCTTCTCGACAACGTTACTTTCCCCTTCTGATGCTCCCATTTCTTCTATTCCTCTTCTCGACGACGTTACTTTCCCCTTCTGATGCTCCCATTTCTTCTATTCCACTTTGCCGACAACGTTACTTGCCTCTTCTGACGCTCCCGTTTCTTCTATTTCACTTTCCCGACGACGTTACTTGTCTCTTCGGCTGCTTTTATTACTCTAATTCTCAATCACATAAAATAGACGACCTCAAATTGCCTTTTTGAGGTCGTCAATTCTTTAATACCTTTTCTCTACTCCACCAACCCCATCGGTACCGACTCCAACTTCCACACATCCGTTAACGAATCTCTACTTACACGAAACGTATAAAAAGATCCTACTTCACCTCTCCCCTTTTCTTTCACTAAAAAGGAAAGCGGCAACTCGTACAATAGTGGTTCATTGATTGAAGGTGGGTTTTTCTTTTTTACAAGTCGGATTGATTCGATGTTAGTAATGAGTTTCTCGGCTTCTCCGTTTTGATCAGTGTAGATCAAGTTAAGCAAATCTAAGTCTTGTTGGTTTAGTGCGATTAAAAATAGTTCTACAATTTTGTTTGGCGGTAGTTGTTGGACATAGGGTGATAGCATTCCGCCTGCTTTGTACACCATGATTTGGTGGGATAAATCCAGGCTTCTAGACCTGTGGGTGGTGCTGTCTTTATAGTGGATGCAAAAGTGTCCGGGAAAATTGTTAGCTAATGCGCCTCCACCATGGGGCATGCCGTGCATGGACGCAGCGATCGTTTTGCCGTCATGATGCACGAGAATGGCACGCCGTTTCCAACTCCATTTGCCTTCGTAGATCGTTTTCATGATTTTGGTGTCTTTTGTTGTTAGTGGCTGAACATCGGCATGACTTGATCCAGCTCGTCTTTGTGCTTCAAATTGTAAGCCTGTTTCTAAATCGGTAATGGTAAAAGAGGTGTACCTTGGGATGATTTCATCGACCTCTTCCCATGTTAAAAGAGTTCCAAAATGATGTGATTCAAGTCCTGAAAAATAGTCAGTAAGTTTTTTAGCCACTTTTTTGTTAACTTTCAATTTATATTTAGCTTGTACATCATACAGTTCATTTTTTTCATCGAGGACATATATTCTAACAGTCCCTCGGTCTTCAAGAAGAACATAATGGTTGGAGTGAGGGATCTTGTCTACTGAATACAGTACTTCTGCTTGGTATAGCTCTTGCACGATTTTGTCTGATTTAATTTTTAAAACGGTTTGATGTAATGACTCGCTAGATGACTTTACGATGAGTGAGACTTGTCCATCCCCACTTGCTGCATGTATCGTGATTGGCCAAGCGAGGCTAAGTAGGAATAGCAAGCAAATTATTTTTTTCATTTTAGTAACTCCTGTTTATTTATTCTCTTTTTACACTTCGTCTTCATAAACAGGAACAAGGTGTTACTCCGTTCCTTCTAGTTCCTCCATAACAGCTGGATTAAATAAAGAGCTCGTCATAATTTGATTCGGTTCAACGGGAGCTCCGTCTGTATATTCTTCAATTTCTTCTTCAATTTTTCGCAAATCTTCTTCCACTAGTTCGGTTGATTGATTTGTTTCCTTTAACTGCTCTAGTTTTGCTTGTAGCATGTTGCGAGTCTCCATAAGAACATATACATTTTCAAGCTTTTCAAAATAAGTGAGTGGCTGATGGTCCATACGAACCCTCCTCTGTCTAAGATGCTATTTAGAATTCCTCTAGCCGAATCATGCTATTCCTTTTCTTAGGAAGAGGCTAATTGTAAAACGATTTGATCTTCTAATTGCTTCGCTTTTTTCCCATCTAGAACATTGTTTAGCATAATGGAAAAAATAAGCGTATCTCCTGAGTTGGTTTCAACATAGCCGGCTAGTGTGCTGACAGAAGTGAGTGTTCCTGTTTTCGCTCTTACTTTCTTAGCGACGGGTGTGTGACTAAGGCGATAATAGAGCGTACCTCGGTCGATTCGGTTGTCTCCGCCAGCTACAGGTAATGAGTTTAAAAAGATTGGGAACCATTCTTTGTCTTGAACAGAATACAGTAGCTGTGTGATTTGATTGGCCGAAACTAGGTTCACATGGGAGACTCCTGATCCGTCTCGAATGAGCATTGTTTCAGGATTCAGTCCGAATGATGTTAGCTCTTCGCTCATTACTTCCAGTCCTTTTTCCCAGCTTCCTTCTTCTTTTATAACCTTGCCCATTTCTTTTACTAATGTTTCGGCATGGCCGTTGTTGCTTAGTTTCATAAATGGAACGAGCAGCTCAGATAACGGAATCGATTCATGGGTGATAAGATGTTTTGCTTTTTCTGGAGTGACTCCTCGCTTTATGTTGCCGTCTAGTTTGATTCCATTTTTGTGTAAGGCCTGTTCGACAAGCGCGAGGGTATAGTCGGTTGGTTCCCAAAGAGCGACCGTTTCTTTTTGTTCGGTTTCCTCCTCAGATATCTCACCTTTAATAACAATCTGATTGGTTCCATGTTTTCGGTCAAACGTGATATCCGTTTTCTCTTCTTTTGAGACCGTCATTGTTTCATTTATTATTTCTACAAATTCCGTTTTTGGTTCGAGATTAATTTGAGCAAGCTTGCCTATTTTTTTTGCTGGTTTCACTTTCATAATGATAGAACCTGCATCAAAGTCTTCGTCAGGTGAAACCGTTAACGCCGAGATTGCGGACCCGTAATAAGCGGTCTCATCACTCCATGGCAAATCTGCTGAATAGCGTGTATCGTCATACCAAGTATCATCACCGATAACGTCCCCTTTTATCTTTTGAATGCCTTTTTGTTTTAATGATTTCATTAAAGAATTGATTTTTTCTTGCGTAAGCGTTGGATCTCCTTTTCCTACAATATAAAGGTTGCCATGTAGTATATTTCGTTTTATGTTTCCATCTGTCTTTATTTCAGTATCGAATGTATAATCTTCTCCTAACACAGACAGTGCTGAAGCTGCTGTGAACAGTTTTAAGTTAGAAGCAGGCCTAAGCCTTGTATTGCCTTGCTTGCTGTAAAGCATTTCTCCATTTTTTGATGAGCGAATACTGATGCTTGCTATGGCACCGTTAACATTATCATCTTCTTGCAAAAGCTGTTCAATTTGTTCTGATGTAACGTTTGCTTGTGCGTGAATTAGTGGTGCTTGCATAACAAAAAACAACACCATTATAGAAAATACAATTTTAGTACGCATTTCATCCCCCTTCTTCCTCACATATTAGTATGCAAAAGGAATCAGGAACCAATTCTTATGAAAAATAATCACTTCAATTAAGGGCAAATTATAAGGAGTACGTTCTTTGACGTACACTTTTATGTTGGGTGGGTGAGCTTTATGGAGGATCAAGTTAGAGACCAAATTACGATTGAAGATGAAAATGGGGAAGTCCGAGATTACTCAGTTGAAGCGTTATTTGATATGGAAGATCATTCTTATGCCCTCTTAACTTCAAATGAAGATACGCTATTAATGCGCGTGGAGGAAGAAGAGGACGAACAATATTTGGTCGGCATTACAGACCCTGAAGAACGAGAGTCGATTTTATCAGCGTATGAAATTGCTGTTGAAGCTAATCCAGCAGATGACTAATACATTCGAGGTGATTTCAATTGGGTAATGAAAAAAGCGATGTTCAAGAACATGTCCGGATGGGACAAGGTGGAACAATGGGCTTGTTTGGTTTAACGGGGCCAGATGAAATTGCCGATTATACCCTTTCACCGAAAAAAGATACAACAGGTCAAATTGACCGAGAATATGATGGAGCTACCGTAACATCAAAAGAAACTGCACAAAAAAGAACTGAATAAATGTAGTAAGAGCTACGACCGCTTTTTTTGTCGTAGCTCTCTTTTTTCCTTGCTTCATCATTTTCCTATTATAAAATTAATACGGTACATGAAATTATTATGATACTTGCTTCGATTGAATAGCATTCTTTAATGTTTCGATCGGGACAGGCTTGCTAAATAAATATCCTTGTCCTTCATGACAATGATGTTGTTGAAGAAGTTCCGCCTGACCTCGTGTTTCAATGCCTTCTGCGAGTACTTTCAGTTTTAAGTGCTTTCCTAATTGAATAATGGTATTAACGATTTTGATATCTTTTGCATCCGATAAAAGCGTATGAACAAATGAGCGATCAATTTTAATAATATCAAGAGGAAAATGCTTTAAGTAACTTAATGAAGAGTATAATGTACCAAAATCATCTAATGCAATTTGAATACCCATGGCTTGCAAGGCACGGAGCTGACTAATCGTATATTGCATATGACTTACGAGCGTACTTTCCGTTACTTCCAGAACTAATCTTGATGGATCAATCTCCGTTTCCTCCAAAATTTCCTTCACTTTATCAATTAAGTTACGCTGTCTCAGTTGTACGCTCGATAAATTCACTGATAAACGAATAGGCGGAAGTCCCTCTTGTTCCCACTGCTTCATTTGTTGACACGCTGTTCGTAGGACCCATTCCCCAAGAGGAATGATTAAGCCTGTTTCTTCCGCAATCGGAATAAAACTTGCAGGTGAAATCATCCCCATCGTTGGGTGCGACCATCGAACGAGTGCTTCGACTCCAACCATTTCGTTATTGGTTAGCGTTACTTGTGATTGATAATGTAAAACAAAGTCCTCAGTCGTAATCGCTTGTCTTAATTCTTTCTCTATTAACAACCGATTCGATAACTGATTGTCCATTGACGGTGAATATCTGCGCACTTGATTCATTCCCTTTAGCTTCGCATCATTCATCGCAGATTCTGAATGTTTGATAAGATCATCAACATTTTCACTATCTAGTGGAAAACTACTTATTCCAATGCTTGACGTTAAAATAAAATCATGTTCCTCCCACTGGACTGGTGTTGATAATAATTCAATAATCTGTTCACTATTTTGCTTCATCTTCTCAGCCGTAGTATTAGGATACAAAATAATAAATTTATCACTATTCCATCGTGTAAGTAGAGCGGTAGGTGGTATATGTTGTACTAGGCGCTTTGTAACCTCTTTTAACACCTTATCCCCCGCGTCGTATCCTCCGATGTTGTTAATTAAATTGAAGCGATTTAGATCGATAAATAAAAACGACACGATCTTGTTTTCTTTTTTTGCTTGATCAATCGCTTGCTTCGCCTCTCTTTTAAATTGTGAAGCATTCGCTAAGCCTGTTAATGAATCAATATGTTTGATCGTGTACATTTCCTCTTTCGTATGTTTATAATCAATGGCAATCCCACAAAGTTGTGCAAATTGCTCTAGTTGAGCAAGTTCCTTTCCTGTAGCTTCACGATTTTCTTTAAAATAAAGAGCAAACGTACCGAGTACGTTGTTCGTTGGTGAAAAAATAGGAATAGACCAACAGGATTTTAAATGATGCTTGTTTGCAAGTGTTCGATAGTCATCCCATAGTGAGTTCGTTTCTATATTAGAAACAATCGTTGTTTGCCTCTTGTATACGGCTGTTCCACAAGACCCCGCGTTTGGACCAACTTCTAATCCATTAATTTCCATCAAGTACTCATCCGAAAGATTTAATGAAAACGGTCTCTCTAATTTGTTTTGGAACTGGTTATATAATGATATGGAACAAATCGCCCCGTGAAGCTGCAACTCGACGCTTGCTACGACTGTTTTTAAAATGGATGAAAGGGGTTTGTTTGCTGCAAGCATCCCCACGATTTCGTTTTGCCAATGTAACGTTTCGTTTCTACCTTCCATCATGTGTGTTCCCCCTCAGTTGCTAAAAAACTTATCAAAAAAGCTATTCTACAAGTGGATGCAGAATAGCCAAAAAAATCACATAAATATGTAACATACTTGGTAACCAGGCGATCATAGTATTCCTACCTTAGACCCTAAGCTTTGCGTCCTATTTTTTCAAATAGTTTGCCTTTATCATAATATCGTTCATTTGTATTGGTACTATAGTTATATTATAGGATAATACGACAAAAAACAACACCTTTCGATTAAAAGAGCAATTATTCTAACTTTTGAAAAGCTAATAAGAATCTCCCATAACATCCATACTAAGAATTCTTACAAATACTCACATTGGTGGTGTTTTCTGTGGCAACTGATTCACCTACAAATATTAATGCATTTAAAATTGCAGCAACATATATTGGAACCATTGTAGGTGCTGGCTTTGCTTCTGGTCAAGAAGTACTCCAATTTTTTAGTGCGTTTGGATTGCTTGGAATCTGGGGAATTGTATTAGCATCTGCCCTATTTTTTATCTTTGGTTATATGATATTAGTAATTGGACGAGCATTAAGTGCCTCTGCTTACGTTGAAGTTGTCCGATTTTCAAATGGAAGATGGCTAGGATCGCTTATTGATTTGATTATAACGATCTTTTTATTTGGTGCGCTCGCTGCTATGATTGCTGGATCTGGAGCTATATTTGTCGAACAGTTCGGGTTATCTTCCTGGTGGGGAACGATTTTCATGGCTGTAGTTGCTCTATTTACGGTTATTCGTGGAATCAAAGGGGTTATTAATGCGATCAGTTTTGTTGTACCTGTATTGCTAGTGGCTGTCCTTTTTATTGCGATATATGGAATTTACCGTAGTCCTGTTACAAGTGCTGACCTTGAATTAACGACTACTCTAGTCGGTGCGGCTCCTAACTGGTTTGTTGCTGCTTTGAATTACGCTTCTTTTAATTTAGTCATTGCTGTTGCCATTTTAGCTCCGATTGGACCCAATGCCAAAAACCAAAGTACCCTGTTGTGGGGAGCACTTTTAGGTGCGCTTGGACTTGGTGTTGGTGTGGTCGCCATTTATTTTAGTGTATTATCTAATATTACAGACGTTGCTCATGTAGAAGTACCGATGATTTATATTGCGTCGCTTATTTCACCTATCGTTCAACTTTTGTTTGCGGTTGTTTTGTTATCTGCTGTTTTTTCAACCGCTGTAAGCAATCTGTACGGCTTTGTTTCTCGGATGACCTTTGTTGATCAGAAACACCGCATATGGCTCATCGTTGGAACAACATTTGCCGCTTTCATCGTTAGCCAGGTTGGATTTTCAACATTGGTTACGTATTTGTATCCTGCTGTCGGCTATGGCGGATTTATCTTTTTTGCTGGACTATTATATGTATGGTTCTTCAAACGTAATGAAATAAAAAGTGTAGAGTAAACTGATTAACCAGTTTTCAACCTCCTTGATATCATTAGATTCACCACATCTATGTAATATCTACATTATAAAATAAACTGATAGTGAAATGTTTGATGAAAATTAAACTTCAGACTGTAGACAAAGGCCTTTGAGTTTCATTTCTCAAAGGCCTTTTCACGCTAATTCTCCTATTATTTTTGATCGTTGAATAGTAGGGAATTTCTATCTTTCCTCTCAACAAAGCGGACGGGATGGGAGGGCCGACTCCTGCAGGAGGGAAGGGCAAGTTGAAATCCACCGGCGCAAGCCGGTTAGTTCAACGCCCGCCTGCGGAAAGCGTGCCCCCCATCCCGGGAGCGGATCGAAGCTCCTTTTCAAGTCCGAAATAATCGAGCACTTTTTAACAGATTCGGGGAAGCGCAATGGAACGAGCATGTGGTGAACACATACGCCTTAAAAACAACAAAAACAGCCATTAAAAAACGTGCCAGCTACATAAAAAGCTGGCACGTCTTTTTTTAAATGGAAAGTTGACTTGATAAGTCATACATTTTTGTATCGATCTCATGAGGCTTTGAAAAAACATCATCAAAGGTGTAACTAACTAGTTGATTCTTCTCTATCCCCACTGCTAGTCCTGATTTCCCATCCAATAATAAATCAACGGCATGAGCACCTAATCGGCTAGCTAGTACGCGATCAAATCCTGTTGGAGAACCACCGCGCTGAATGTGTCCAAGGACTGTTACCCGTGTTTCAATGTTCATTTGCTTCTGAATGCTCTCGCCAATATCAACACCAGAGCCAATTCCTTCCGCGACTACAATAATACTATGTTTTTTCCCGCGTTTGGCTCCGCGCTCCAGTCGATCAATTATGTTTTCCATATTATGTTCAACTTCAGGAAGTAAAATCGTTTCCGCGCCTGCCGCTAGCCCACTCCATAACGCAAGGTCACCGGCGTGACGACCCATGACTTCAATTACATAAGTTCGCTCATGGGAACTCGCCGTATCGCGAATTTTGTCAATCGCATTAATGATTGTATTTAATGATGTATCAAATCCAATCGTAAAATCAGTTCCAGGTATATCATTATCAATTGTTCCTGGAGCTCCGATCGTAGCAATTCCATGTTCTGAAAGTTTTTGGGCACCACGATAAGAACCATCGCCACCTACGACGATGACCCCTTCAATTCCATGTTTCTTTAATTGATCAACAGCTTTTAATTGACCTTCTTTTGTTTTGAATTCTTCACTTCTAGCTGTATGAAGGATCGTACCACCGCGATGAATGATGTCACCGACCGATCCTAAATGCATTTCATGTATATCGCCATCCATCATACCTGCATAGCCACGATAAACTCCGAATACTTTGCAATCATGGTAAATCGCTTTTCTGACAACGGCACGAACCGCAGCATTCATTCCTGGTGAATCTCCTCCACTTGTTAAGACAGCAATCCGTTTCAACATACCCACTCCTAGCACTAAATTCACTATCTTTTAGCAAGTATTTCTTGATTGTATCATCCTTATACGTTTTGCTTATTTTATTGACAGGTAAAGGATCCATGGTACATTAGAGAAAACGCTTATATTTGTGCTCGGGGGGAACTAATTTGGAACAAGCAATATCGAGGGATACACAAGAACAACCAATTGCAACGAAAAAGGACCATGTTATCTTTTTAACTGTTGTGTTTTGTTTTTGGTTTAGTACTTATATTTACATTCCCGTCTTTGGGTTATATTTAGAGGACATCGGATTTCGTTACTCACTCATTGGAATTATATTAGGAAGTTATGGTGTGACACAAATCCTTTTACGGTTTCCTCTTGGTGTCGTGTCAGATCGTCTTGTTGGATTACGAAAGCAGCTTCTCATTTTTGGATTTATCATGGCGTTTGTTAGTGCGCTCCTCCTTGTTTTCTTACCATCGTTTATTGGAATATTAGTAGCTCGTCTTTTAGCGGGAATCACTGCGGCGATGTGGGTTATGGCTACCGTGTTGTACTCTCAATACTTTCGAACAGAGCATGCATCAAAAGCGATGAGTCGTGTCCAGTTTTTAACCGTGTTTGCACAGTTTACGAGTATGATTATTAGTGGCTATTTGGTTTTGTACGCTGGTTGGACGTTTCCTTTTTGGATTGCGGCAGTCACAGCAATCGTCGGCTTGATTTTAGCTTTTCAAATAAAAGAAGTCGATGTGCCTACTTCGAAAACGTCTAGTACGATTTCAACACACGTCAAAGAGACGTTCCATATTTATGGATTAAAGACGATTACCTTTTTATCATTAGTAGCTCATGCCATATTGTTTATCACAATATTTGGTTTTTCACCTTTATATACGACCTATTTTTCTACAGGAGACCATGCGATTACGATCCTTGTTTGTGCGTTTTTTATTCCACACGCCCTAGCTTCCGTATGGTTAATGTTTTATAAAGTTGACGTTGAGAGACAAAAGTCCGTTTTGCTTATGAGTTTTGCTCTATCTGCTCTTTTGTTAGTTGCAACCCCACTAGCAAACTCTTTGTTTTTTTTCAGTCTGATCCATGCTGGAATTGGCTTAACATTAGGGGTTATATTTCCTTTGCTTTTAGGAATGGTTATTCAACTTTCTTCAAACGGACTGAAAAATTCTGCGATGGGATTTTATCAATCTTTCTACGCGATTGGTATTTTAGGTGGCCCGTTAGTAGCTGGTGAATTAGCTGATAAGGTGAATTTACCTTCTGTTTTCTTCTTTAGTGGCCTTCTTTCTATTATCGGCTTTATTGTTTTGATATTCTTTAAAGCGAATCGTAACGAGAAAAGATCACTCTAACTAATGAGTGATCTTTTTGTTAGGAATGAAAAAGTTAGTGTTTCCTCACATCAGGTTTACATAATAAAGTTATCGTAACCTGCAAAGCAGACGGAAAAAACCGACGAGATTAATTCTCGTCGGTTTTTGGTGTTGTATCAATTTCTTCACGTACTTTAATTACATTTCCGCTTGTCAAGACATCGATTAAGAATGATCCGTTGCTATAACGATCACTATTTCGATACGTAGCTGCTTCAAAACGCTCTTGCTCATTTTTTTCAGTAACAGCAATATACGTTGTCTGAGGTGTAGCCCGTTTGCAAGCAATCACACGGTGCGGATTTGATTTTAGTTCTCTTAGCATAACTAGCCCTCGTTTTGCACGGCTAGACTTATCAAATTCAGATATAGGAATCTTTTTCACGGCCCCTCGTTGCGTAACGAGAATAAATTCCACTTTCTTATCGTCTGACGAGAAGGTTGATGCATCTACTACAAAATCGTCTTCTTTTAAATTGATTCCTTTCACACCAGCTGCTCTTTGACCTACTAGGTTCACTTCGTCTTCTCCTAGCCACAGTCCAAAGCCTAAATGAGTAGCGATAAATAACTCTTCGTCTCCACTTGTCACCATCGCTGCAACAACCTCATCATTTTCTTTTAATTTCAAGGCCATTAGAGGTTTGGAGAAACGTTGCGCTTGATAAAGCGAAAGTTGAGATTTTTTTGCCATTCCGTTTTTGGTGATAAATAAAAGAGATTGATCTTCTTTAAATTCTTTCACAGGTAGTGCTTTAATTATATCATCGTCCGAATTGTAGCCACTGACAAGGTTGGCTACGTGTTGTCCGTTGTCTTTCCAACGAATATCAGGGAGTTGATGAACCGGGATATACAGGTAATTACCCGACTTTGTGAACAATAGCAACGTTTCCGTCGTATTAATTTCAAAATGCCCTAAAAGGTAATCTCCTTCCTTCATCCCTGGATTTTCACCATTGGAAGCCCCATATGAACGAATGCTTGTTCGTTTCACATAGCCTTCTTTTGTAACGGTGACCATTACATCTTCTGACGCGATAAGCACGTCCATGTTAATTTTGATTTCTTCGATTTCTTCTTTAATCACCGTACGACGAGCATCAGCAAACTCTTTTTTAATAGTTTGGAGATTGCTTTTGATCACTTGAATTAATTTCTTCTCACTTGCCAGAATCGCTTCTAGCTCGTGAATGCGGCGTTCTAGTTCTGCTGCTTCTTCTTCAAGTGTAGTAATATCTGTATTCGTTAAGCGATAAAGCTGTAACGTAACAATGGCTTCTGCTTGTGCTTCCGTAAAATCATATTTCGCGATCAAATTATCTTTCGCATCTTTTTTATCTTTGGATGCACGAATCGTTGTGATCACTTCGTCTAAGATCGAAATTGCTTTAATTAACCCTTGAACAATATGTTGACGATCCTGGGCTTTTTTCAGATCATATTTTGCTCTTCTTGTGAAAACAAGCTTTTGGTGATCGATATAGGCTTGAATGAGTGATTGAAGTCCCATTAATTTCGGTGCTTTGTTCGCAATAGCTACCATATTGAAATTATATGTAACTTGTAAATCCGTATTTTTTAGTAGATAGTTTAAAATGGCATTTGCATCTGCTTCTTTTTTCAGCTCAACGACAATTCGAAGCCCTGTACGATCGGTATCATCTCGTACTTCCGCAATGCCATCCACCTTTTTATCAAAACGAAGCTCATCCATTTTCTTCACTAAGTTCGCTTTTACGACTTCGTATGGAATTTCCGTAATGACAATTTGCTCACGTCCACCACGTAGTTCTTCTACTTCTGTTTTTGCACGAACAACGACTTTTCCTTTACCAGTACGGTATGCTTGACGAATGCCGTCAATGCCTTGAACAGTTCCTCCAGTTGGGAAATCAGGTCCTTTGATCACTGTTAATAAATCATCCAGAGTAGTTTTCGGTTTCTCCATTTGCATGATAACCCCGTCGATAATTTCTCCTAAGTGATGTGGAGGAATATCCGTTGCATATCCCGCAGAAATCCCTGTTGATCCGTTAACAAGCAAGTTTGGAAACATAGCTGGTAATACGACAGGCTCGTCTTCGGTATCATCAAAGTTCGGAATATAATCGACAGTATCTCGGTCAATGTCACGAAGAAGTTGGGAGGCAATTTTGGATAATCTTGCTTCCGTGTAACGCATCGCAGCTGGAGGATCTCCATCAATTGACCCATTGTTTCCGTGCATATCAACCAACAGATTGCGAACCTTCCATTCCTGACTCATTCGGATCATCGCTTCATACACAGATGAATCACCGTGTGGATGATAGTTACCAATAACGTTACCGACCGTTTTAGCGGATTTTCGGAATGGCTTATCTGCGGTGTTTCCGTCTTTGTACATCGCATATAAAATTCTGCGTTGTACCGGCTTTAACCCGTCTCTTGCATCAGGAAGTGCTCGTTCCTGAATAATGTATTTACTATAGCGACCAAATCGGTCGCCGATGACTTCTTCTAATGGAAGGTCTAAGTAACGCTCTGTTTGTGCCAAGCTTACTCCTCCTCAATGATTGCTAAGTTTTCGTTTTCTAAGATGTTTGAGTCTTCTTCCATCCCAAATGCGACATGAGACTCAATCCATTTTCGTCTAGGTTCTACTTTATCACCCATTAACGTCGTCACACGCTTTTCAGCACGTGCAGCATCGTCGAGTTTGACACGAATTAACGTTCTCGTTTCAGGATCCATCGTTGTTTCCCAAAGTTGTGTCGCATTCATTTCCCCTAAACCTTTGTAACGTTGTAATGTATAGCCACGACCGACTTTTTTCGTTGCTTTGTCAAGTTCACGCTCATCCCAAGCATATTCGATTACTTCTTTTTTTCCGCTTCCTTTGCTAATTTTATATAGTGGAGGCAAGGCAATGTACACCTTTCCTGCATCAAAAAGCGGTCGCATGTAACGATAAAAGAACGTAAGCAAAAGAACTTGAATATGTGCACCATCAGTATCGGCATCGGTCATAATAACAATTTTATCATAATTTACGTCTTCTAACGTGAAGTCAGAACCTACCCCAGCACCAATTGTATGGATAATCGTGCGGATTTCTTCGTTTTTCATAATATCTTCAAGTTTTGCTTTTTCTGTATTAATGACTTTTCCGCGTAACGGCAAAACAGCCTGGAATTTCCGGTCGCGCCCTTGTTTGGCCGATCCACCTGCCGAATCACCCTCCACTAAATACAGTTCATTTCGCTGTGGATTTTTTGATTGTGCGGGTGTCAACTTTCCACTTAAAAGCACATCTTTTCGTTTGCTCTTCTTGCCATTTCGTGCATCTTCACGCGCTTTTCTTGCGGCTTCACGTGCTTGAGCTGCCTTTACCGCTTTCTTTATCAGCATGGTACTGACATCAGGATTCTCTTCAAAAAAGTATGATAGCTTCTCCGAAACGACGCTATCTACCGCTGATCTTGCTTCTGGTGTTCCGAGTTTTCCTTTTGTTTGGCCTTCGAATTGAAGCTTAGCTTCTGGTACTCGAACAGAAATAATCGATGTAAACCCTTCACGAATATCGGATCCATCTAAATTCTTGTCTTTTTCTTTCAGTAGCTTCACTTTGCGAGCGTACTCATTCACCGCTCGTGTCATAGCTGCTTTTGCTCCAAGTTCGTGAGTTCCGCCATCCTTAGTCCGTACGTTATTTACAAATGAAAGGACATTTTCGGTGTACCCATCGTTAAATTGAAAAGCAAACTCTACTTCGATGCCGTTTTGTTCGCCAGAGAAAAAAACAACGGGACTTAATGTTTCTTTGTCCTCGTTTAAATACTCTACAAACGCTTCAATTCCATTTTCAAAATAAAACTCTTCCTCAGAACCTTCCCCACGCAAATCAACTAGTTCTATTCTTAGCCCTTTTAATAAAAAGGCAGCTTCCCGTAATCGTTCTGTTAATGTTTCAATATTATACGTTGTTGCACTAAAGATCGTTGGGTCTGGCTTAAAGTGGATGGTCGTTCCTGACTTACGCGTTTTCCCTGTCTTTTCAAGTGTTGTCGCAGGTTTGCCGCCGTTTTCAAAACGTTGTTTATACACGTGACCATCACGCTTAATCTCAACAACAAGCCACTCAGATAGAGCATTTACAACCGATGCCCCTACCCCGTGCAACCCTCCACTTGTCGCATATCCACCTTGTCCAAACTTTCCCCCAGCATGTAAGACCGTGAGAATAACCTCAGGTGTTGGTTTCCCAGATTTATGCATTCCTGTAGGCATACCTCGTCCTTCATCGCTTACAGAAATACTATTGTCACGATGAACCGTTACATTTATGTAAGATCCGTGTCCAGCTAGTGCTTCGTCAACGGAGTTATCAACTATTTCATAAACAAGGTGATGAAGGCCGCGAGCGTCTGTACTCCCGATGTACATTCCCGGACGCTTTCTTACCGCCTCTAACCCTTCTAATACTTGTATCGCATCATCGTTATAATCCGTATGTTGTTTCTTAGCCAAAGTTGGTACTCCTTTCAACATGCTACTTTTCGTATTGTAGCACAAACGAACAAATGTTTCTATTTCTCGAACAGTGCTGCTTTATCTATTGTAGCGGTTATTTCAGTATTCGCAACCTCTTTTCCATTATCCTGCTATTTCGTTCACTTTTCTCATAAAGAAAAGGAGGGGTTCCAAAAGCATATTTGGAACCTCTCCTTCCGTTTTTGAGAAGTTATTTCCACTTCGCGTGTTCCACTTTTATACAGCGATTCATAACTGTTTGAATCCCGTTTTCCGTTAACATGTTGTATGCTTCTTCATTTTCAAGTCCAAGTTGAGCCCAAAATGATTTTGCTCCAACTTCGATCGTTTCTCTCGCAACTTCTGGAAGATATTCACTTCTACGAAATACGTTCACAATATCGATCGGACCATCGATTTCTTTTAACGATTTTACCGCTTTTACACCTAGTATTTCATCTGCTGTTGGGTTGACAGGGATAATCTCATACCCCGCTTTTTGCATAGCTTCTGACACCATATATGACGTACGGTCTGGGTTGGCAGACAAACCAACAACAGCAATACGTTTGCTTTCATGAAGTAGTTGTTTTATTTCTTCGTTAGTTGGATACTCGATTGACATCGTTTTCACTCCTTTTATTTATCTATTACTTTGTTCCGCATCTCCCGTTCTATTTCCTGCCTAAATAAAAGAGAAACGTTTAATTTTACCAAATTGTCAAAAACTAAACGGTACATCATCTTTGTCAAAGGAGGGCAAGTTTATGAAAGATCATCCTACATGGCTTATGTTGCGCTCACATTTTTGGTTTATCCCTGCAGTATATGGAATTACCTCCATCCTATTTGCTTGGCTCAGTGTTTATGTCGATTACCTGTTACGTGATGACTTTTTTCCTCCGTTTTTTGTAGTGGATCTAAACTTGGCTCATACATTGTTAAGCACCATTGCTTCTTCTCTTTTAACCATGACAACCATTTCCTTTTCAACGATTATGGTTGTATTAACAACATACTTATCACAATTTTCCCCTCGGACGATGCAAGACTTTCTAACAGATGTCCATACGCAACGCATTCTTGGTGTTTTCATTGGAGGATTTGTTTATGCTTTGATTTTGTTGTTGCTTATACGTGAAACAGATCAGCAGTCTTTTTTTCTCGCCCCTACATTAGCTGTTCTTTATGCCATCGTCTGCGTAGGTTTCTTTGTCTTCTTTGTTCATCACGTTGGTAGGTGGATTCAAGTTAGTAATTTAATTCACCACATTACGAGAAGTACGATACAATCGATTCATAGCAATTATGAAGATGAAGAAATAGAAGCACGTGATGAACCTTGGAAAGATTGGGAAAGTGAAGAGCTCACGTTAATTGAACCAACGTATATTTTCGCAGAAAAATCCGGGTATTTGCTTATCGTAGAAATAGAGAAGCTAGTCGAACAAGCGCGTGATGATGATGTTATTGTAAAAGTGGAAGTTGGTCTTGGTGATTTTATTGAAAAAGGGACAACGATTCTTTCTTTTTGGGGTAAGAATACAAGTGAGATTGACTCCTCCCTTTACCAACAGTTGTTTCATGTTGGAGAAGAACGAGCAACGATTCAAGACATTGATTTTGGGTTAACAAAATTAGTTGAAATTACATTGCGGGCTTTATCTCCTGGAACGAATGATCCGAATACTGCGATCAGTGGCATTCGTGCTCTCGCTAGAATTTTAACGGTCCTTGCAAAAAAGAACCTCCACCGTTCCTATTATAATGATCAGTATGAAAGCCTTCGTGTTATGGTTAAGCAGCGGCACTTTGAAGATTATTTGTATCGTTGTTACTATCAAATACGCCATTACGGAATTGAAGACGTTTCTGTCGTTGCAGCTATGATTGATTCTTTGCAATTGATCGCGGCTCAAAATGACAGACGTATTAAAGAGATCGTTTGGCAATTCTCTCGTTACATTCAGCAAGGAATCAAACAAGAAACCATGCTTGAATTAGACCGGTCCTATATTAACGAAAAAGTTCAGCAATTAGCCATTCAAACAGAGCATGCCCATGACCACCACCCGTTATAATATATCGGTACACACTAGTAAGTAGGCCAAAGGGTCGCCAAATTTTAGCTTAGCGACCCTTTGGCTAAAGAAGCCTATATCCTAAAACTTATAACTAGCACCCGCTAACCATTGAGCCCCATCCATCGTCACGCATTCACCATTAATGTATCCGGCTTCTTCTGAACTAAGAAACGCAGCCAATGCTGCTACTTCTTCTACTTTTCCAAAACGTTTCGCAGGAATACTAGTAACAAGTTTTTCGTATGCGTTTTCATTAATGATTAATTTGTCTACTCCACCGGTATCTTCAATCGGTCCAGGAGCAATCGCGTTCACACGTATTTTATACTTACTTCCCCACTCAACAGCAAGTGATCTTGTCATCGCTAACACTCCTGCTTTCGCACTAGCAGAATGGACGACCCCCGGACCTGCAGTCCAGGCATAGGTTGCGACGATATTAATAATGCTTCCTGACTTCTTCTCTTTCATCCATTCTTTAGCAACCGTTTGTGTGCAATACCATGTTCCGTTTAAGACGATATCGATAACAGAGTTCCAGCCATTAACCGATAAATCCTCTGCTGGGACAAGAAAATTTCCTGCTGCGTTGTTAATAAGAACATCGATGGATCCGAATGCTTCCATTGTTTTCGTGACCATCATTTGTACTTTTTCTGGATCACGAACATCCATCGCAACGGTCAATATTTGACCTTCGAATGTTTCGATTTCTTTTTTCGCTTTTTCTAGCTTTTCTTGGTCTCGTCCACTAATGGTTACGTACGCTCCTTCATCAGCGAAACGTTTCGCCATCGCTTTTCCCATCCCATTGCTTCCACCTGTGACAATTACCGTTTTTCTTTTCAAAGCGAAGCCTCCTTTTATGAGTGAATATTCATTCATATAGCTAATCATAACATGTTATTTTCTATGTGAGTACTCTTTTCTCAAAAAAAGAGGTCAGTCTCAAATAGAAATTAACCCCTTTTACCTATCGATTAGATCACATCTAACGGCAGCTTCCGGTTTGGCATTGGAAATTCGGAATTGGTTGTTTAACAAAAGGGAGATTAGTCCCAGACTTATCTCCCTCCATTCTTTTATAATCACGTATTTCTACTAAACTGAAGATAAGAGTTTTAGAAACTACTAATGTTAATCTAGATCTTTAATACGTTTAGCAGGGACTCCAGCATATAATCCATTAGGTTTACAATCTTTATTCACAACTGCTCCTGCAGCAATTACACATCCATCACCAATAGTTACACCAGATAGAATAGTGGCTCTAGCTCCAATCCAGCAACCTTTGCCAATAACAATTGACTTTCGCTTAGATTCTCCTGAGCGCTTATGAGTATCACCAATTTTATGACTAGAGGTGCATATCAAAACATCAAAACCGATAGCTGTATTTTCTTTAATAGTCACTCGTTCCCAAGCATCAATAAATACATTGTGATTAAGGAAAACACCTTTCTCTATGAAGATGCTTTTACCTCTAAATGTGCAACCGGATCTTATGTTTGGTGATTTAGTTCTCATACCTGCAATTCGATAAAGAATATAGCGGATTTTCTGATGTGTTAAAATAGATTTAGCAATTACATTTACCAACAAATTCCAAATTATAGTAGATAAACTGTGTTTCAAATTACCTTCAACCCTCCACTTTTTTCTAAGATTTTTGCAGGACGGATTTGTAATATCATTATTGAATTATCCAATTAATTCATACTTAAATGCAGCTTAAGTATTTCCATGTAACCGCACCATTTGTTCATATGTTCCTAGTGTTAGAATTAGTACATTATAACACCTCTAAAAAATGATCGTACCGTCTGCTAATATAAATGGAGCAGTCTTCATCACTCGTCAATCTCCTTTCTCCTTACTAGATTTGACCGTTTTTAAATGGATGTAAAATGGCATAAATCGCTCTGAGGCAAGGTGTTTCTATACTGTATTTCTCCGCGCTTCTCACTAAAAAGCCTTGCAGACTATCTAGTTCAATCGGCATCCCTTTTTCAAGATCACGATGCATGGATGAAGTCATGGTTGGTGATAAATTTTCAAGTTTCACAAAAATCGTATCAACGATATCACCTGGCAATTTCACTTCTTTTGCCCGAGCAATTTCCACTACTTCCTTAATCAAATCAAGGGAAAACTGAGAAAGTTTTGGGTCAGCTAATGCTACAACAATCGGCTTCCTCGAAACAGAGGTGATTCCACTTAATGTTGATAAAAATATAAATTTCTTCCACATATCAACGACAATCGTTTCAGATAATGTAACCGGAATAGCTGCTTGTTCAAAACTTTCTCTTATGTTAGATAGTAGTGGTTTGTCCCCGTCTGAAATCGGACCAAACACAACATCATGAAGTTGGCTTGTATGAATAATGTCGTTTTCCTCATTCAATGTAGATTCAATGTAACAAATGCCGCCTAACACTTGTTGTTCGCCGAATTTGGAAACAAGGAAGTCAAGATGTTCCACTCCGTTTAAGAGTGGCAAGATTTTCGCTCCATTTTGAACCAACGTTTCAAGCTGCGGTACCGCTTGTTCTAGCTGATAATTTTTCAAGGCAACTATAACAAGCTGTGGGCTTATGACTTTCTCTGCCTCAACCTCGATACATGGCTGAATGGTGAAATTCCCATATGTACTTTGGACCCGCAATCCTCTCTTTTTCAATTGTTTAACCCTTTTTGGCCGAACTAAAAAGGTAACATTCTCGTTTGCTGCTAACTTACTGCCGAAATATCCTCCTACTGCCCCTGCACCTAATACAACGATATTCATGAATCTCATCCTCTCCTTCACAAGAGATTTCTCTCGACCTAAACTACCTATCTTTTCCGTAATTCATAATTTTCTCGATAAATAAATCATGCGCTCTCGAAACAAAGTCGTGTTTTCCCTTGACGATGGAGAGCTTTCTTGTAAATTTCCGGTTACCAATATTAATTTCCTTTAATTCTCCTAACTCTAACTCTTTTCGAACCGTCAAACGGGAAATCATCGCAATGCCAAGACCTGCTGATACCGCTTCTTTGATTCCCTGAGAGCTGCTAAAAACAAAGGAACGCTTTACTTGTAATTGAAGGTTTTGAATCAATTGATTGCTGTAAGCCCGAGTCCCCGAGCCGCTTTCTCTTAAAATCCAAACTTGATCTTGTAGCAATTCAGGTTTCACCATTCGTACTTGCGATAATGGATGATTACTTGAAGCAATCATAATCATTTCATCATTCATAAATGGAACGACTTCCCCTTCATACTCCGTTACTTCCCCTTCAATTAAGCTTATATCTAGCTCATTTGAACGAGTTTTCGCAATAACCTCTTCTGTATTGCCTACAATTACCTCAACATTTACTTTTGGATGTTCCATTGCGTACTCTGCAAGAACTCTTGGTAAGATATATTCCCCTATGGTAAAACTAGCACCAATCTTAATGGTTCCTTGTACGATATGCATTTGGTCCGCAATTTCTTGCTTCGCTTCTTCTAGAATCGTTAAGATTTGTTTCGCTTTTAAGTAAAACAACTCTCCTGCTGCTGTTACTTTTACTTGTTTTGGTGAGCGAATAAACAATGTTGTTTCAAGTTCAGCCTCTAAGTTCCGAATGTGGAGGCTCACGTTCGGTTGAGATAAATTCAGTACTTTTCCTGCTTTTGAAAAATGGCGTAATTCCACAACCGTAACAAATATTTTTAAATGCTCTATGTTCATATGTACTCCCTCTTTTTTAACTCATCAGGTTCATTTTACCACATTTGTATGAAATAACTGATTCCTCTCCTTTAAAAACGAACAAGTGGGCAATTGTTTAATTTTCTTATGATTAGTGATCTGCCCAATCAAAATACCTTCTCATTCATAGTGTAAAAGTATAGCAACTCAAAAAGGAGGTTTTCCAATATGAGTTTCTATAGTGCACCTATGCACGGTTACCACGGTGCTACTGGTGGTAGCGGTTTTGCGTTAATCGTCGTGCTTTTCATCCTACTTGTTATTGTAGGCACAGCATTTGTGAAGTAATGAAGAATTCGACTAGAACGCTAAAAGGAGGTTTTCCGTTATGAGTTTCTACGGCGCACCTATGTATGGTTACCACGGTGCTACTGGTGGTAGCGGCTTTGCGTTAATCGTCGTGCTTTTCATCCTACTCGTTATTGTAGGCACAGCATTTGTGAAGTAATGAAGAATTCGACTAAAACGCTAAAAGGAGGTTTTCCGTTATGAGTTTCTACGGCGCACCTATGTACGGTTACCAAGGAGCTACTGGTGGTAGCGGTTTTGCGTTAATCGTTGTGCTTTTCATCCTACTTGTTATTGTAGGAACAGCATATATGAAGTAAAAACAAACCAATATAGATTACAAGAGAGGCTGGGACATAACTAGCCGAAAATAATAAAAAAGGGTTCCAATCATGAAAATAAAATGATTGGAACCCTTTTTCTGTTGATTTATTCTTTTATCCGAAGCTTGATGGGCACTTATGGCGGTGTA